>NZ_JAMYPY010000006.1:0-318731 GCF_040320605.1 Mesorhizobium sp. M0659
GCCTTCGATGTCGGCGAGACATTTTCGGGCGTGCCCTATGACGTCGGGCTGGCGGCGGTCGAGAAGGTGCGGCCGCTGGTGTCAGGCGACACCACCATGGCGAAATTCGCGCTGCGCTGGATCCTGATGTTCGACGCGGTGACGGTTGTCATCCCCGGCGCCCGCAATCCGGCGCAGGCGGTTTCCAATGCGGAAGCGGCGAACCTTGCGCCGCTGTCGAACGAGCTGATGGGCAAGGTGAAGGCGATCTACGACCAGCACATCAAGCCCTACGTGCATCAGCGCTGGTGACCTACCGATGCTATCGAGCCTGTCATCCTTCGCGCTGCCTTGATGGTTTCTGGCAGCTCTTGCCACCACAATCCGCGACAAGTCAAGGCAGGCTTTGTTCAACCGCACGGCAGCTGGTCGGCGGGTTGAGGCGACGATAGATAAGCCGAGCGAAGCGCCTTGACTGACACAGACGCACTCAGTGCTTGGCATCATCACGCCCTTCGAATTCGTTATCAAATGGCGCTGAAAAACAGGCAGCATGAGGCCAACAATCAGCTCAGGACTTTTCGTTGAACTGGCGAGAACAAGGCTCTCAGCTGAACGCGCCGCGCTTCGCCACGGCCACTGCGCATCACCTTCTCCGCCTTCTGAGAGCCAACAAGTATCCTGCTTCCTTGCATCCGAGTACCTCCGGTAACAAGGAATTAGACACTGACATCGACAGCAGCTAATTGAGTTTCGAGCCCAAATCGCTATTTGACACCCTCAAACTCTGACAATGGCGGTAGCACCACAGCCGGGTGCCGGCCTTCGTGCAGCATCAGCCCGAGACTATAATCAACCGCTAGCTTCATGGCACCGAGCGCAGTCCCGTCATCCCCGAGAGAACTGACGGCAATATTTGTAGGCCAAGCAAGCTCTGCCGCTACTCGTTCGACGGTTTCGGTCATTAGCGGATTCCTGCCGACGCCGCCCCCAAGGACGATCAGGCCGGGGTCAAGCATGCCGATGCAGCCGGCTGCCAGCCTGCCAATATCAGCGGCATGGCGCGCGACCGCCGCCCCCGCCGGCGTTGAGTTTTCCAAAGCACGCGCGAACAGATCCTTGGCCGAGTCCGGCGGTGCTCCTTCTTGTGCTGGCCAATCGAGTCGGCAACGCTCGATCAGCGCCCGTGAGCCGAGATAATGTTCGAGCCCTTCACGAGAGGGAGTCTCGCTTGCCGACCACGGAAACGGCATGCGGCCAATCTCGCCGGCAGCACCGCCGGCGCCACGAAACAAGCGCCCTTCGGTGATGAAGCCGAGGCCGACCCGGACTCCAACCTGCAGAAAGGCGAAGGTCTGGTGGCCTTGAGCGGCGCCAAAATGCATCTCGCCGATAGCCGCGCAATTGACGTTGTTTTCCAGGATAATCGGAACGTCTACACTGCGACGCAGCAGGCCAAGCACGGCGGAGGGTCCGCCCGGGCGGTCAAAACTGTCATTGGCGACGATGCGCGGCACAGCAACCGCAATGCTACGTAGCGCGCGAAAATGCCTCCCAACCCTGGCCATGGTGGCACGCGCCACCGACAACACGACGGCGCCCAACTCGTCGGCATCACCAGCGATCGCTTCCGGTATCGGCCCTTCCGCCGACGCCAGCTTCTCGGCATCCATCGAATAAGCGACGGCGCGCACCTGGGCGGCGCCGACATCGATGCCGATCGCGTAGCCCGCACCTGGACCGATGCCATAGACAGTCGCCGTGCGGCCAATGGCGCCGCGTTCCAGCCCACGCGAGGCGACGAGGCCGAGCGCGCTCAACTCCGACACCGCCGCAGACATGGTCGGCTTCGAGAGGTCGAGCATGGCGCCGAGCTTCGGCCGCGTCACCGGCCCATGCGCGGCGAGCACGCGCAGCACAGCGCGGGCGCTGTCGGTCAGGTTAGGGATTTCCGCAGCCGCCATCTATTGCCCTGAAATCCTGTCTCCAGTCGGAAAGCGCAATCGCCGCCCCGACTCGAAAGCCGCATCCTGTCCTCAATGCCTCATGGACAGGCGGTTTGGCAATTTCCGCGATCCGTACACAGGCGTCAGACTTCAGTCCGCGACCATGGCTTGAGCTTGGTGTCCGTCTGCCGGTAGCGGAACACGATGTCGCTCAGGCCAGCGGCATCCTGCATGTCGCCGACGACGAGCTGGATGGCGATGATATCCAGTATGGCATCGGCGATGGCGTTGCCAAGCGCCGGAAGGGAGATCACCACCAGCCTGTCGGCTGGAGCGGCATCGCTGCGCCGCGTCACCAGCACGGAGGGGCAGCCTAGGGCGGCAACATCCTGCGCGATCTTGACCTCACGGCCATCGCCGATCGCGATCAAGCCGGTCGCCGCATCCTGCGATTCCATCGGCCCGTGCAGATAGTTCAGCGTGTCCCATCCCGATGCCGGTACACGAACGGCCTCGCGTATCAGCATCGCCGCCTCGCCGGCATTGGCGAAACCGACACCGGCGCCGACGATATCGATGGATGTTCTGCCCTGCAGCAGCCGTGCCGCCTGTCCGGCAGCCTTTTCCGCACCGGAAAGCACGGTGGCGACCGCAGGTGGCAAAGTCGTCCAATCGAAGCTGTTGCCGGCAAGTCTGTCGATCAGCATGCCAAGCGCCAGCAAGGTTCCGGTATAGCCAGTCGAACTGGCGCCATTATCGGCGCCCGAATCCGTGGCAAGCACGGCGCCGGTGAGAGACGCCAGCGGATTGTCGCTGCCACGGCAGATCGCCAAGCGTGGCGAGGCCGATGCTTCCTGCATGACATCGGAGATTTCGCGACTCTGCCCGGAGGCCGACAGCGAGATGAACGCATCGGCGGCGGCATCCGAGCGGCCATAAAGATCGGTCGGCGTATATGCAAAAGCCCTGATGCCTGAGGCGCGCAGATAAAGCGCGCCGGCCAGCGCCGCCTGATAGCTGGCGCCGATGCCGGCAAGCCCGATCGTCTTGCCGGCAAAAGCGCCGAGATCGAGGTCGTCAAGCGACGAGGCCACCGAACGCCGGCCGATTTCGAGACTTTCCGTTTGGCGCGCCACCGCCGGGCGATAGCCGATACGCTTCATCATTCAAACCGCTCCAATTTCCGAAGATTGGCCTGACCGACCAGCAGTCGTCTTGCCAAGGCGACCGCACCCAGCACCGGCGGCTCGCGCAGCAGCAGCACCTGGCTCGACGGCGAGACCTTTGCCATGGCCTCGACGAATGCCGCCATCAACATCGGCTGCTCCGAGATGACACCGCCACCAGCCACGACAAGGGCGGGATTGGCGCCGCGTTCGATCAAGAGTTCGACCAGCGCTGCCAATCCTGCGCCGCCTTCCCTGATGACGCGGACAGCCAGAGCCGAGCCGGCGATCGCTGCGTCGAACACGGCATTGGCATAGCGGCCCCAGACCGCCGCGCCGCGCGTTTCGTTGAGCAGGATGCCAAGCTTGGTCTGGTCGTCTGTACCCAGTTCGCGCATCAGTGCGGCAATCAGCGGATCGCCATCCTGGCCCCGGTCGAGGCTGTGGCGGATCGCCTTGGCCGCCTCGCGCACCAAGGCCGGCGCGCTGCCCTCGTCGCCCAGGATCCAGCCCCAGCCGCCGGCGGCCAGCATCTTGCCATCGGCCGTGCGTGCCACCGCGATGGAGCCTGTGCCGGAGACGACGCCGATGCCATCAATATAGCCGGCGGCGGGAACCATCAGCTCGGCATCATTGACCACCCGCACCGCACCGCTGGTCCTGCTGCCCAACAGCGCTTGGAAGCGAAGACATTGCTCACCCGTGTCGCAGCCATGCGCGCCAACGGCCAGCGCAGCGGGCGCGACACCACCGCACAATCCGGCGACGATGCTGGCCAGTGTCGTGGCATCGGCCTCCATCTGGCGAATGCGCCAGCTCTCCGTCACCAGCACCTCGTCGGCGATCATGCGCTCGCCCTGGCACGCCATGATGCGTGTCTTGGTGCCGCCTATATCCACGCCTGCAATGATTTTCTGGGTCACCGATATCCACCGCGCAAGCCGGGACGAAGCCGGGCTGCCGCGTCCACTCCACGTTAGTTAGGAAACTTTACAAACTATCTTTCCAGACGGCAAGAACTATGATTTGATAATCGTCGTAAAAAGCGCATCAAGCGCGATTGGGAGATTGCAACATGAGCAGGAGAAGGATTGGGCTGGCCCTCGCGGCCGCGTCTTTCGCATGGGGATTGGCAGCCGGCGTGGCACATGCCACCGACATATCGTTCTGGACCTGGCGCCAGGAAGACAAGGCCGCCTACAACGAACTTTTCGCCGATTTCACCAAGGCCAACCCGGACATCCATGTGAAGTTCGAGTCGTTCCCGGACGAGAACTATCCGACCATCGTCTCGACTGCGCTTGCTGCCGGCAAGGGTGGCGACGTCATCCATACCCACGCCTATGGCTGGCTCGAGCAGTTCGTGAAGGCTGGCTACTTCGAGCCCCAAGACTTGACCACGGTGCCTTCGCTCGCCAACCAGCCCGCCGACGCGCTGGTGGCCGGCACCTACCGCGCCGACAAGAAGGTCTATTCCCTGCCCTTCGCCTCGCAGACGCTCGGCCTGTTCATCAACAAGGACGTCTTCACCAAGGCCGGGCTGACCCCGCCGACCACCTGGGGTGAGTTCATAACCGTCAGCAAGGCGCTGAAGGAAAAGGGCATTTATCCCTTGGCCAACGGCATGGGCACCAGCTGGTTCAACGAGATGTTCGTGGCCATCTTCACCAACCCGTTCCTCGGCCAAGACTTCGTCAGCGACCTGACGGCGGGCAAGACCACCTTCAAGGATCCGCGCTATGTCGCGGCACTTGGCAAGCTGCTCGAATTGCGCGACTACATGCCGCCCGGCTTCGAAGGCATCGACTATGACACCGCCGGCCAGCTGTTCATCAGCGGCAAGGCGGCGATGCTTGCCGGCGGCAGCTTCGATATCGCCAGCTACCGCACCCAGAACCCGGCTATCAACATGGACTTCGTCGCCCCGCCCATGGCCAAGGCCGGCGACACACCGCAAGTGACCAAGTTCTTCGACGGCGGTTATGCCGTCAACGCCAAATCGGCCAACAAGGAGGCCGCGCTCAAGCTGGTCAACTGGATGGGCACCAAGGAGTTCGGCGACAAGTTCTCCGCCCTGCTCGGCAACATCTCACCGATCAAGGGCGTCGTCATCAAGGACGAGCTTCTCGCCCATGTCGCCAAGTTGAACGAAACCGCCATGCCGCATATCAATGTCGTCTACTTCCGTTTCGAGAAGCCGACGGGATCGGAGCTGCTGCAGGGCGACATCACCAAGATGATGTCGGGTTCGATCACCCCGGACCAGCTGGCCGCCGACCTGACCGACGGCCTCGCCAAATGGTACCAGCCTTTCCAGGGCAAGTGACATGAACAGCGGCCGGCGCCACACCACAAAAACCTTTCCGTGGCGCCGGTCACTCTGGATCGCGTCCCTGCTGACACCGGCCCTGGTGGTCATGGTGCTGTTCGTGCTCTGGCCTCTGCTGTCGGCCTTCCGCCTTGCCTTTTATGAGTTCAACGGCTTGCAGCCGGCCGGATTCATCGGCTTCGAAAACTTCCGCAAGGTGCTGTTCGAACGGCCTTATAGCGACTGGACCTACAATGCATTGAAGCACAACATCATCGCCTTCGTGGTGCTGATGGTGTTCGAGAACGGCACCGCCTTCCTGCTCGCCTACGCCTTGCTGAAGGCTCTGCCCGGCCACCGCATCCACCAGGTCATCGTCTTTCTTCCCGTCGTGCTGTCGGCAGTCATCGTCGGCTTCCTGTGGAAACTGTTCCTGCATCCGCTGTTCGGACTGGTGAACCAGACGCTGGCGCTGATGGGTATCGGCGCCATCCCGTGGCTCGGCAATGAACACACGGCGTTGGGCAGCGTCCTGTTCGCCAATGTCTGGCACTGGCTCGGCTTCCCGACCCTGGTGCTTTTGGCCGGCATGCAGCGCATCAGCAAGGACGTGATCGAGGCCGCCCGTCTCGACGGAGCGGGCGATTATGTGCTGATGACAAAGATCATCTGGCCGCTGATCGCGCCGAGCGTCACCATCGTCACCATTCTGACCTTCATCGGCAGCTTCAACTGGTTCGAGATCCCCTATGTCATGGCCGGCCTCACCGGTTCGCCCGGCGGCGCGACAGACGTGCTCGGCCTCTATTTCTACCGCACCGCCTTCGGTTCGACGACGACCGGCATCCAGGATTTCGGCCAAGGCAGCGCGCTGGCCGTGATGATGTTCATCATCGTTGCCGGCGTCACCGCAATCGCGCTTCGCTACCTGCGCCGTCGCGAGATCGAACTGTGAGCGCGACAGCCCGCACCGGGCAACCCGCGGAGTTGCTGAAGAATGGTGCCATCCAGCTGATGCTGGCGATCAACGCCGTCATCATGATCTATCCGCTGTTCGTCATGGTGATGTCGTCCTTCAAGACCAATGCCGAGATCTTCAGCTCGCCCTTCGCCCTGCCGGCGCACTTCTCGCTGGCCAATGCCGAGCGGGTGTGGAGCGAAACCAACTTCGTCCGCTACCTCGCCAATTCGGTCGGCATCACAGTTGCGGCGGTTGCCCTGATCCTTCTGTTCAGCACCATGGCGGCTTACGCGATTGCCCGCTACCAGTTCAGGCTGAGCGCGGTGGTGCTGATGTTTTTCCTGAGCGGCATGACCGTGCCGCTGAAACTGGCGATCATTCCGCTGTTCATCCAGCTGGATACGCTTGGCCTGGTCGACAGCTACGCCGGCCTGGTGCTGGTCTATGTCGCCATGGGAATTCCTTCGGCCGTGTTCATCATGACTGGCTTCCTCAGGACCTTGCCGCGCGAACTGGAAGAGTCCGCACGCATGGATGGCGCCAGCGAATTTCGCATCATGCGCTCGATCATGCTGCCGCTGGCGCGCCCGGCGCTGGTCATCGTCGCCATCCAGAACGCCGTGCCGATCTGGAACGACTTTTTCTTCCCGCTGGTGCTTATCACGTCGGACGAGCTCAAGACCTTGCCGCAGGGCCTCACCGTCTTTGTCGGCGAGTTCACCACCGACTGGGGCGTGCTGTTCACCGGGCTGACGCTGGCCGCGCTGCCGATCACCCTGCTTTACATCGTGCTGTCGAAGCAGTTCATCTCCGGCATCACCCAAGGCGCGGTGAAATAAGCCGCGGTCAAATAGACGAGGATTCATTCAAGTGGCGAACCACAACAAGATCATTATCACCTGCGCGGTCACCGGCTCGATCCACACGCCGTCAATGTCGCCGCATCTGCCCGTCAGCGCGCAGGAGATCGCCGATGCCGCGATCGGAGCGGCCGAGGCCGGTGCGGCCATCGTCCATCTGCATGCGCGAAATCCCGCCGATGGCCGGCCCGACCAGTCGACCGAGGCCTTCGCGCCCTTCCTGAAGGTGATCAAGCAACGCTCGAACTGCGTCATCAACATCACCACCGGCGGCGCCGCCACGATGAGCGTCGAGGAACGGGTCAAGCCGGCCGCGACCTTCGCGCCGGAGGTCGCCTCGCTCAACATGGGCTCGATGAATTTCGGCCTCTATCCGATGCTGGAGCGCTTCAAGAGCTTCGAGCATGACTGGGAACGGCCCTACCTCGAAAGCTCACGCGACCGCATCTTCCGCAACACTTTTGGCGACATCGAGCACATCCTGCGCACCTGCGCTGAGAACGGCACGCGTTTCGAGATCGAATGCTACGACATCGGCCATCTCTACACGCTCGCCCATTTCGTCGAGCGCGGCCTGGTCAAGGCGCCGTTCTTTGTCCAGAGCGTGTTCGGCATACTAGGCGGCATCGGCACCCACCCAGAGGACGTCGCGCATATGAAGCGCACTGCCGACCGCCTGTTCGGCAACGACTATCACTGGTCGGTGCTGGGCGCCGGCCGCTGCCAGTTGCCTATCGCTACCCAGGCGATCGCGCTCGGAGGCAATGTGCGCGTCGGGCTGGAGGACTCGCTGTGGATCGGCAAGGGCCAGTTGGCGAAATCCAATGCCGAGCAGGTGAAGAAGGTCCGCCAGATCATCGAGGGGCTGGGCGCCTCGGTGGCCACCCCTGATGAGGCGCGGCAGATCCTGCAGCTCAAGGGTGGCGACAAGGTCGCTTTCTGAGGAAACGCTAATGAGTGCGGCCACCATATCGGGCGTCGAGAAAGGCTATAGCAAGGCGAAGGTTATCCAGGGCGTATCTGTCGACATCGCGTCGGGTGAGTTCGTCGTCGGGCCGTACGGCTGCGGCAAGTCGACCTTGCTCGGGATTACCGGGCCGAAGGACACCAGTGCCGGCGAGATCGCGCTCGAAGGCTAGGTCATCAACGAGATCGCGCCGAAATCGTGCGACATCGCCATGGTGTTCTAGGATTATGCGCTCTACCCGCAAATGAGGGCGCAACCCAGCGCCTCGTCCATCTCGGCCTCAAGCACCTCCTGCATCACCGCACGGAGCACTTCGTGCAATCCATCCGGGTTCGAAAGCAAAATGTCTTTGACGGCAGCGCTGGCGGTCTTAACTTCAGTCTTGGTCATGGTGGCGTTCCTTCGCGGGAATCAGGTGACGTGAACAATCACCAGCCTGCCATGACCGCCCCCTCTCAGCGAATTTGCAGAACTCTCAGCACACTACCTTCGTTCGAGCATGACCAGAATAGCCGACCTTGGCCCACTCATCCCCGGCAAACTACATTCGCCGGCAGACGGACACGACCGTTCCACCTATGCCCGATTTGCGGACAGCAGGTTGACCGCCGCGATTTCCGGCAGGTGATGTGGCACGAGCAGCGGGATCACCAGCCGCTTGAATTAGACGCTTAGGAACAAAAGTGCCGAAATACCACGTTGAGGAAATGGACGGCGATACTGTGACGGCTACCCACATCGTCCACGCGACAACGCCGATCAGGGCGGCGCGGGAAGCGACAGAGCGCGACGTCACTCTGCGCACCAGCGAGCCCATCTGGATCAGGGTTGCCGACGAAAAGCGCGGCCACATATTCGAATACAGTTTCAGCCTGTAGCTGGCGATCCAACTCGGCTAGCTGAGTTTTTGAATGGCATACCATGCCGTCGACCTCGATACGCAAGTTCGACTATGACCCCAACACGGTTTGGTTTGTAGCGAGCGGGAAGCATTACGAGTTTTTGGACGTACCTGCTGAGGCCGTTGCCGCGTTCAAAGCTGCCTTTGCCAAGGGCGTCTATTTCAACACTCAAATCCGGAACCGTTATGCATTCCGGCTCGCGCCAAAGCGCTGACATCTGGAGATGCCGGGCTTGTGCGGGGACGGCCCGCGCCTGCTTCCGAGCGCGGGCCGACCATGATTAGTGAGGGGCCATCTTGGTCACCGGCAGGACCGCTGAGACGAGCCGGGTGTGACCGAACAGCCTCGGAGCGAGGATGTTCCCGGCTGACGCAAAAAGGCCGAAGGGCGCAATTAGCACCGACTTAACTAGGTCCGACATTTTAACGGTTCGTTGACCGCGCTGTCCCAGAATAGGACGGCGCGGTCAAACCCCAACCTTGGCTGCGCAGGCGGCTTCGGCACTCAGTTCCACACCCGAGCTGTCGGAGCCGCCACCCACCCCACACTTATACCAGCAATGGTTGAATCAACCGTTACTGCACGTGCTTTCCATGGCGCTTCCCTGATCGTTAGACTTTGACGGAACAAACAGGGGATTCTCAGATTCGGCTTTCGATCTTGACTCGACCGATGGAAACGATCTTCGATGACATCGCCAACGCCCTCAAGGAGCCCCGCCAGGACGTTTGGCCCCCTGTTCGCCCTCGATATCGCCAGCAAGCTGTTCCTTGGCCCTCACTATCGGCCTTGGTGTTGGCATTGGAATGGCGCTGGCTCGTTAGCTGCCCTTCGCCTTGCCATAGGCGTTCGGGCTGGTGTCCGGCGAGTAGATCAGCCCCACTTTGTTACTGCCGCACTTGGCGCATTTCAGCTTGGGAATGAGGTCATCGGTCATGGCCGGCGCGCCTCTTGGCTGAAAGGTCGCGGAGCTTCACCAGTTCAAGCTCCCTGCTTATGATGGCTCGCTGGGGTGTGGCAGTACGCCGTGACCGTCATCTTTTTGTCGATCAGCGATTGGAACGTCCATCCTTTTCCCATCCGGCCGATATAGAGCTAATGCAGTCAATCCGCCAAGCTGGACGCACGAAGGAGCTCGGAATGTGGCGGTAAACAGAACTTATGTTGCCACGGGGCCCGGGGAGGATGGACCGCCAGCGACAGCCGACAGTTTACCGCGCTTCGCCAACGTTGGCTTCAAATAGATTTTCTTCACCAAGGTTTTCTCCTTCAAAATAAACGGACGACAGAAAGGCGTAGAGCCTCAGAAATGATAGTTGATGCCTACGCGCACCGTGTCGAAGTCGATATTGTCAGTCGATGGGACAGAAGAAGGCGTGTTGAACTCGGGAGTGCCCAGGTCGACGTGCATATACTCAGCCTTGAACGACAGCTGCTGGTTCAGCGCCCATTCAAGTCCTGCGCCGGCCGCCCAGCCCCACCTGGTCTCGTCATAGCCGCATGTTGGCGTAAAGCCGCAGGCTCCCAGGTCAGCCGTGCCCTTGACCTTACCGACAGCAAAGCCGCCCGTGAGATATGGAAGGAAATTCTCGAACGCATAGCCAACGCGCACGCGGCCCGTCCCGTACCAGTCGACATCGGCTGTACAGCCTTCATTGCCGCATGGCGGCACAAACGGAACCTCAAGGGCGCTACCGTGAATATTGGCGTATGACACGTCGCCCTCAACGCCGGACACGATCTGGCCCCGCTGCCAATTGTACCCTGCGGTCAGGCCGCCAATGAAGCCATCCGAATCAATATCGACACCGGGGGGCCGAAATCGTAGTGATCGCTGTTCCGACCATATCCGGCTACGGCTGTGGGACAAGATTTGCAGTAGGCTCTGGCCGGAGGCGATGTGCGACCGACGCAGGGACACGGCCCCGGATAGGGCGGCGTCCCTCGCCCGCCTCTTCGGACTTTCAAAAGGTAAACAAATCCTTTAAGGGCAGCCTTCCACGGGCATCTGCGACCCGACGCGTGTTTGCCACTCGCCTGTTGGTTCTGCTAGCCTCGCAACACAATCACTGCGCCGCTGCCTGCGTGCTCCTGGCGGCGTCGTCAATTACATCGGCGACGACCTTAGGCTGGGTCATGAAGAGCGCGTGGCTGGCGTCGACCTCGGTAACCTTCGCACCGATTCTCTTGGCCATATGCTGCAGCATGCGGGCGTCGAAGGCCTTGTCTTGCCGGGCGATCACAGCCCAACTCGGCTTAGTCCTCCATGCTGCGTTCTCGAGTTTGGTGGCGAAGGCCGACAAGTTGATCGGAACCTGGGAATCGCTCAGGAAAGCAGCATCGGCATCGGTCGTGTCGGCAGCGAAGCCTGCTTTGAAATTCTCTGGCTTCACGAAACCAAAGCCATCGGATGTCGGGTCGATCACAAATTCAGGCGGGCTCGTAAAACCTTCGTATTGCTGGGCCGTCGTCTCACCGGCATCTGGCGATAGGGCCGAGACATACACGAGGCCTTTGACTTTTGCGTCGACGCCCGCCTCGGTAATCACCACGCCACCCCAGGAATGGCCAACGAGTACAGTCGGGCCGTCCTGACGATCAAGCGCTCGTTTGGTCGCAGCAACATCGTCAGCAAGTGACGTCAAAGGATTTTGTACGATCGTCACCTTATATCCACGCCCAGTCAGTTCCTCATAGACACCGCGCCAGCCTGAACCGTCGGCAAAAGCACCGTGGACGAGGACGACATTCCTGACGGCTTGGTTATCTGGGATCTTATCGGCGGCGTAAGCAGAGGCGGCGGTTGCGATACCTGCTGCGGCTGCCAGGATAATTTTTGACTTTGTCATTTTGTTTTCCTTCGGAATTCCACGATACTTGCTATCGCGATAATTTTTCATTCGATGGATCTGATCGTTGAGAGGAACGGCTCGTTGTTGATTTGTTAAGCCATGACAATCTCCTTCCCTCATGGTTTGGACCTCGACGTCAGGGAAAGAGGAGTGTCTCGGATAACATCGCCCGCTTACCGGATGTGAGCGCCATCACCGAAGCCGCGATAGCGTTCCGGTCGATCCGGAAGTGTCGATATAGATCGTTGATCATTCCGGTCTGGCCAAAATGCTCGACACCGTGCGGGATCGTCCTGTGGCCCGCCACAGCGCCAAGCCAGGAGAGCGTCGCGGGATGGCCGTCGATGACGGTGACGATGGCGCAATGACCCGGCAGCGGATCAAGCAGGCGTTCGACATGACTTATCGCGCGCGGATTGCCACGGGCGCGCTCGCGCTGCGCCGCCGTCCATCCGGCATTGAGCCGATCGGCAGAGGTCACTGCCAAAACACCGATATCTCGACGATATTCGCCGAGCATGCCGGCGGCGGCGATGGCCTCGTCGGCCACTGCACCCTGATAGGCGATGACGACAGAACAATTTGGCCCTGGCTTTCGGAGCCAGTAGGCGCCGTCGATCGCCCCCTGTCTGAAATCGTCGTCGACACGTTTCAGAGGCTGTTCGAGCGGCTTGGTCGTAAGCCGGAGGTAGACCGAACCGCCGGTCTCGTCGCGCAGCCAGGTTCGCTCGTCGGGGTCGTTTCCGCCGTCGCGCTGAAGATAGCCAAAGGCCCATTCCATGATGATGGCGAGTTCGTCGGCGAAGGCGGGTTCGAAGGCCGCCAGCCCGTCCTGGCTCATACCGATCAGCGGAGTGCCGATCGATTGATGCGCGCCACCCTCCGGCGCCAGCGTCACGCCAGAGGGCGTGCCGACGATCATGAACCGGGCGTCTTGGTAGCAGGCATAGTTTAGCGCATCGAGACCACGACAGACGAAGGGATCGTAGACAGTGCCGATGGGAATCAGCCGCTTGCCGAACAGGGAGTGACTGAGCCCTGCCGCGCCGAGCAGGAGGAAGAGATTCATCTCGGCAATGCCGAGTTCGACATGCTGTCCGTCGGGCGTGAATTCCCATTTCGCTGTCGACGCGATGCGGTGCTCGATGAACGCGTCGGCGGCGGGCTTGCGGGCGAAGAGTTTGCGCCGGTTGACCCAGGCGCCAAGGCTGGTGGTGCCGGTGACGTCGGGCGACGTCGTCATGATCCGCTCAGAAAGCGAAGATCTGCCCTTGGCGAGATCGTCGAGGATTTTGCCGAAAGCAAGTTGCGTCGAGATTTCCCGGTTGGAGTCGAATTCTATACGCGGCACTTCAAGCTGGCGGTCGGAATAGCGCCGCGCTCCCTCCGCGAAGAACGGTGTCAGGGCCAGAAACGCCTTGAGCGCGGCAGGGTCCGGCACGCTCGCAAAGGGCTCCCATTCCTCGCCTGCCGCGATGCCCATCTCGACTTGCCAGTCGGCGAACTGCTTGGTCGTCATCAACCCGCCGTGATTGTCCTTATGCCCAGCGATCGGCGTGCTCCATCCCTTGATCGTGTAGGCGAGAAAGCAGGTAGGCCGGTCGTGGCCGATGGCCGCAAAAACCTCCGCCATAGTCGCTACGCAATTGCCGCCGAGATTTTCCATTAGTGCCGCGAGCTCGGCGTCGCTCCGCCGTCCAATCAGCGCCGAGACGTCGCCCTGATCGCCGAGATCGTCCATCAGCCGCTTGCGCCACACGGCGCCGCCCATGAAGGTCAGCGCGGAATACTCCTGGTTGGAGCAGCTATCGATCCAGTCTCGTAGCTTGGTCCCGCCGCTCTCATTGAAAGCCGCGCGTTGCAGAATACCATATTTGACCCGGACGACATCCCAATCAAAGGCCTCGAAAATCTTCTCGACGCGTTCGAAGAGGCCCTCGCGCACGATGCCGTCGAGCGACTGCCGGTTATAGTCGATGATCCACCAGCAGTTCCTAAGCTCGTTCTTCCATCCCTCTTGCAACGCCTCGTAGATGTTGCCCTCGTCGAGTTCGGCATCGCCGACCAGTGCGATCATACGGCCCACCTTTCCTTGCCCCCAGGCTTTGGCTCGGACGAAATCCTGCACGATCGAAGCAAGCGCGGTAATTGCCACGCCGAGGCCCACCGACCCCGTCGAAAAGTCGACGTCGTCGATATCTTTGGTCCGGCTGGGATAACTCTGCACGCCGCCTAGCCCGCGAAAATTCTCCATCTTCTGGCGCGTCTGCCGGCCCATAAGATACTGGATTGCATGGAATACCGGCGAGGCATGCGGCTTCACCGCGACGCGATCCTCCGGCCGCAGCGCAGAAAAGTATAGCGCCGTCATGATTGACACCATGGAAGCCGAACTCGCCTGATGTCCGCCGGTCTTGATGCCGTCGACCTTTGGCCGGATGTGGTTTGCATGGTGGATCATCCAATGGGAGAGCCACAGTAGGCGCTGTTCAATTGTCTTGAGATGCCTCGTATCGGTCATCGTCAGGTTCCGTTGCGGAAGGGCAAAGGGAATGGCTGGGCGATGGAGGGGCTCAGCCATCTTTGTAAAAATAGCTGTAGCCATTGAGCGCCGGCGCACCGCCAAGATGGGCGTAGAGAACCTTCGATCCTTCAGGGAAGAAGCCCTTGCGTATGAGGTCGATCATCCCCTGCATCGACTTCCCCTCATAGACGGGGTCAGTGATCATCGCCTCGGTGCGCGCAGCAAGCCGAATCGCCTCATTGGTGTCTTCGGATGGGACCCCATAGGCCGGATAGGCATAATCCGGGTTGATGACGATCTCGTTCTCACGAACCGCGCGGCCGAGTTCGACGAGTTCCGACGTCGCGTTGACGATCTTCCGTACTTGATCGCGCGTCTGCTGGACTGTACCCGAGGCATCTATGCCGATCACCCGGTCTGCGCGATCCTGCGCCGCAAACCCCACGATCATGCCGCCTTGGGTCGATCCGGTGACGACGCAGACTACGATGTAGTCGAAGGTGAAACCGAGTTCTCCTTCCTGTGCCGCGACCTCTTCGGCAAATCTGACATAGCCGAGTGCACCGTATTTGTGCACGGATGCGCCTGCCGGGATTGGATAGGGCTTGCCACCCGCATCTTTCACCGACTGGATAGCGTCTTCCCAGCTCTTGCGGATGCCGATGTCGAAACCGTCATCGACCAGCCGGCTGTCAGCGCCCATTAGCCTTGTCATCAAGATATTACCAACGCGGTCGTAAACCGCATCGTAATGCGGCACCCACTTTTCCTGGATGACGACACATTTCATGCCGATTTTGGCGGCCGTCGCCGCCACCATGCGCGTGTGGTTGGACTGCACGCCGCCGATCGACACCAACGTATCCGCACCGGAGGCGATTGCGTCAGGCACGATATACTCGAGCTTGCGGAGCTTGTTGCCGCCCATGGCGAGACCGGAATTGCAGTCCTCGCGCTTGGCATAGATCTGCACCTTGCCGCCTAATGCATCTGTCAACCGAGGAAGATGCTCGATCGGCGTCGGGCCGAAGGTAAGCGGATAGCGTTCGAATTTTTCCAACAGTGTCATTGACAGGGCCTCGGTGCCGATTTGCGATCAGAGGCTAGTCGAAAACCGATGAAAGGTGCTCTCTAAGCTGACTGATGAATCTCCCATCTTTCGACTGAATTTAATGATAGACCCCAAATCTTCGACATTGCGAGGCCAAAAATGAAAGATTCTTCCGTCGGGGATTTTGACCGTATCGACCTCAAGATACTACGCGCCCTGCAATCCGAGGGCCGGCTTAGCAACGCCGATTTGGCGGATCGCGTGAATGTTAGCGCCGCGACCTGCCACCGGCGGACTCAGCGGCTCTTCGAGGAGGGTTATATCACCGGCGTGCGGGCGGAAGTCGCGCCCGCCGCCGTCGGCCTCGGCGCGCTGGTAATGGTCGGCGTGGTGCTTGATCGCTCGACACCGGAGAGCTTCGGCGCCTTCGAGGGCGCGGTCATGGAAATGAAGGAAGTGCTAGACTGCAATCTGGTCGCAGGCGACTTCGACTATCTTCTAAAAATCCGCGTGCGCGATATGGCCGACTTCAACAAACTGCACGGCCAGAAACTAATCGCCCTGCCCGGTGTCCGACAGACGAGGACCTTCTTCGTGATGAAGGAAGTCAAGGAAAACGCGCGATTGCCGTTCTAGCGTGCCGACAGACATCGCTGTTATGGCGTCTATTGTTCGCTTCTGCGCAGATTTTGCACTTCGTGTTCCAAAACTCTGGTGCGAACTAGGCTTGAGGCCGCATCAGCAATCGTCGTCAATGCTTCGCGTTCGGCTCCACTTAATGTTCGCGGCACCATGTCGATGACGCAGATTGAGCCGAGGACAAAACCGAGGGGGTCGCGAACTGGGGCACCGGCGTAGAACCGAAAGCCATACGGTGCGCACAGCGTGGGGTTCTGGGCCAGATTTTCGAGTTTCGTGAGGTCTTCGAGTACCGTTAACTCGTTGGCGATGAGCGTCTCATTGCAGAATGCCCAGTCTCGTGGTGTTGCGTTCCCGTCGAAACCTACACGAGATTTGAACCACTGCTCGGTCTGTGTGATTAGCGTGAACATGGCAATGGGGGCGCTGGTGGAGTGCGCTGCCAGTCGAACGAGGCGGTCGAATGCGAGATCCGGCGCGGACCCGACCAAGCCCATAGTCGCCACGGCTTTCAATCGTGCGTCTTCATTCCACGGCGTTCGGAATGCCAGACGCTCCGTCGCCCCACCGCCGTTCGACAGCAGGTACCCGACAATCGTAGCCGATGTCGCCGAGACGTCGGGCAACATTTTGGTCCGAATACGGTTCGCACCAACCGCGACTGGATTAAGAGCGTTTCGAATGCTTGAGCTGATGATAACAGTATTCTTGAATCGGACATCATGCTCAAGAGAATAAGCCAATCTCCTGCGAGACTTTTCATCTGTGTTTTCGATGATGACAAGCATGGGCGGGATAGATGCGAGCGAAGTGCGCAAAGTCTCGATGTTTTCCGAAACATCGACGATTAGACCCAATGCCGGCAGACCGGCAGCGCGCCACCGCTCGCCCCGGCCTTCACCAGCAAATATCATCGCGTGCGCTCGGACACCAAGATCCTCGTGGACGGCATCTTCTATCAAATCCAATACCGCTTGACGTGGTATCCGCCGATGTCCACCGGGTGTCTTCCAGGACGGCAGTTGGCCACTTTCCACCCATAGCTGCGCAGTTCGGGTTGACACACCCAGCAACTCCGCAGCGTTGGCTGTCGTCAAAACCTCTTTCACGTCATCGTCCACTTTTGCAGCAATGATATAGTAAAAATGGTAAATTTGCAAGAAAATGCAATTGCTCACAGGGCCACCAAGTGCTCATTCGTCGCTACGGTGCTCGACGCGCAATGCGTCCGGAGCGACGATAGATGGACTCCTTGTGCCTTCAAACCGCGGCAGCCCGGTTCTCCAGGCTCGGACAACCAACGCAACTTATCGCGAGCGGAACCCCGCGACGGACCCATCCGACACGCTGCTTCCGCCTTGCCTCGTAGCGAGCGAGTGCTGATGTCTTCCGTCCGCGCCAGTTCGTCGGCGAGAAGGATGGCGTCTTCTACTTGCATCCCCGCCCCCGCCATGTTGGACAGGCGATGCGTGGGGGGCTGTCTTTTTGCAGTTCTGAATCCTTGGTCCACGCCACTCGCTCAAGGAGTGGCGATTCCTATCTAGACTTTTTCGTGAGACCGGGCCGCAGGCTCACGCGGCGAGTCGACCAAATCCGTCAAGAACTCCGACAAAAGGATGTTGACGACGTCAGGCGCTTCCCAGAATGGCGAGTGCGATGCGTCGGCAATCCGGTAGCATTTCCCGCGCCAAAGACTTGAGTAGGGAACACTTTCGATGTAGTCGAGGTTGACAATTCGGTCTTCAACGCCGTTGACGATGGCTGTTGGCACGTTGGTGCTGGTCAACATCTCGCGTTGATTTGCCCCTGCACCTCGCGCTGCTCCAGCAAATAGCGTGCCCCTGAATTCCCGGTCAGTTCGTTCGACTGCACGCTGCATGAAGGGCTCGTAGTCGGGACCGAAGACAGTTTTCGCAAATCTTTCCGCTTGCTCTACGGTAATCACAGGCTGTGAGCCTAGCCCATCCAAAGGCTTGCCAAGGAAACCGTCGCCCATATTCGTTCCCACAGCTGGCGTGCCCATAAGAAACAGCCCTTGGGGGATCGTCGACTGAGCAAGCAACTCAATCGCCAAATGCCCGCCAAGGGATGCACCGACGATGGCAGCAGTGCCTACACCCATCTTATCGAGAAGTTCAATGACGAGATCGGCGAGGCCAGGAAGGGTGTAGGTTCGCACCGGATCGGTCGCATCGCTTGAATCGCCATGGCCTGGTAGGTCGAACGTGATCAGGTGGTGGTTACCGAGCAATGGGGAAGTGAGCTGTTTGCGGAAGACCTGCCTGCAGGCCGAATTTCCATGGATGAAGACGACGGCTTCGCCCTGCCCTTTGCTCTCGACGGCAATCCTGCCATGGGATGTTTCGACGTCCTGACGCTTTGTAGTTTGCATAACTATGATCTCCTCAAGCCAATCCTGTCGCGCTGGAAGTTGCGATGGGGCGGAGCCTCCCCCGCAAAAACGAACAGTTTTCAAGGGTGAATTTCGCGGCCGGGGCCACTAGCGACTGCGACGTCGTGCGTCTGCGTCATGCCGTGTTGCGCGCGGATCAGATCCGCGGCCCGCTCCCCTATGACCACACACGGCGCCATCGTGTTTCCGATGGTGATGCGCGGCATGATGGAGGCATCCGCGATGCGGAGGCCATGTATGCCATAGACCCTGAGTTCGCTGTCGACCACCGACATGCTGTCGAGACCCATCTTAGCCGTGCACGATTGATGCCAATAGGTGACCGCAGATTTGCGAATAAAATCGATCATCCCGGCCCGATCACGCGGACCCGGCGCCACTTCGCTGGCAACCAGCGGGGTGAAAGCCTGACTGTTTCCGACTTCACGGCACAACTCTACTGCCGTCAGGGCCGCGACCATGTCTTCGGGCTCGCTCAGCGAGTTAGGCTCAATGGAAATCGGGGCTCCCGCGTCGGGCCCTGAAAGACGCAGGCGTCCGCGGCTCTTAGGCTGCGCGAGGCCGGCAAACATTGTCCAGCCATACTCCGGCGTGGCTATCTGCGCCTCTGCAGGCGCCGGTACAGGGAACTCGAGCTGGCATTGCAGGATGTCCGGGTGCCTAAGGCTGGCATCGCTCTTCCAATAAAGCGTTGCCTCGCAGCCACCGCCGCCGACTCCCTGCGGCTCGCGGTATGCCCAAGTGCAACCGAAAGCGAGATGATCCTGATGGTTACGACCAACACCGGGAAGGTGCTGGATAATAGAAATCCCATGGGCTCGTAGTTCATCCTCAGGGCCTATGCCGGACTGCATCAGAACCTTCGGCGTATGCACGGCCCCGAGGGATAGGATCGTCTCGTATCGCGAACGGAATCGGCGACGCTTACCGCCGACGAAGGCCTCAACCCCGACCACCGTCCGGCCCTCAAAAAGAAGCCGTGTGACCAGCGCGTCGGTGAGGACTGCCAGGTTCGGATGCGTCATCATTGGCGAGACGTATGATCGGAACACCGATTCCCGCTTGCCACCGTTTATGCGCAGTTCTGCGATGGAAGCACCACCTGTCCCCTCCATCATTTCTCCATTGGGGCTGTCGAAAACAGGTATTCCTGCGAGGTCTGCTGCATTGACAAGCGCCTGTGCGACCGGCTGGGGCGCGCTTGGCTGCGCGACATGGACCGGGCCACCGGTGCCCCGGCGGAACGGATCGGGCGCACCCTTCCAGTCTTCGATCCTGCGGTAGTAGCCGAGGACCGATTTGTAACCCCAACGCTCGTCACCTGACTCCGCTGCGAAATGGTCCCAGTCTTCCCTATGGCCACGCGCCCACACCATGACATTGATGCTCGAGCCGCCGCCAAGGCCCTTTCCCATACTTAGCGGCAGACGTCGGCCGGCAAGTTCCGGCGCGGGTTGGCCGACAAAACCCCAATCGCGCTCGCCGCCGAGATTGAGCGGCCATTGCAAGGGGTCCGAGACTGTCTCGGCGACGTCGTCTCCCCCTGCCTCCAGCAACAGCACCCGCGCATTGCCGTCTTCGGCGAGGCGAGCTGCGACCACCGATCCGCTGGAGCCGGAACCGCAAATGATGAAGTCGAATTCCTGGTGATCATGCACGGTGGGTGTGCGGGTCAGCTGCTGTGTTTTCTGTTCCAAAGGTCTCTCTCGATGTTCATGTCACGGGGTCGCTAGATAGCCGCACTAAGTTTCAAATACAACAGGATTATCAAATCTATCATATTTTACGAGTTTGCGAGTTCGCTAACTCGGGTCATCGCTCTGTCTAACGACGACACGAGGCTATCTGGAGTGGAGGATTGCGACACCCCCGCGGCTTTGGTGTGTGGCCTGTGCCAAGCGGGCCCGCAATCCGCGGGATGAAAGCAGAGAACGCGACTCATAGATCGGCCCAAACCAGTAAGAACCACGGAGAATGGCATTTGGCCGAATCCAACCCACATACACTTTGCCATTTGAGATCTGAGACCGGCAACGCCAAGCGTCGCAGAATGAATCGGACATGAGGCGCCTGAGCTTCGGTTTATGCTCGTCCCAGGGTCAGTCGCTATTCCTGGATCGGGCCGCAGCATGGACCCTGGCCATTGCCAGGAATGCTTTCACACCCGCCGACAGGTTTCGGCGACCCGGGTAGTAAAGGCAGAGTCCGGGAAACGGTGGCGTCCAGTCTTCAAGCACGCGAATGAGGCTCCCGGCCTCGATATCCTCGATGACACTTTGTTCCATGAAAAATCCGATGCCTGTGTGTTCCAGGACGGCCACCCGTGAGAGGTTTGCCTCATCGAGGATTATGGAGCCCCGGACATCGATCTGCGCCGACTCTCCGTCCTTCTCGAAGCGCCAGCGGAAGAGCGACCCATCCGGCAACCGGACTCGGATGCATTGGTGATTGAGGAGATCCGGCGGCACCAGCGGAGTACCATGCGTGTCGAGGTATTGGCGAGAAGCGACGGTGGCATATCGCTGCGGACGTCCGAGCGGGACCGTAATCATGTCAGTGGGGACGAGACCCGCGACCCGGACACCAATATCGAAACCGTCAGCCACAATGTCGACCAGCCGGCCTTCAGTCACGATATCGACGACCATGTCCGGATATCGACGAAGGAACTCGAGGACCAGCGGCGAGATGACGTCTCGCGCGGCAAATGGGGCTGCGTTGATTCTTATCGTGCCCGACGGCGTGTCACGCTCCGAACGCACCGCCTCAAGCGCGCCCTCAATGTCCCGGAGGGCGGGACCGACCTGGTCCACAAACAGTCGGCCTGCGCCGGTCAACGAAAGGCTGCGGGTTGTGCGATTGAACAGACGTACGCCCAGGCTGGCTTCGAGCTTTCCTATCGCGAGGCTCAGCGCAGTCGTGGACATATTGAGATCGATAGCCGCCGCCCGAAATGTGCCCCGTCGCGCGATGGCGATCACGGCATTAAGTTCGGTCAAGCCAGCTTTCTCCATTGTCCCGCCTTTCGATATTCCTCATCCCGCTTTGTCCCACTTATCTGCATAATTGTCGAGTGCTACCTTCCTTCATGAACGAACGATCCATGAGGAAGACAAACATGAATATCCACGATGCAGGTCACTTCGCCTTCGAGCGCGACATCGCGTCGGGAGCACGGTGATGGCCGATTTTCTCAACCTCAAAGGCAAACGTGTGCTTGTCACGGCCGGCACCAAAGGGACCGGCAGAGCCACTGTCGATCTGTTGCGTAGTCTGGGTGCCCAAGTGATGGCGACTGCGCGTTCGAGACCGGACGGCTTTCCGGAGAACCTTTTCACCGGGGCCGATCTCACCACTGCGGAGGGTGCTTTGAAAGTGTCGAATGCAGTTCGAGAACGCCTCGGCGGTCTCGACGTCATCGTGCATATGCTCGGTGGTTCATCCGCCCCCGGCGGCGGCTTTGCCGCGTTGGACGACAGCCAATGGGAAAATGAGCTGAATCTGAACCTGTTTCCGGCCGTCCGTCTCGATAGAGCACTCGTGCCAGACATGGTCGCTCAAGGCAGCGGTGTCGTGATCCACGTCTCGTCGATCCAAAGGATGTTGCCCCTGCCGGAGTCAACGACCGCTTACGCTGCGGCGAAGGCCGCTCTGTCAACTTATAGCAAAGCCCTGTCGAAAGAGGTTTCGCCGAAAGGCCTGCGGGTGGTGCGCGTCTCGCCAGGGTGGATTGAAACTGAAGCTTCGGTTCGCCTCGCCCAGCGCCTGGCCGAACGGGCTGGTAAAGATTACGAGGCCGGAAAGCAGTTGATCATGGATGCACTGGGCGGCATCCCCCTCGGCCGCCCTGCGAAACCCGAGGAGGTCGCAAATCTGATCGCCTTCCTGGCCTCCGACCGCGCCGCGTCGATCACAGGCACCGAATACATCATCGATGGCGGGACCGTCCCGACGGTGTGAGCAGGCGATTTCTCAAGAAACCTTAACAGAGCGAAGGAAAAACACATGCAGTACTATCAAGTCTTGATCAGTGCCGAGCAGACCGTTCAGGCAAACCGAATTCTGGACGCGTTAATGGCCAGGCAGCTGGTGCTCGGCGGTCCGGTCGTTGGCGGCCCTGCCAAGTTTCTCTGGAACTTCAATGAGAGCGATGTTGCGGAGGGCCTGCGTGAGCACAAGCTATTTACGGTAGAGCAGGATTACAACTACATTATTACCTATACTCGCGAAGACCTGAAAGACGAGTTGATCGATGTCGCTGAGTCTGCATCGCTCGAAGAAGTCTGCATGATCTCGTTGATGCCGATGGAGATGAACAGGGCACTGCGCAACCTCCTCGACAGCACATTCGAGGGTCGCGGCCACGGCGGCAACCCTGATCCGGTCGATGCGGTCGCGGCGCTGACCTTCGTGGCGAAAGACATGGTTTCATCGCGCACCAAGAGCTCGACTGGTGAGCTGGGTAGCCGTCGCTAGGCTTCCCTTTAACCTGAGGCGCGATGGCAGTTTGCGTTGCCGCCGCGTCCCTCGCGTCCACCCATCCAAACACGTCATCGAGGAGAATGATCATGGCTATCGAACTGCCAAAAGCGATTGCAACCTATTTTGCGGCGGACGAGAAAAACAACGCCGACGAGGTCTCGCGGTGCTTTGTCGAGACCGCTTTCGTCAAGGATGAAGGTAATACCTATCTGGGGCGGGATGAGATCCGAGATTGGAAATACAACTCATCCAAGAAGTACGAATACACGGTCGAGCCGTTCGAGATCACGACTGACGGCAGGCGGACGGTGGTCACAAGCCATTTGACTGGCAATTTTCCCGGCAGCCCAGTGGACCTACGTTACTTTTTCGTCATCGACGGCGACCTTATCCAAGAGCTGGAGATCACCACATAGTCTAACGCGGTTGATGTCACACCAGAATTTGGGCGAGACTGCCAAACAATCGGTCCGCACTCTGAAGTCCGAAGGAGGAGTGCCATCCTCCGGACTTCGCTCTAAAATCGCTTGAAAGCCTTGTCATCTAAAACGACAGAAGACATCCTTGGTGGTAGTGACCCATCGCTAGGTTCAACAGCTTGAATTGGGCTACCGGAAAAGGTCCGCTGGGGCCAATTCCTGAGCTTGGCGTGGAGTACCCAAAATGTCCGCTGTTTCGTTGGGTATATGCTGACCCGCCGCTCCGTTAGGGCTCGGTCTGCCAGACGCGGTCACGGCGCGGCCGGGACGGTTTCGTCGACCGCCGAGTGTCGCGCCGCTAGATGCCGGATGAGAAAATTCGTCATCACCGCCACTTTACGCGGTGTGTTGCCGCCGCCCGCGCGCACTACCTGGAGGGGCGTGGGAGGCGGCTCATTGGCGGGAAGCAATCTGACCAACTCCCCTCGGCTGATGTGATGATCTGCCAAGAAGTCGGGCAGCATGGCAATACCCATACCCGCGACCGCCGCTGATAGTATGGCAAGGCCGCTGTCCGCTTGAAATCTGCCATGGGGATGCAGTTTCTTGACCTTTCCCCGGTATTTGACGTACCAGGCGCTCGTCCCCAGCAGCAGCGCGTCGTGGTGCTGTAAGTCATCCAGCGACTCCAACGTACGGTGCTGGGCGAGATAGTCCGGGCTGGCGACGATCCTGCCTTCGACTTGGCCAATGCGCCGGGCGACCAATGTCGAATTCGGCATCATGCTTATGCGCACAGCAGCATCATACCCGCCCCCGACCAAATCCACGAGCGCGTCGCTGAAGGATACTTGAAACTGAAGCTTGGGATGGGCTCGTACCATTTCAGCCATGACCGGCGCCAGCGTCGAGCCGAACGACAGGGGCGCGGCGAGCCTTAGAAGTCCCCTAAGCTCGCCGTCCGATGAGACCGCTTCTCGAGCAGCTTCCAGTTCGGCGATGACACGGGCGGAATGATCGCGAAAAGTAGCCCCCGCCTCCGTCAAGGTTGCGCCGCGGGTCGTTCGACGAAGGAGTTGAGTACCGAGTTCTTGTTCGAGTCGAGTAAGCCGCCGGCTTACGATCGATTTCGACAGCCCGAGGTGACGTGCACCCGGCGTTATCCCGCCATATTCGGCGACGGCGACAAAGCTGCGCAGTTCCTCAAAATCGAACATGGGGGACGCCTGAAGAGGTTGCCAATTCTCGCCCTCTGAAGCGTCGCTCTTACTTCAGCGTTGCCGAAATTGCAACATTGAAAGCGGAATCCTGGGGCTAACCTGCTGAGCTCGCCTTCCTTACGTCTGCTCTGACATCTGACAAAGGAGGCTCTCATGCATAATATTCTTGTTATCAATAGCAGCGTGTCGGGCAACGACAGCGTTTCTCGCCTGCTTGTCGCCGACGTTGTTGCGGCGGTTACCCGGCTCAATCCCGGCGTCCGCGTAACGGAACGCGACCTAGGCGCGAAGCCTGTTCCGCATCTCACGGCCGATAATGTCGAGGGGGTGCGTGGTTCGCCCGCCACGGACGAAGAGCATCAGAGCCGAAAACTTTCAGACCAGCTTCTTGGGGAACTGCGCGCCGCCGATACCATCATCTTTGGCGCGCCCATGTATAATTTCGGGCTGCCAACCGGCCTACGCGCCTGGTTCGATTATGTGCTCCGGGCGGGCGAGACTTTTTCTTATTCCGAAGCGGGCCCGAAGGGCCTCCTGGTAGGTCGGCGAGCGATCGTGGTCGAGAGCCGGGGCGGCTTCTATTCGGACGGTCCTAGCTCGGCGATAGATTTTCAGGAGCCCTATATCCTGCATTTGCTCGGCTTCATGGGCATCACCGACGTCACCTTCATCAGGGCCGAAAAGATCGGCTTCGGGCCCGAGGCCCGCGAGGAAGCCATCGCTGGCGCGCGCGAGGAAATCGTGAGGCTCGCCCGGCGAGTGGCCGCTTTGGCGGCTTAACTCCAATGGAGAAAACCATGACACGAACGCCATACGGGTACGTGGCGCCGCCCAACCCCACCTCGCGCGCAAATCCCGAGCGTGGTCGCCTTCACCCGATTTTTCGGCACCGGGTCTCCCATCAGCAACACGAACGGACCCCTGTCCTCCGGTCGCCGGGGCGTAACGATCTCGACGATGGTGTAAGAGCTGGCGACCAGGGTGCGCGCGTCGTGCTCTGTGCCGGTCAGCGGCTTCACGAGCGCGTCCTGGAACGGCCCGTTCGTACCCAGATCACTGGCGAAATCGCCGCCTCTATCTTGAATATCGCGAGGCTCGTTTCAAGCAGCGAGGTGGCCGCGAGTTCTATGCGTGCTCCGCGCGAGCGCGGCTCGGGCGATCTCGCGCCCGCTTGTGGGCATGCATTTTTATCCAAGGAGTAGAAAGATGAGTAAGATTTGGCTTGTTACGGGGGCTGCCTCTGGGCTTGGCCGAGAGATAGCGCGAGCAGCGCTGGAACAGGGTGACACCGTGTTGCTGGCCGACCGTCGTACTGATGGCGCTGCCGAACTTGTCACCACCTATTCAGATCGCGCCATTGCGGTAGAGATGGACGTCACGAACCAGTCGCAGGTCGATAATGTCGTTGCCGATGCGATCAATCGGTTCGATCGGATCGACGTTCTGGTCAATGCAGCAGGTCGTGGGCACATCGGCTCAGTAGAGGATACGCCCGAAAGCGACCTTCGATCGCTTATCGAGTTGGTACTCTTCGGTCCGGTGCGCCTTACCAAGGCCGTCCTGCCTCACATGCGGAGTCGTCGCACCGGTGCCATCGTTCAGATCAGTAGCCAGGCGGGCCAGATGTCGGTGCCAGGTATGTCGAGCTACTCCGCTGGCAAGTTCGCCCTGGAGGGCCTGTCCATCGCGTTGGCGCAGGAAGTCTCGGCGCTGGGGATCAAGGTGATGATCGTTCAGCCCGGAGCGATGAGGACCAATTTCGCCGGACCCGCCATCAGTGAATCGCCCATGACACCGGATTACCGCGATAGCGTAGGCAAGCTGCGCCAGCATGTGGACGAGGTCGCTGGCAAGGAGCCCGGCGATCCGGTGAAGATCGCACATGCGATCTTGGCTGCGCTTGCCGCTGAGAACACTCCGGTGCGCCTTGCGATGGGCAACAGCGCGCTCGACACGCTGCTCGCTGCAGATCGGCAGACCCATAACGAACGCATCAAGTGGGAAGGCCTGAGCCGAAGCACCGACTTCACGGCCTGACCGTCGTACCAACAAAAGGAGACCTGAGATGACGCGCATGGAAGGAAAGACTGCGATCGTCACCGGCGGCGGCAAAGGCATGGGCGAGGCCGCGGTCCGCCTCCTTGCCGCCGAAGGCGCCAACGTCGTTATCGCCGTTGTCGATGCTGACGCTGCCGATGCTCTCGCCTCGGAGCTCGGCCCGAAGGCGCGGTTCGAGAGACTGGACGTCCGATCGCCGGAGCAATGGGATGAAGTGGCCGATAACACCGAAAGCTTCTTCGGCTCGGTCGATGTCCTGGTCAACAACGCCGGCATCGCGATCCCTTCAATTCACGTGTCGGGGGACGCCTTGATCATAAGCGAACGCCGCGGGGTGACCCGCACCCTCACCACAATGAGGATCGCTGAGCCATCACAGTGCACATGAAAACCAGCCTGCAAGGCGCCACTAGCCGCGCCTGGCGGCAAGAGATACGCAAAAGGAAATAACCATGGGACGTGTAGCCGGAAAAACAGCGATCGTCACGGGCGGCGCGATGGGCATGGGCGAAGCCTCGGTCCGGCGCCTCATCGCCGAGGGCGCGAACGCAATCATCGCCGACGTGGACGCTGATGCAGGGAGCAAGCTTGCGTCCGAACTGGGACCAAATGCCGTTTTCGAAAAGCTCGATGTGCGATCGGCCGAGGAATGGGTCGGCGTCGTCCAGCGCACGGGGAAGCGGTTCGGCACCGTGGACATTCTCGTCAACAATGCAGCGATCGCGGATCCCGCGCCGCTAGAGCAATGGGACGTCGCGCGGCTGCAGCGCACCTTGGACGTGAATCTGATCGGGGTCTTCAACGGCATCCAGGCCGTGGTCCCGGCGATGAAGCGGGCTGGCGGCGGATCGATCGTCAATATCGGCTCCGTCGGCGCGCTGCAGGGCATTCCCAGGATGTCCGGCTATGTCATGTCTAAATGGGCGGTCCGTGGGCTGACAAAAGTCGCCGCGCTTGAACTCGGCGCGTACGGAATCCGCGTGAATGCGGTGCATCCCGGACAGACCAATACGCCGATGACCCGCGGCGTCACGTTTGACGTAAGCAATATTGCGCTCGGTCGCGTGGGCGAGCCCGACGACATCGCCGCTATCGTCCTATTCTTTGCTTCCGACGATTCCCGCTTCGTCACCGGCGACGAAGTGGCCGGCGACGGCGGCCAATCGGCCGGCCCGGCCGGCTATCAGGGCCTACCCAAGTGATCAGCGCAGGCCGGTTGCATCGTCCCGTACGAAAATAGAAAAGAGGTTCCCATGCGACAGCGCTTTGCACGAACCCCGGTTCGTGCCGGCGTGCTTTCTCAGCGCACGCAAGCACCTCGCCACCATTTTGGAATAATGACGACCCGGTCGTCCCGTTCAAAAGGAGTATCCAATGAAGTTTCTCTATAGATTCGGTGAACCCGCTTATGCGCTGGTCCGCGTAATGAGCGGTCTGATGTTTCTAGCTCATGGCGTCCAGAAATACTTCAATTTTCCAACTGACTACCCCTATCCGCCGCTCAATCCGTTATTGTATTCCGCAGGCGCGATTGAATTGGTCGCAGGCAGTCTGATCGTGCTCGGACTGTTCACTCGGCCTGCCGCGTTCTTGGCGAGCGGAATGGCCGCAGTCGGCTATTGGTACGGTCACGGTCTGAACAGCTTCTCTCCAATTGTGAATGGCGGCGAGACCATCGCACTATATTGCTTCATCTTTCTTTATATATCCACGGCTGGGGGCCGACGTTTCAGTATTGATGCGATGATTGGGAGAAGCTCGAAGGGATCAGGACTGCCTTCAACTTCAATCGGAGGGGCGTGATGGCTAAGGACAAAATGGCTCGCCACTGGATTGACGAAGAGTGGCATAACGGCGGAGACTTGGAGCAGTGCTCCGATCGATAGTCGAAGTCCGGCAAGCCGGCGACCAGCGGGTCATCCAAGGTGGTAGCCAGGCAGCCGTGGTAGCCGCCGAGGCCGAGGCCGCGGCGCACCGCGTCCCCAGATTGTGCGCAGGCATCCCGCACGAGCGTCTCGCCGGTGATGATCGGCAACACTAGGTCGGCATCGTGTAGCGTCTTCGACGCAAGATGTTGAGGTCGTTGGCGCGCCAGTAGTTCGCTGACGATGTGGGCACTGGCTTAAGGCTCGTGTCGTTTCCACCGCCCCAGACGATGATGGCCTTGCGCATGGGTTGACCCTGCCTGCCGGAAATGTTGCCTCGACATACCGTGCGGAACTGCTCAACGCAAGGGTCGAGCGCCTTCGCCGCCCTGCCGTTTCCAGCAGTCCTCCGCTGAGAATATCTCGACTTCCTGCGGTCCGTGATAGCCGGCCTGTTCGATCAGCGCGCGGATGCCTTTCAGGTCGATGATGCCGTCGTCCATCATGCCGCGGTCGAGCAGGAGATCACGGGTCGGCACCAGCCAGTCGCAAATATGGTGAGCCAAGATTTCCCGGCTGCGCCGCCCTTGGCCTTGCGCTGCAAGCTTCGGGGTCCCACCAGACATGGTAGACGTCGAAAACGACGCCGATGCCGTCGCCGAGCTGGTCGCAGATGTCGAGCGCCTGCTCTAGCGTGTTCACGCAGGCGCGGTCGGCTGTACAGATGGGTGCAGCGGCTCGATGGCCAGCCGCATGCCCGCCGCGCGGGCGAAAGACAGCAGCTCCGCGGAAAGCGCCGACTTTGATTTTTCTTCTCCCATGGCTTCAAGACCTCCAATGCCTGGATCGCAAAGCCGGGCAGCATTAGTTGCGCTGGTCGGGCCGACCGGATCGGGCGAGTCGAGCTGCATGGCGCTGGTGCACCGCTTCTACGGTGTCTGGTCGGGCGAGGTGCGGGTCGGCACGCGAGGAAATGGTGCGCGCCGCGCAGGCTGTCGGCGCGCACGACTTCATCGAGCATCTGCCGGACGGCTACGACACTGAGCTCGAGCAGCGCGGCGGCAATCTCTCGCTCGGTCAGCGCCAGCTCATCAGCTTTCGCGCGCGCGGGTGGCGGATGCAAAGATCCTGGTACTCGACGAGGCTACGGCCAGATCGATTCCTACACCGAGATGTTGATCCAGAACGCGCTGGTCACGCGGCTGGAAGGCCGCGCTGGGCTGGTGATCGCCCACCGGCTTGCGACCATACGCGGCGCCGAGCGCATCATCGTGATGCAGAACGGCGAGATCGTCGAAAGCGGCAGCCACGACCAGCTGATGGCCAACAAAGGCCTCTATGCGCGCCTCTACAACATGAATTACGCTCGTTTGACGACACAGCCGCGCCTGCCGGCAAGGCGACGTAAAGGCACGCAGGTTGAACCACTGCCCCCTATCCTCAGGCCGCGAACTTGAAACGGCAACGGTCATGCCGACCATCGCAGGCGCAGTAAGTCTCCTCGCAGTCAACTGCTGTCGGGTCCGCAAGGCCGAGCAGGAAGGAGAAGGCGCCGGTGACAAAGCCTTCGAACATGTAGCAGACGAGCTGTCTGCGCTGCTGCCCCGCTTCGAGGGCGAAGATCGAATTCCTGAGGCTGATGCTGCCGCGACGGCCGGCGACATCCAGCACATCGATCGAGAACTGACCCCAGCCGCGCTGCGACAGGCGCTGAAAATAGTGGCGAACCGTCGCCTCACGGTCGAGGCCCTTGTCGCGCACCTGCGCCTCGCACCATTCGGCTGCGGATTTGGCGGTCGCCGGCCGCAGGATGGCGCGATAGGCCTCGCGGCCGAGGGCTGCCTCGACCGCGAGATGATTGTTCACCAGGAAATGCCTGGGCAAATAGACCATCGGCAGCCCGTCGGTCCGCCAGATGCCGCTTAGCTCATCGACATCGATCGGAACCACGGGCTGCATGGCGGCTGCCGATTAAGCCGCTTGCCGCTGCGAGGCGACCGAGGCCGACTGGTCCTTGTAGAGCTCGCCGTCCTTCATGATGACGATGAGGTTCTTCTCATGCACCATCATGTCGACATCCTTCAGCGGGTCACCATTGACCAAGAGAAGGTCGGCGATGAAGCCTTCCTTGACCATGCCGAGTTCGTCGCCAAGCCCCATCACCTGGCCGCCGAGCCGCGTGCCGCACTGCAGCGCTTCGCTGGGCGAATATCCCAAGAGGTCGACGAAGTGCTTCAGGTCGCGCGCATTGGTGCCTTGCGGCGTCTGCGCGAAACCATAATCGCCGCCGATCAGCGCGCGCACGCCGCGCTTGCGCAGTTCGGTGTAGACCTTGCGGCTGTCATCGAGGATGCGCTGCATGCCGAACTTCACCGCCATCTCATGCGTGAAGCCGAAGGGCTCGCCCTCATAGAGCGTGCCGTAGATGATGCCGATCGCCGGGCCGACGAAGATACGGTCCTTGGCCGATTCCAGCGCATCGAGTGCTTCCTCGTCGGCGGACTCGCAGTGGTAGATGACGTCGACGCCGCACTTCACCGCGCGCTTCACGGAACCGGCGGCGCGGGCATGGCAGTTGATCTTCTTGCCGAAGTCACGCGCCACCGACACCGCCGTCATCACTTCGGCCTCGCTCATGACGGTCAGGCCGCCGTGTGCTGCGGGGCTGAGGTCGTCACCGGAAATGTTGATCTTGATGTTGTCGGCGCCTTCGCGGCAGCACAGCCGCACCGCCTTGGTGATCTCCTCGACACCGTCGGCGATCATGCCGAAGCTCTCGTGATACATGTGCTGCTGGCGCTCGTCGCCGAGACCTCCGGTGACCGTGATCTCGGGGCTACCGGCGCGCATGCGCGGCCCCGGCAAGCGGCCTGCGTTGATCTCGTTGCGGATGACGATGTCGAGCCTGAGTTTCGAGGTCGCGGCGCTGTAGGCGCTGGTGAAGCCGTGATCGAGCAATGTCTTGGCGTTGCGCATGGTGAGCAGCAGATGCTCCTCGGGCGGGATCAGGCCAAGATCGGAATCCTTGATCGCGCCGCCGAAGGAGATATGGGCATGGCCTTCGACAAGGCCCGGCATCAGCGTCATGCCGCGGCACTCGACGGTCGTTGCGCCCTCGCCCGACAATTGCCCGGGTGTGCGCGCGATGGTGACAATGCGGCCATTGTCGACCAGCAGATCGGCCGGATAGGCGTCAGCCCCCGTGCCGTCCCAGATCATGGCATTTCGAAACATCACTCTTGTCATGACATCGTCCTTTCGCGTTTGGCGGGTTACTGATTGACGGCTTGCCGGGCGGCGACGTCGTCGGCCACGACATTGGACAGGATGCCGACGCCTTCGAGCTCGATCTCGCAGACATCGCCATGCTTCATGAACAGCTGCGGCTTGCGCGCCATGCCGACGCCGGCCGGCGTGCCGGTGACGAGGATGTCACCAGGCTCCAGTGTGATCGCTTCGCTGATGATCGAGATCAGTGAGGCGACGTCGAAGATCATGTCGTTGGTCGAGGCGTTCTGGACGACCTCGCCATTGAGCCGCGTCTGGATGCGCAAGCCCTTGCCGCCCGGCGGCAATTCGTCCGCCGTCACGAAGATCGGTCCGAACGAGCCGGTGCCGTCGAAATTCTTGCCGACGGTCCATTGCGGCGACTTGGTCTGGAAGTCGCGGATCGAGGCGTCGTTGAAGATGGAATAGCCGGCGACGTGGCTGAGCGCCTGGGCCAAGGGAATGTGGCGGCCGGCCTTGCCGATGATGGCAACCATCTCGCCTTCGTAGTCGAGCTGAATGGAGGCTTCCGGGCGGCGGATTGCCGCGCCATGCCCGATCAGGCTGCTCGAAAAACGCGCAAACAGCGTCGGATAGGCCGGCGGCGTAAAACCGCTTTCGATCGAGTGGTCGACATAGTTGAGGCCGACGCAGATGATCTTGCCCGGGGTCGCGATCGGCGGCAGCCATTCGACCGTCTTCGCATCGATCTTGCGACCGCAGGCCAGCTTCTCGCCGGCGGCGTGGAGCGCTTGCCCGCCTTCGGCGATCAGTTCGTCCAGCCAGCCCGGAAACATCGCATCGCTGGCGTCGATGCCGCGGAACTCGCCTGCCGGCAAGGCGATCGCCAGCCCAGGTCCCTGCGACGATTTATAGACTGCAAATCGCACTGGCCACATCCTCGTTTGTGAAGGCTGGACTTTGTTGAGAAATTATATATCTGTCAACAGAGAATATATTATTTTGCATTCTGATTTCTGGCTGAGATAATGTATCAAGGCTCCTCAAGGAACGGATTCGGCCGCGGGCAAGCGAATGGCTAGGGAAGGCTCGATCAATCTCACCCAGGGCGCGTATGAAGATTTGCGCGCCGACCTGTTGTCGTGCCGGATCGCGCCGGGCAGCCGGCTCAAGGTCCAGGAGCTCTGCGACCGCCTGTCCGTCAGTCTCGGCGCCATCCGCGAGGCGCTGTCGCGGCTGACCTCGGAAGGCCTTGTCGTGGCCGAACCGCAGCGCGGCTTTCGCGCCGCTCCGATCTCGGCCGAGGACCTGCTCGACCTCACCAAGACGCGCATCCAGATCGAGACGCTGTGCATCCGCCGCGCCATCGAGGTCGGCGATGTCGCTTGGGAATCGCAACTGGTCGCCGCACTCCACCGGCTGTCGCGAACGCCCGAGCACACGCCCGACGATCCGGTGCATTCGAGCGACGAATGGGCGACCGCGCACGCGACCTTCCACAAGGCGCTGGTGGCCGGCTGCGACAGCCACTGGCTGCTGCGCCTGCGCGACCAGCTTTACGACCAGAGCGAGCGCTATCGCCGCCGCTCGGTCTCGCTGGCGCCAAAGGCGCGCAACATCATCAAGGAACATCAGGACCTCGCCGCTGCCGTGCTCGACCGCAATGCCGAGAAGGCCGCCGAATTGCTGGCGGCGCATCTGGCTGTCACCACCGATATCCTGCTGGCGGCGGAGGCCTCCGACCTGCCGGCGCCAAAGACGAAGGTGCGGGCGTAGCGCTGCATTTCCAAATCCCTCCGGCAACAAAACGCCGCCCGTGCAAACGAGCGGCGTTTTGCGTCACTGGTTACTGGCGCAGATTGGTCCAGATCCGGTCATAGGCGCGGATCGCCTTCTCGTCGCAGGACGGCGCGAAGGTGATCTTCAGGTGGGCCGGCGGATTGAACTCCGGCGAACCGCCAATGTCGGGCGCCAGGAACTTGTTGGAGCCGGCGATCGCGCTCTGGTAGCCGGTGTATTTCTGCTGCAGCGCGATGTTTTCGGGATCCATCAGGAAGTTGAGAAATTTTTTCGCGTTCTCGACATTGGGCGCGCTGGTCGGCACCGCGACATTGTCCATCCAGCCGACAACGCCTTCCTTAGGATAGACGTATTTGACCGTCGATTTCTGCTGCCGTGTTGCCAGCGCCTTACCGGACCACTGCTCGTGCATGACCGTCTCGCCGGCAACCTGGCGCTCGACGATGCCGTCGGAATTGTAGACTTTGACGAAGGGCTTCTGCGCTTCGAGCAAGGCGTTGAGCTCCTTCAGATCGGCCGGATTGCTGTTGCACTGATCCTTGCCGAGATAGACCAGCGCCAGCGACATCACCTCGGTCGGCGAGCCGAACATGCCGACCTTGCCCTTGAGCTCCGCCGGTGGATCGAACAGCGGCTTCAAACTGTCGGTCGGGCCTTTATAGACGGCGGTGTCGACGGAATAGGAGGTCGTGCCCCACACCCACGGCACGGTGTATTTCGCATCGGGATCCCAGGGCCGGTGCTGCCATTCCGCATCGACGTTCTTGAAGTTCGGCATAGCGCCTGCGTCGACTTCCTGGAACAGCTTCTGCTTGACGAAGATCGGCACGAAGTCGTTACTGATGATCATCACGTCATAGCCGGCGGCGCCGGAGCTGAGCTTGGCGAGTGCGGTCTCGTTGGAATCGTAGGTATCGATGGTGACCTTGATCCCGGTCTCGGCCTCGAACTTCTTGATCATTTCGTCCGACGTGTAGTCGGTCCAGTTGTAGATGTGCAGCTCGCCGGCATCTGCGAGTGCCGTGGTGGTGATTGCGCCGAGCATGGCGGCGGCAAGCGCGATCCTCGAAAGTCCTTCTTTCCATTTGGTCACGGTCGTTCTCCTCTGGTCTGTTTTCTTGTTTTCTAGGCAAATCTGTTGCGCCGTCCGACGAGCAGCGCCGCGGCGACGAAGACGATGGAAACGGCAAGCAGGATGGTGGAGATGGCGTTGACCTCCGGCGTCACGCCAAGCCGCATCATGCCGTAGATGTAGACAGGCAGCGTGGTCGATCCGGCGCTCGACACCATCATCGAGATCAGGAAATCGTCGAGCGAAACGACGAAGGCCATGATGGCGCCGGCAGAGATCGCAGGCAGCAGCAGAGGCAGTGTTATCAGGCGAAACAGCCGCCACTCATCGGCATAGAGATCGCGTCCCGCCTCCTCCAACGTGCCGCCCATGTCGCGCAGCCGCGCCTGGATCGGCAGCAGCGCGAACGGGATGCAAAAGACGGTGTGGGCGATCATCAGATTGAGCAACCCGTGATGCATGCCGAGGCCGGAAAAGAAGATCAGCGTGGTGATCGCCACGACGATCTCCGGCACCACCAGCGGCATCGCGATCAGCGCAGTTGCCGCCCCGCGCCCGAAACGCAACCGGCCGCGCTCCAGCGCAATCGCGCCGGCCGTGGCAATGGCCGTCGAAGCAATGGTCGCGACAACGGCGACGATGACGCTGTTGTAGGCGGCGTCGCGGATCGCACCATTGTTGGCGACCGCGACGAACCATTTGAAACTGAAGCCCGCCCACACCGTGACCAGCCGGCTCGAGTTGAAGGCATAGATCACCAGGATCAGCAGCGGCGCGTAGAAGAACAGAAAGATCAGCGCGGTGTAGGCTGACAGGCCGGGCGTGTGGCGCCAGTCGAAAGGCTTTGCGCCGGTCATCGCTGGTCCTCCTGTGCACGGCGCGAGCGGATGACGAAGACCGTCAGCACGACGACCGTCACGACGGTCGAAAGGGCTGCGCCAAACGGCCAGTTGCGCGATGAGGTGAACTGCATCTGGATCAGGCTGCCGATCAGCAGCTTCTTGCCACCGCCGAGCAGGTCGGGCGCCAGGAATGAGCCGAGCGCCGGCGCAAACACCAGCGTGGCGCCGGCCAGCGCGCCGGGCCGCGCCAAGGGCCAGACGATGCGGCGGAAGACGGCGGCGCGGCTGGCGTAGAGGTCGTGCGCAGCCTCGATCAGCCTGATATCGATGCGCTCCAGCGTCGAATAGATCGGCAGCACCATGAAAGGCAGGAAGGTGTAGACGAGGCCGAGCAGGATCGAGCCGTCATTGTAGAGCAGCGGCAGCGGATCGGAGATGATGCCGGCATGGCGCAGCGCACCATTCGCCAGCCCCTCGTCGCGCAGGATCAGGATCCAGCAATAGGTGCGGATCAGCGTGTTGATCCAAAACGGCAGCGTGACCGCGAACAAAAGGATCCGCCGCCGCTCCGGCGTCTGGCAGACAATATACCAGGCAACCGGCAGGCCGAGCACGAGGCAGATCAGAGTGGTGGCGACGGCGAGATAGATCGAGCGCAGGATGATCAGCGCATAGCTCGGCGAAAACACCAGGCTGTCGTCGAAATCGCGCTGGTAGAGGAACTGCAGATAGGCGTCGAAGGTCGCCGGCTGGGTGACGCCGCCATAGGGATTGGCGGTCATGAAGGAATAGCCGACCGCCAGCAACAGCGGCAGCACCATGAAGATGCCGATCACCAGCATGGCCGGCGCAATCAGGAGCCAGGTGCGGTTCGGACCCATCTCAGTTGGCCAGCTCGCGTTCGGCAGCCCGCGCCCAGTCGACGACGACCCTGTCGCCTGTCGAAAGTGCTGCACCACCGCGCGAGCGCGAATGCAGCTTCGCCCCCTCCTCCAGCACGACCTCGTAGAGCGTGTCGGAGCCGAGGAAAGTGATGGCCGAGACCGCGCCCCTGGCGTGCCCCTTGGTGCCGTCTGATGCAGGCGACACCACGATGTGCTCCGGCCGCACGACGATGGTCTTCGCCGGATCCCGGCCAAGCGCAGCGCCCGGCAAGAGGTTGGACTCGCCGATGAAGTCCGCGACAAAACGGTCCTGCGGATTGTCGTAGATGTCGCGCGGCGTGCCGACCTGTAGCACGTCGCCGCTGCGCATCACCGCGATGCGGTCGGACATGGCGAGCGCCTCTTCCTGGTCGTGTGTGACCAGCACGAAGGCGATGCCCGTCTCGCGCTGCAGCCGCTTCAGCTCGCTCTGCATGCCCTTGCGCAGTTTGAGGTCGAGCGCCGACAGCGGCTCGTCGAGCAAAAGCACGCTCGGCTTCGGCGCCAACGCACGCGCCACCGCGACGCGCTGCTGCTGGCCGCCTGACAATTGCGCCGGGCGCCGTGTGGCGAAGCCTTCGAGCCGCACCATTTCCAGCGCTTCCTTGACCCGCTCGTCGATCAGCGCGTTCGGCGCGTTCTGCATTTGCAGCCCGAACGCGACATTCTCGGCGACGCTCATATGCGGGAACAACGCGTAGCTCTGGAACACCGTGTTGACCGGCCGCTTCTGCGGCGGCAGCGCGGCGACATCATTGCCGGCGATGCGGATGGCGCCCGTGCTCGGCGCCTCGAATCCGGCGATCAGCCGCAACAGGGTTGTCTTGCCGCAGCCCGACGGCCCCAGCAGCGTGAAGAACTCATTGTCGTAGATTTCGAGGCTGACTTCCTTCAGCGCGTGGACGGGCTCGGCATCCCTGGGCACGAAGGACTTTGACACGCTGTGGATGTCGATCATGACCGGCACATTCCTGGACTGCGTTTGAGATGGCCTTGAGGGCCATCACGGTCGTCTGGCGCCGCATCTAAAAATTCGCTCCAAAATTATATTTGTCAACGGATAATATATTGTTTTTGCGGTTCGACAGGCGAATGTGTGGCGGACACCGTTCTGACCTGCCCCAGAGCCCTTTGCGCTCAGAGCACCTTGCCGCTTTCAGGGTCGAGCAGGTGCATGTGACCCATGCCGAGCGACAGCGTCGCCATCTCGCCGGGCTTCGGCGTCGCTGCCGGATCGATGCGCGCCGTTGCCTCGGCACCGGCGACCAGCACATGCAGCAGCGTCTCCATGCCCATCGGCTCGACGACCTCGACCGGCACCTTGATGTCGACGCTATCGGGCCGCTCGCGTTGCTCGGTGATGTGCTCGGGACGCAGGCCGAATTCGAGCTCGCGGCCGACATGGGAGGCATAGCGCGCGGTGCGGGAAGCAGGCACGGCGAGCGCAGTGCCATCGCCGAGCACCACCGCTTGCCTGTCGCCACGCGCTTCCAGCCGGCATTTGAAGAAGTTCATGCCGGGGCTGCCGATGAAGCCGGCGACGAAGCGGCTGGCCGGCTCATGATAAAGATCGTTGGGCGGCCCGATCTGTTCGATGCGTCCCTTGTTCATGACCACCACACGGTCGGCGAGCGTCATCGCCTCGACCTGGTCGTGGGTGACATAGACCGTGGTGGTGGCGACCATCTGGTGCAGCTTCTTGATCTCGGCGCGCATCTTGACCCGGAGCTTGGCGTCGAGATTGGAAAGCGGCTCGTCGAACAGAAAGACCTTTGGTTGGCGCACCATGGCGCGGCCCATGGCGACGCGCTGGCGCTGGCCGCCGGAGAGCTGGTGCGGCTTGCGGTGAAGAAGCTCGCTGAGGTCGAGAATGTCGGCGACACGGGCGATGCGTTGCTTCACCTCGGCATCCGGCACTTTGCGGATGCGCAGGCCGAAGGACATGTTCTGCGCCACCGTCATTTGCGGGTAGAGCGCGTAACTCTGGAACACCATGGCAATGTCGCGGTCGCGTGCCTGGACGTTGTTGACGAGCTTGCCGCCGATAAGGATCTCGCCGCCGCTTGGCCGATCAAGCCCCGCCACCATGCGCAGCGTCGTCGACTTGCCGCAGCCGGACGGACCGACGAGGACGACGAACTCGCCTTCGGCAATGTCGAGGTCGATATCGTGCACGACCTTCAGGTTCTGATAGCTCTTGGAAATCTTGCGCAGTTCGACATCGGCCATGGCGCTATTCCTTTGCCGTCGGCGCGAACATGTCGAGCGCCAGTGCCGCAGTGCCGATCACGCCGGCATCGTTGCCATGCTCGGCCGCCACGATCACCGGCGGCCGGCCCGGCTTGAGCAGCACGAAATCCCGAACGTTCTTGGCAATGCGGTCGGTGAAGAACGGGCCGGCCAGCGACAGGCCGCCGCCGATGATCGCCGCCTCGATGTTGAGCATGTTCGACATGATGCCGATCATCTGGCCGAGCCAGCGCGCCACTTCGTCGACGACCTGCAGCGCGATCGCATCGCCTTGCTTGGCGAGATCGACGACGGTCTCGGCGTCCTTGGCATCGGTATCAGGCTTGAGCTGACGGTAGCGGTTGACCAGCGCGCGGGCACTGGCGAGGTTCTCGACCATGCCCGGCACCGGGTCGGCGATGTCGGTGCGGGCCGGGTCGAGCGAGATGCAGCCAAATTGCGGCGGCAGGCCATCCGGGCCATCAATGACCTTGCGGTCGATGACCATGGACCCGCCAATGCCGGTGCCGAGCGTCAGCAGCGCAAAGCGTGAGAACGGACGCCCGGCGCCATGGCGCATTTCGCCATGCGTGGCGCTGACGGCATCGTTGCTGACAACGGCCGGCACGCCGAACCGGATGGAAAACAGTTTCGACAGCGATCCTTTCAGCAGCGCCGGGATCGCCGGGCAACGGCCGTTGAGCGTGCCGGTCACGGGATTGGGCGTGCCCGGCACGCCGATGCCGATGGCCGCGATGTCGGGATAGGCTTTTCTCAGCGTCTCGGTCGCTTCTGTGACCAGATGGACGAAATCCGCGAACTCGATATCGCGGTGTACAGGCACGGCACCACGTGCCAGCACCTTGCCTGAACCGTCGACGGCGCCGAGCTTGACCAGGCTGCCGCCAATGTCGATTCCGATCGCGGTAACCATCACGCCTCCTTGCGGATGCGCACGTTGAGCCGCCGTCCGAGGTTGGGGTAGATCATCTTGTCCGGGTCGATGCCGCGCGCGATCGCCAGCTCGCAGCCATACCATTGCAGCGGCATCGGCGCCCAGCTTCCGGCGAGCCACTGTTGTTCCGGCGCGGTCGGCCAGCTGACATCGAGGTCGAAACGGGTCGGGTGGCCGGAGAGGTTGAGGACGACCGTGCGCGGTCCAAGCTCGGCCAGCGCTTCGCCGAGATTGGCGGCAACCTTGGCCTCGGTTTCGGTCTGCGCGATAGCGATCACCAGGCTGTTGTCCGTCGTGCCGTAGACATGGCCGTGCAAGGCCTCTTCGGTGTCGAAGGCAGAGGTCGGCACGCCACTGATCTCGGCGATCTTGAGCGATGCTTCGAGCGCGGTGCCGAGATGCGTCGCCTGGCCTGCGACCAGGATATAGTCGGGTACGCCGAAGCGAGTGACCAGATCCTTCGCCGCGGCAAGACCGGTTTCAGCCGTCTGCTCTAGTTGCGTGAGCAGGCCCGACACATCGAGCTTCTTGCCGGCGAGCTTCGCCGCAACCGCCAGCACCGAAATGACCGTGGCGGTGTAGCCCATGGTCTTGGGGCCGACCGTCTCCGGGCCGATCGGCATGACGATGATCTCGGCCCCGGTTTCGGTAATCAGGCTGCCGGCCTCGCCGGTGACGACGAGCGTTGGAAATCCCAGCTCCACCGAGAGACGCACCGCTTCGATCGTGGTGATGCTCATGCCGGACTGCGACGCCGCCAGGACCAGCGTGCGCTGGTCCGATGCCATGGGCGGCAGGCGAAGGAACGCTTCCGGCTCCTTGGCGATCACCGATGCGCCCGTGCCCTCTTCCAGCGCCTCGGCGCCGGCCAGCAGCGCATTCATCGACGAGCCGGTGCCGAGCAGCACGATCCGCTGCGGCGCCTGGCGCAGGCTCGCAAAACCGTCGAGCTCCGCGCCGATCGAGGCGGGCAGGCTGGTGAGCGTCGCGGGCTGCCGGCGGATGTATTTGCCTATCTGCATCTCAATGTTCCATCAGTTCGAAATGTCGGAAATTACTTGCTGTAGCCCTTGCTCAGGCCGCTGATGAATTGCCGCGAGAACAGGGTGAACAGCAGCACCAGCGGCACCGCGCCAAGCGTCAGCGCGGCAAGTAGCGCCGGATAGTCGTTCATGAATTGGCCGACGAATTGCTGCACGCCGAGCGTCACCGTCTGGTTCTGCCGGCTTGGCGCCAGGATCAGCGGAAACCAGAGGTCGTTCCAGACCGGCAGCATGGTGAGTGCCGCGACCGCGGCGAGGCCAGGCCGGACCAGCGGCAGCACGATCCAGAACGTGCGCAATTCGCTGGCGCCGTCCATGCGCGCCGCCTCCTTGAGATCGGTCGGCACGGTGCGGAAATAGGTGACCATCAGCGTCACCGCGATCGGGATACTCATGGCGGTGTAGACGAGGATGAGCGCGGCCAGCGTGTCCATCAGCCGCCAGGCGAGCATCATCTGGATCAGCGGGATGGTGCCGAGCCGGATCGGCAGCATGATGCCGAGCACGAACAGACCGCCAAGCAGCGACGCCAGCCGCACCCGGTATTCGACCAGCGCAAAAGCGGCGAGCGTCGACAGCACCACGGTCAGCCCGATCGTCGTCACCGTGACGATCAGGCTGTTGCGGTAATTGACGATGAAATTGCCGCGGGTGAAGACGCGCTTGTAGCCCTCGAGGCTGAAGGTTTTGGCCGTCGGCAGATCGAACGGCCCGCCAAAAATCGCCGGCGTCGTCTTCAGCGAATTGATGATGACGATCAGCACCGGCCCGATGGCAAGCAGCACGAAGACGATCAGCAGCGCATGCACGATGATGCGCTCGACCGTCCAGGGTTCGCGGTCCTGGCGGCGGCGGGTGGCGCGTATCATGAGGTCCGGGGCGCTCATCTCAGCTCCTAGACCGAATAGGATTTCAGGCGGCGCTGGATCAGCCAGAAATAGGCTGCGGTGACCAGCAAGACCGTGAGGAAGATGACCGTGGCGACCGCCGCACCCAGATCGAGATCGGCAAGCTGCCCGCTCGAGCCGAAGAAGGTGCGGTAGAAATAGGTGCCGAGAATATCGGTGCTGTAGTTCGGCCCGGGCGCCGAGCCGTTGAGCGCGAACACCAGGTCGAAACCGTTGAACGTCCAGATGTAAGTCAGGATCGCGATTAGCCCGAATTGCGGCGCAATCAGCGGGAACTTGATCTTCCAGAAGGTCGTCCAGCCATTGGCGCCGTCGATGTTGGCCGCTTCGACCAGCTCGTTGGGCACAGCCAGCAGCGCGCTGTACAGGAACACCATCGGGATGCCGAAATACTGCCAGACCGACATCAGCGAGATGGTGGTGAGCGCGGTCCATTCCGTGCCCAGCAGCGGGAAGCCGACCAGTCCCCAGAGCGGGTTGATGATCAGCCGCCAGACGAAGCCGACGATGACCACCGACAGCGTCGCCGGGATGAACAGCAACGTGCGATAGATGCCTTCCGAGCGCGCCAGTTTGCCCGAGGTCAGCAGCGCCGCCAGCAGCAGGCCCATCGGCACTTCGACGATCAGATGGATGGCGAAATATTGCATGTTGTTGAGCAACGCATTCCAGAAGCGGGCGCTGATGGTCGGGTGCGTGAACAGGCGCTCGTAATTGGCGAAGCCGACAAAGACGTCACCCGCGCCGCTGGTCTGGAAAAAGCTCATGACGATCGACGTCGCCAGCGGCAGCACGGCAAAAACCAGATAGACGGCCAGTGCCGGCAGCACGAACAGCAGCAGGTTTCGATAGGCGGCAGCGGGAGATATCAACGTAAAACCTCATCTTCACGCCGACCATCATGGCCGGCGTGCCGTCAGGCTTGCGCATGCCCCGCCTCGTGGCAAGGCATGCGCGAAGCGGTGCCGGATTACTTCTTCTGCGGTCCGTACCAGGAGGCGAGGCCGGCCTGGAGTTCGGTCGCAACCTGCTGCGGCGTGACATCGGACTTGGTGAACATCACCTGCAGCAGGCGCCAGGTCTCGTCGTCGAGCGGCGGCGTGCCGGCGCTCAGCCGATCCAGCGCCAGGCGCGGCGTCAGCTCGGCGCCCTTCTTCAGGTTGGCGAAGTCCTGCGCCAGCTTGTTCTTGTAGGTCACCGGCTTCGAGCTCATGGCAAAGAAACCGGGGGCGGCGTTGACATAGAGTTCCTGGAATTCCGGTCCGGCGACCCAGTCGAGGAAGGTCTTCGCCGCATCCTTGTGCGCGCTCTTGGCGTTGATGCCGATGCCCATGTCGGGCATTTCCTGGAGATAGCGCTTGTCGCCGGCCTTCGGCACCGGCGGACCGAACACGCCGACATTGAGGCCGGTCGAAGTCGCCTGGTTGATGTCCCATGAACCATCGGGAAGGATGGCCGCTTTGCCGAGCGTGAACAATTGCGTCATGTCGGCATAGTTCAGGCTTTCCTGGCCGGATGGCAGGAACGGCTTCCAGGCTGCGAAGGCGGCGATGGCGTCGACGAATTCCGGATCGGTCAGCTTCTTCTTGCCGTCGATCAGGCCAAGCCGACCCTCCTCGCCTTTCCAGTAGGCCGGACCGATCGAGTAGAGGCCGTTATAGGCGAGCTGCCAGGATTCGGCCGAGCCATAGGCGAGCGGCGTGTAGCGGCCGTCCTCCTTGATTGCGGTCAGCACATCGATGAACTCGGCGCTGGTCGTGGGAACCTTGAGACCCAGTTCCTTGAAGATGTCGGCATTGTAGTAGAAGCCGGCGAGCACGGCGGCGACCGGCAAGCAGTAGGTCTTGTCGTCGGCGCCGGTCCAGGCTGCGCGGGACGTCTTGTCGAAGTTTTCCAGGCCCGCCAGGCCGTCAAGCGATTCGAAATAGCCTCGCTTGATCCATTCGCGGTTCACGTCGAACGGCCGGCAGGTGATCAGGTCGCCACCGGCGCCGCCTTCGATCTGCGACTGGACAGCGGCATTGTATTCATTGGTGTTGATCGGCGCGAACTCGACCTTGATGTCGGGGTGCTTGGCCTCGAAGGCCGGCAGGATGGTGTCCTGCCACACCGCAATGTCCTCGGTGCGCCAGCTGTTCAAGGTGATGGTGACCGGGTCGGCATAGGCCATGCCGGTGGAAAACATCGCGCTCAGCGTCGCTGTCAGCGCGATCGATATATGCATCGAACGCATTCGGGGCTCCTCCCTCAACACGGTGCCTCGTGTGGATTCACGAGTTTGCACTGTTGCCTCGGACCATACCTACTGATACATCTTGTGACAAGTGGTATTGTGTTGTCTTTTCCTATCAAGAAGCCTGTTCGCCTCGGGCACAGCCAAATTGATGGCAGGAAATCTGGGAGGATTTGAATGATTGGAGTTGGAATTCTGGGCTCGGGCTTCATCGCCGAGACCTATGCGGACTCTCTACTCGACGTGCGCAATGCCAAACTCGTCGCCTGCTCGTCGCGCAGCTTCGAGCGCGCCACGGCCTTCGCGACGAAGTGGGGACCCAAGGTTACCGCGCACAGGGATATCGACGCGCTATGCGCCGATCCTAAAGTCGAGCTGGTGGTGATCGCGCTGCCCAACGAAATCCATCTCGAAGCCGTCAGGACAGCAGCGAAACACGGCAAGGCCGTGATCTGCACCAAGCCGCTGGCGCGCACCGGCAAGGAGGCGCAGGACATCCTCGACATCGTCCAGCGCGCCGGCATCTGGCACGGCTATGCCGAATGCGCGGTCTTCTCCCCCAACATCGCCAAGGCCCACCAGATGGTCCAGGCCGGCGGCATCGGCGATCTCTTGACCATGCGCGCCCGCGAAGCGCATTCCGGCCCGCACGCACCGCATTTCTGGAATGCCGAGCTTGCCGGCGGCGGCGCTTTGCTCGACATGGGCTGCCACACCGTCGAAAGCGCCCGTCACTTCTTCGGCAAGGACAATGCGATCACCGAGGTGTTCGCGTGGGGCGCGACGCTCGTCCACGGTGATAAGACAACTGGGGAAGATACCGCCATCGCACTGTTGAAATTCGCCGGCGGCCAGCTCGCCACGATCGAATCGTCGTGGATCGAAAAAGGCGGCATGCAGTTGCGCCACGAACTGGTCGGCTCGGCCGGACGCATCGTCACCGACACTTCGGTCGGACCGGTCTGGGGTTTTATCGAGAAGCCGGTGGGCTATCTCGTCGAAAAGGCCGATTCCGAAACCGGCTGGGTCTACCCGGTGCCCGAGGAAACCCGTGCCTATGGTTTTTCGCAACAGATGCGCCATTTCGTCGACCATTTCGCGGCCGGGACGACGCCGCTGGAAACCTTCGAGGACGGCGTTATCGTCAACCACATAATTGACGCCTGCTACCGTTCGATGCGAACGGGCATGTGGGAAAGGATCAAGGGGTGACCACGATGGAGGGCTCGCCACTGCAGTCGGACGGACCCGAACCACTCTGGCGGCAGGCCGCCGATGCGATCCTGCAGGAGATCGCCTCAGGCAAGCTTGCCTCTGGCGCGCGCCTGCCAGCCGAGCGCGACCTGTTTACACGCATGTCGATATCGAGGGTCACCTTGCGCCGGGCCTTGCAGAGCCTGGTCGAGGAAGGCGTGCTAACGCCCTCGCACGGGCGCGGCTGGTATGTCTCGACCAAGGTGCCGAAGGAATTTCCCAACACGCTGGAATCCTTCAGCGAGACCGCCAGGCGCCTTGGCCTGACGCCCTCCTCCGACGTGTTGCGCGCCGAGCATGCGCCGGCCTCGCTGGACGAGGCCGAGGAGCTGTCGATCGCGCCGGGTGCTGCCCTTTTCCACCTCGAGCGCATCCGCCGCCTCGACCAGGTCCCGGTCGCCGTCGACACCTCGTTCTTTGCCGCGAGCCTCGTTCCGGATCTCAGCCACATCGACTTTAGCAATGCCTCGCTGTTCGGCCTGCTGATCGATGCCGGCGTCGACCTGGCGCACGCCGAAACCACGATCGAGGCGCATGATGCCGATGCTGTTCTGGCGCGGCACCTCGACATCGATGTCGGCAAATCCACTTTGGTGATGCGCCAGCTCATTGTCGACACCGCCGGCCGGCCGCTGCTCTCCTCGACGATCCGCTACGCCGGCGATCGCTACCGCCTGCGCACATCATTTTCGCGCACAGGGCGGGCCTCGGGCCGCAGTCCCTGAACAGTGGCCTCGTTGCCTGGTTCCTCTTGAGCCGACGCGACGGCGCAGACCACCGCGACCGTCGCCCATGCTGTGGCAGAGGGCCGCCTGGTCAGAGCGAGGGTCGTCGATCAGGGTGCCCGTTTTCTGCGGGCGATGTCGTCAACGAGATCAATCCGATCGCGGTCGCATTCGGGCCGCGCCATCGCGGCAACCGACATGCACAATTATCTATCCGACGCCGACAGAAATTGAACGCGTAATTTTGGCCGAACGTTTCTGCTGGTCGTCAAAGGCGAGGCCATTAGTGGGCCGGGCATGCCGTTACGTCCCGATCAAGGAACCTTTCCGATGCTTCATCCTTTTCCACGTGCGATTCACATTTCTGTGAAGGGCAGCCGCTGCAACATTCGCACCAACGGAGAGATGCGTACCAGCGCCTGCACCTCCTCGACCGATCTCGGCCGTAGGATGGCAAGCGCCGTGGCCCGATAGTCGTCCGTCCAGTCATGCAGGTAACGCTCGGCCTCCAGCGCCGATCCGTCGATGAACCCTGCGGCATCGAGAGCCCCGCGAAGGGCTTCAATCGCGGCGCCAGTGGCGATTGGTAGCGCGGCGGGTGACATCAGCCGAAATAGCGCACGCGGATCGCGTCGATGGCGACGGCGATAAAGATCATGAAGCCGCCGATCATGCCGACATAGAAGGACGGCACGGAGATGATGGCGAGGCCGACCTGGATGACGGTGAGCAGCAGCACGCCGCCCAGCACTCCGATAATGTTGCCGCGCCCGCCAAACACGCTTACGCCGCCGATTATCGGCGCGGCGATGGCGTAAAGCAGGTAGCTGGATCCCTGGTTGGAGGTGATGGCCATCTGCCAGGAGGCGAGCAGAAAGCCCGCGATCCCGGCGAGGAAACCAGCGATGGTAAAGGTGATGATTTTGATCCGGTCGACGCGGATGCCGGCCGAATTCGAGGCGACGGGATTGCCGCCCACCGCATAGATGCTGCGGCCGAGCACGGTGTTGCGCAGCAGCACGGCCATGGCGACGAGCGCCGTGATGAAGACGACCGGCATGATGGGCCAGCCGCCGCCGATGGCGGCCTGGCCGATCCACACATAGGCGTCCGGCAGGTTGGTGATGGTGCGGCCCTGGGTCAGCGCCAGAAGACCGCCCTGCAGGATGATCATCATCGACAGGGTCTGGATGAGCGAGACCATCTTGAGCTTGGTGATGCACAGGCCATTGAAGAAGCCGATCAAGGTGGCGACCGCGATCCCCACCGGCATCGCCAGCGGCCACGGCAGGCCGAGATCGGAATAGGCCATGGCGCCGATCGCCGAGGAGAAGCCGAGGTTCGCCGGAAGCGAAAGATCAATCTCGGCGACCAGCAGCGGAAGCGCAACCGCAAGCCCGATCATGCCCAGCACGGTGGCCTGTACCATGATGTTTTGCAGGTTGAAGGTGGTAAAGAAGAACTCGTTGAACAGGCCGAAGATCACAACCAGCGCGATCAGCCAGATCCACACGACGTTGTGCAGCACCCAGCCCAGCACCGACTTCCCGCCTTGCCGCGGAGCGGAGGGCGTGGTCGGCGAAGCAGCGGCTGCGGTCGTTTGGCTCATGGTGTCTTTCCTTGTCCGGTGGCTGTCATCCATCCGCCCGCTCTTTGGTTCCCTGGCGCAGGCGCTCGCTGGAGATCGCCTCGCCTGAAAATTCTTGGCGGATCGCGCCGTCCTCGAACACGCAGACCCGGTCGACGGCGCGCACGATCTCGTCCGTATCGGTCGAGACGATGATGACGGACACGCCGCTGCGGGCGAGCTCGTCGATGATGCGCAGCACGTCCTGCTTGACGCCTATGTCGATGCCGCGCGTCGGCTCGTCGAGAATGAGCAAGCGCGGCTTCGTGGCCAGCACACGGCCAAGACAGACTTTCTGCTGGTTGCCACCGCTCAGCGTGTGGACCACCGCCGCGGGGCTCGCGGCCTTGATACCCATGGCACGGAAGTAGCGGTCCGAGAGCAGCTTCTCAGCCTCGGACCGCAGGAAACCGGCGCGCGCGACGACCGAGAGCGACGACAGCGAGATGTTCTCCCCGATCGTCATCTGCGCCACGAGACCATCGCGATGCCGGTCGTCGGAGAGAAAGGCGATGCCCATGTCGAAGGCGTCACGCGGGGTGGCGGGCAGCGGACGCGGCGTTTCCGTCCCGAACGCAATGGTTCCGGACTGGGTGGGCGCGAGCCCGAAGATCGCGCGCGCCAGTTCCTTGGCGCCTGCTCCCGGCAGTCCGGTGAAGCCGACGATTTCGCCGGCACGCAGGTCGAACGCCTTGACGCTGATCGCGCCGCTGGACACATCGCGCAGTCGAACCGCAGGCTCCTCGGCCGCGAATGTGCGGCGTTCGCGCTGAAACAGCACCAGTCCCCGGCCAAGCACCAACTCCGAAAGCTGCTCGGACGTCAGGCTGCCGACATCCTCCATACCGCCGGCCAGCGCCCCGTCGCGCAGCACCGAGCAGGCGTCGCAGATTTCGAGGATCTCGTCATTGTAGTGCGAGATGAAGATGAAGGTGACGCCCTGCGCCTTCAGATCGCGCATGAAGGTGAAGAGATGGTCGCGGTCCTCGACCGTAAGGGCGGCGGTCGGCTCGTCGAGGATGATCACCTTGCCGCCGCTGAACATGGCGCGCAGGATGTTGAGCTTGCGGCGGGCAACCGCGTCCAGCCTGCCAGCCATCACCTGCGGATCGATGCCCGTGCCCTCCAGCATGCGCGAAGCATCGGCCTTGAGCTTGCGCCAGTTCACGAAACCGATCCTGCTCGGCCAAATGCCTAGCATCAGGTTTTCCGCCGCCGTTATATGATCGATGATCATCGGCTCCTGGGTGACCAGGAACACGCCGGCTTTCTCCATCTCCTTCACGTCGACATTCTCGATTGGCCGGCCGTCGAGATAGATGGTGCCGCTGGATGGCACGCGTTGACCGGAGATCAGTCCAACCAATGTGGACTTGCCGGCACCGTTCTCACCCAAGAGCCCATGGATCATGCCGCGCCGGATAGCGAGCGACACGTCGCGCAGCGCGAGGGTTGAACCGTAGCGCTTGCTGAGGTTCTCGACCCTGAAGATAAACGGGTCCTCGCCGGGCTGTCTGGCGGAATCGGCTGTCAATACGAACTCCCGATCGGTCGGGCTGCTATCATGCGGAGCGATCCCTCACGCCACAAGTGCCACGCCGGCAGGAACCGGCGTGGCACGGGGAGGACGCCTTTGCGCAGTTGATCAAGTGTAGGGAATGCCCCATTCCTTTTCGGAGATCGCACCCCAGTGACGCGCGTCGCCGGAATTGGACCCGTCGATGACGAAAGGCGGGATGATGAGCGTCGGGCCAGTCGCGCCGGCGACGATCTCACCCTTCTCCCAAAAGTATTTCTTGTTCTCATAGGTGCCGATCGGAACGGCTTCGCTCTTGAGGGAGTGCTTGACGAGCATCTCGACCGCAATTTCGCCGTAGGCGATCGGGTCCTGCGACACGCAGGCGTCCATGAAGCCATCCTGGATCCACTTCAGCGCCACCGGCTCGCCGTCGATGTTGATGAAGATGACGTGACCGTCTTCGCCGACCTTCTTCCAGCGACTTTTTTGCTGAAGCGCGGTGACGATGCCGCGCGAGGGCGAGTCCGACGGCGCATGGACAGCATCGAGATCGGGGAATTCGGAGAGCGTCGAAAGGGTTACGGCCAGCATCTGATCGAGCTGTCCCTCGGTCGGACGCGCCAGATACTTGATGTCCGGATATTTCGCGAATTCCTCGTCCATGCCTTCCTTGCGCAGACGCCAGGCCACACTCTGGAGTGCGCCGAAGCAGTTGAGCACGGTGCCCTTCGGGCTGCCATGCCTCTCGGTCAAGCGCTTGATGATCTCTTGCGCGGCCATGACGCCGCCGAGCTTGTTGTCGAAGCTGACGGTGATCGCCACGTCGCCGCCATCGGACGGGGTGTCGATGATCGCGACAGGAATCTTCTTTTGGTTGTAGCGGCGGATCGCCGAGACGATCGCCTGGCTGTCGATCGGATCCGATACGATCGCCAAAGGCTGGTTCAGCATGAGGCTCTGCCACTGCTCGAGCTGACGCGTATTGTCGAAGCTGGCGTTGGTCGCCTGGAACTTCATCTTGTTCGCCCCGACGGCCCTCTTCACCGCCTCCTCCTGGATGACGAAGAAGTAGTAGTCGAGGCTCTTGTTGCTAAACGGGATGAAGCCTGCATCCTGCGCCCAGGCCGGCCTACCCACAAGCGCGCTCGCGCCCATAGCCACGCCGAGTGCGCCGCCCGCTTTTAGCAAGCCGCGCCGCGTCAGTCCGTTCAATCGACCCATCTATTTTCCTCCCAAGATGTGATTTATCTAGCAATACTAGCTTTTCGAGCTCAATACAAGAGGCAAGCTTGCCCTATCTTGGAGATTTCCGATCATTGAGCTTGGCTTCAAGGGTTCCGGAAATCCATAAAAACCCAAGTATTTCATATTGTTAGGTCAATTGCCAAAATGATACAGACCTCTGCGTGGTCGATCGCGCCCGATCCGACGCTTGTCGATGGCATTGATCAAAATATAGGCTTCACTACGCGACACGCATCACAATGTCGGTCGTACCATCGAGGCGGCCGACAACCATTCCTCGCGACTCGCGCGTGAACAGGCCGTTCTCCACCACGCCGGGAATGCGGTTCAATTCCGTCTCCAGCCTGGCCGGCGACGGGATGGCACCGCAGCGGCAATCAAGGATGAAGTTGCCACTGTCGGTCACGACCGGCTGGCCGTCGCGCATGCGACGCTCGATGACCGCATTCTTGATGCGGTGGTCGGTTAGCGCCTCAGCAACCATTCGCTCTGTCTGCTTCCAGGCAAACTGCACGACCTCCACCGGCAACGGAAAGCCGCCGAGCCGCTGCACGATCTTGGACTCATCGCAGATGGTGATCATGCGCTTGGACGCATGGGCAATAATCTTCTCCCACAGGAGGCAGGCCCCGCCGCCCTTGATCATGTTGAATTCGTGATCGATCTCGTCCGGACCGTCGATCGTCAGGTCGAGCTCGCCGATCTCGTTGGGATCGGTAAGCGCAATGCCGACCTGGCGGGCAACGTCATTGGTGGATCGCGAGGTGGTCGTACAGGTGAGTTTCAGGCCGTTCGCGACATGTTTGCCTAGCTCGCGAACGAAGAAATGCGAGGTCGTCCCGGAGCCGAGGCCGAGCTTCATGCCGTCCCTGACGAACTCCTCGATCACACGGCGTCCCGCCGCCTTCTTGGCTTCGTCCTGTGCGCTCATTGTCGTCTCTCTTTCGTCGGCTCGCATGCTGGTGTCGTTCAGATCTTGTCCGTCTGCCAGGAATCGAGAGCCGGCAACTGATCAGGGAACTCGCTGCCGCTCGTCATGGCGATCGCCGTCACCAGCATGTTGACGACGAGGTGGTGGTTGAGACGCGACGCCAGCGGCGTCATGATCTCGGTCCGATCGTAAGGCAGCACCGCAATCAGCACGTCCGATACGTGCGCGAGCGGGCTCCCCGCGGCGGTGACCGACAGCACGCGCGCTCCCTTGGCGCGAGACGCCGTCGCAACGTCGACCATCTGCTTGGTGTGCCCCGACTGGGAAAAGATCAGCGCGACCTCGTTCGGTCGCGAGGTCTCCGCATGCAGCCATTGCTTCTTGCGCCCGATGAGGGCCGCGCAACGCATACCGAGGCGCTGGAACTTGTGCTCGGCGTCGAGCGCCGTGATCTCGGAAATTCCGCTGGCATAGATGCCGACCCACGAAACGGCAGACAGCAGTTTCGCGCCCGCTTCGACTTCGCCGGGATTGAGGTCTTCCAGCAGCCGCTGAATGGCGTTTAGCGAGTTGCGCGCCGTTTTCCGCACGACGTTCTGGATCGAGTCGCCTGGAACGATCTGCTCGTAGGCGAAGGGCGCCGAGGGCACCAGGCTCTGGGCGAGGTTGAGCTTGAAGTCCTGGTAGCCCTGGAAGCCGAAGCGCCGGCAGAAGCGCATGATGGTCGGATCGCTTACCGCGCACTCCTCTGAAAGGCGCGCCATGCTCATGTGGATGACGTCGCTCGGATTGGCGCTGACGAAGCGGGCCACCCTGAGCTCTGCCGAGCCCATCTCCCCGCTCTCCTGCACGATGCGTTGCAACAAGCTCATCGCCGCTGGCCTCCCTACCTGCCCTGAACAGAATTGCTTGCCAGATCGATCAGGCGGTCAAGGCGCCAATCGGATTCCACGGCGACCTCTCCGCCGCATCCCCAGGAAACGGCATAGAACGGCACGCGAGCCGCGGTGGCGGTCGCCTGATCGACGGCGGTGTCGCCGACATATGCCCAGGCGTCACCAATGATGCCCATGCGCTCGGCGACCGCGAGCAGATGGCTCGGGTGCGGCTTGCATGCGGGCGCCGCATCCGCGCCCACGACCGCCTCGAACAGCGGCGCGACGCCAAGGATTTCTAGCACCTTCAGCGAAAGCCCTTGCGGCTTGTTGGTGCAGATGCCGAGGCGCACGCCCGCACCATGGAGTGCCTCCAGATCCTCGCGGACATGTGGATAGAACAGCGTGCGTTCGGCAGGCTCTTGGTTGTAGTTGTCGAGATACTCTTTCACCGCCTCGTCCACCGTCGCATCGTCGCTCGGCAGGCCGAGGGCCACGAGCATGTCGAGCAGCAATCTGCGCGGCCCAAAACCGATGAACTTCTCGACGAAGGCGACGCTCTGTGTGGGCCAGGCGCGACGTTCCAGCACCTTGTTTACGGCGGCGGCGATGTCGGGCGCGCTGTCGATAAGCGTGCCGTCAAGGTCGAAGACAAGCGCCTTGTAGCTGTCCTTGCGTGGGCTCATGCGACGCCGTCCTTCCGCCATCAACGGTCAAGTCCAGCCTTGCCGATCGCGGCAAAGCTTGGAGCCAGCGCGCCATAGAGGCCGCCATAAATCTCGAAGGCCTTGCGGAGCAGTTCGCCCGCGGCCTGATCCGCTGTCTCGCGGGTGACCGGACGACACACTCGTGCCGCCTCGATTGCGCTCGGCCAGACGCCCACCCCGACCCCCGCAATCAGAGCCGCACCAAAGGCGCCGCCTTCCGCCGCCCCTTCCGTCGTCACCACGTCGCAGCCAAAGAGATCCGCCTGCATCTGCCGCCACAACGCCGAGCGTGCGCCGCCGCCTGAGGCCTTGATCACGGCACGGCCGATGTCGACCCCCTTCATCAGCGCATAGATGTCGAACAGCGAATGAGTCACGCCTTCCATGACGCTGCGGGCCATGTCCGCCGCGCCGTGGCGTGCTGTCAGCCCGACAAAGCCGCCACGCGCGGAGGGGTCGGGATGCGGACAGCGCTCACCATTGAGATAGGGCAGGAAAAGGAGGCCTCGCGACCCGGCCGGCGCGCCGGCCGCAATCGCTACCATCCGCTCGGCGGACGGTGTATCGCCGCCCGCGAAACCGCCGAGCAACGCCCGGAGCCACTCGATCGCGCCGCCGGCGTTGAGCGAAACGCCCATGCAGTGCCATTTGTCCGGCGCCACGTTGCAGAAGACCTGCAACCGGCCGTCGGGATTGGCCACCGGCTCGTCGAGCGCCGCCGCGAGGATGCCGGCCGTGCCGATGGTGGTCTGCAGCTCACCCGGCGCGATGACCCCCGAGCCGATCGTCTGGATGACGCTGTCCCCGCCACCACCGGCCACCGGCGTGCCGGCCGGCAGCCCGAACAGCGCCGCGCCAGACTTGCTGACACGCCCGCTGACGACATGCGACTCATGGCACGGCGGCAGGAGCGTCGGGTCGAGCCCGAGCAGACCGAGCAGGCCGGTTGCCCAGACACGCTTGCGCGTGTCGAACAGGCCGGTGCCCGATGCATCCGAAACCTCGGTCGCGAGTTCTCCTGTGAGCACCAGACGGAGATAGTCCTTGGGATTCAGGACGTGACGCAGCCGGCCGAACAGCTCCGGCTCGTGGTTGCGCATCCACAGGATCTTGCCGCCGGTATAGCCCACCAACATCCGGTTGTTGGTGCGCGCCAGCAATCCCTCGAGCCCGCCCGCCCGGTCATTGATCTCGTCGCACTCGGCCCCGTTGCGCTGGTCGTTCCACAGGATCGCCGGACGCAGAACCTTGTGCGCCGCATCGAGTGGGGTCAGGCCGTGCATCTGACCGGAAAGACCGACGGCTGCGATCTCGACATCGGGCTTTTGCGCAAGGATGCCAGCGACGGCAACCCGCGCGCCCTCGACCCAGAGCCGCGGATCCTGTTCCGTCCAGCCGGGATGCGGGTGCGAAAGCCCATAGATCTCGGCGCAGCTTGCCAGCACCATGCCGTCTGCGTCGATGAGCAGCGCCTTGCAGCCGGACGTGCCGATGTCGATGCCGAGGAGAGCCTGTGTCACCGCGCTCACCTCCCCTTCGGCTCGTCGTAGCGGATGCGGACATGCTTGAAGTTGAGGTATTCGAGCATACCTTCGCGGCCGTGCTCATAGCCGACGCCGCTCTGCTTGCGGCCGCCATAGGGCGCGTTCATGATGCCGGCGTCGACATTGTTGACGGCAACGTTGCCGTAGTCGAGCCGGCTCGAAAGATAACGGATCTCGTCCATGTCCTTGGCATAGACGTAGGCGGCGAGACCGAAGGGCGTGTCGTTGGCGAGTTCCACCGCCTCGTCAAGCCCATCAAAGGCCATCACGCCGACGAGCGGCCCGAAGGTCTCCTCCGTCATCACCTTCATTTCGTGCGTGCATCCGGCAACCACGGTCGGGCGGAAGAAATAGCCGCGGGCGAAGACGTCACCCTCCGGCGCACTGCCGCCGGCGATGAGCTTCGCGCCCTTGGCAAGCGCGTCGGCGAGATGGTCCTTCGTCTTGTTGAGCGGCTCGACGGAAGCCATCGCACCGACATCGGCATCGGGGTTCTCGATGCCATTGCCTATGACCAGCTTGTCTGCCGCCTCTCCGAGGCGAGCCACGAACACGTCAGCGATCAGCCGCGCGACATAGATGCGATTGATGGCGATGCAGATCTGGCCCATGTTGCGGAACGAGCGGCGGACCGCGCCCTTCACCGCTGCATCGAGATCGGCCGAAGAGGTGACGATGAGGGGACAGTTTCCGCCGAGTTCCAGCGACAGTCGCTTGACGGTGGGACATGACTGCTGGATGTGGAGGCCCACTGCGCTGGAACCGGTGAAGGCGATCTTGTCCACACCAGGATGCTCCACAAGCGCCTGACCGACCTTGGACCCGGAACCAGTGACGACATTGACGACGCCGGCGGGAATGTTGGCCCTCGTGACCATGCTGGCGATGGCAAGCGCCGTAAACGGCGTCAGTTCGGCCGGTTTGATGACGATGGTGCAGCCTGCGGCGAGCGCCCCGCACAGTTTCCAGCCGATCAGCTCCGCCGGGTAGTTCCAGGGCGTGATGGCGCCGACCACGCCGATCGGCTCGCGCATGACGAGGCTGTCGATGTCGGTCGTGCTGTTCGGGACGATCTCGCCATGGATGCGCACCGCCTCTTCCGCGTAGAAATGGCAGGCTTCGGCAAGCTTCAGGATTTCGCCCCCGGCCTCGTTGAGCGGCTTGCCCTGCTCGAGCGTCATGATGCGGGCCAGGACGTTGGCCTCGCCGGAGATGGTGTCGCCCAGACGATGAAGAGCCTTCGAACGCTCGATTGGAGCGACGCGCGACCAGCTCTTGAAGGCCTTCCGGGCGGCCGCGACAGCCAGATCGACCTCGGCCGGCGTCGCGGCGGCGATATGGGCGAGCACTTCGCCCGTCGCGGGATTCTCAACCGCAATACGGGCACCCTCGCCCGCCTTCCAGGCACCGTCTATGAAAAGCTTCTCGGCAAGTTCCGTTATCAAGGACGGCTTCCTCTACCTGCCCCGCGCCTCCGGGGTCTGATCCACCGATCCTCATAAACTAGATTTACTAGTTGGCGCAACCTCTTCCCCGCTGCAGCTGCAGCCAATCACCAGATGTTGTCCTTCTGCATCTAAGCCTTTGCTTTTCATAAGTGAACCAGCTACCTTTCGGACGATTGGTCAGGATTTCATTGCGTTTTCGGTTCTACGACCGCTTTGCAGAGGACCATGGCCATAACGGCGTCAGGGCAAAATGGTAGTTCTACTACTATAAGCGGGAACGCGGAGGACGAACATGAAGGAACCCATGTCGTACATATCCAAATTCCATCTTTCGGATCGAATCGCGCTGGTAACGGTAACGGTAACGGTAACGGGAGCGGGCAAGGGCATTGGTGAGGCCTGTGCGATGGCGTTGGCGGAAGCCGGAGCCCATGTCCATGTCACCGACATCGACGGCACGCGCGCAAGGGCGGTTGCCAGCAAGCTAGCGGGCCGCGGCCTGAAGGCCGACGCGCATGAACTGGACGTCACAACGAGCGAGGCCCTCGGCACGCTCGCCCACTCCCTGCCGCCCTTCGATTTCCTGGCTGCCAACGCGGGTATCGTCTCCAACATCGGCCGAGGATTTGACGGACGAAGAATGGGACCGGATCATCGGCGTCAACCTGACTGGCGTCTTCAAGTGCTGCCGCACCTTCGGGCGCAGGATGCTCCCAGGCCGGCCGCGGCTCGATCATCAACATTGGCTCGATGTCGGCGGACATCGTCAACACGCCACAGCCGCAATGCCACTACAACGCCTCCAAGGCCGGCGTGCATCACCTGACGCGATCGCTGGCAGTCGAATGGGCGCAGCGTGGCGTGCGCGTGAACGCCGTGGCGCCCACCTATATCGGGACGCCGTTGCTCGCAAACCTACAGCAGAGCAAGGACATGATCGATCGCTGGATCGACCTCACGCCCATGAAGCGGATGGGTAGGCCGGACGAGATCGCGTCGGTCGTTCTCTTCCTGGCGTCCGACGCCTCGAGCCTGATGACCGGGAGCATCGTCAGCGCCGACGCGGGGTACACCTCGATCTGAACCTTGGGAGAACGTTCATGCCGATAGCACTGGTCTCGAAAGGCAGCGGGAACTCGCCCTTTCGCAACATCGAACTCGACCAGACGATGGGCGAGAACGACGTTCGCATCCGCGTGGAAGTCGTTGGCATTTGCGGCTCTGACGTCCACTACTACATGCATGGGCGAATAGGACCATTCGTGGTGACCGAACCCATGGTGCTCGGCCATGAAGGGGCCGGGAGAGTGGTCGCCAAGGGCGCCGGGGTGACGGAACTCGCGGTCGGCGACCGGGTCTGTGTGGAGCCCGGCATTCCGGACTTCTCCTCGCCGGCAGCAAGCTCGGCTTATACAATCTCGACTCGAAGCTGACCTTCTGGGCGACACCACCGGTCCACGGCTGCCTGACGCCGGAGGTCGTTCATCCCGCGGCGCTCACCTTCAAGCTGCCCAGCAATGTCAGCATGGCCGAAGGTGCTATGGTCGAACCGCTGGCGGTCGGCGTTCAGGCTGCGGCAAAGGCTCGCATTCAGCCGAGCGACCAGGCGCTGGTGCTGGGCGCCGGCCCGATCGGCATTCTGGTTGCGCTGACGGCGCTCGCCGGAGGCTGCGCGGGTATGATGATCGTGGACCCACAGGAGGCCAAGCTGCCCATCGCCGAAACCTATAGCGGCATCAAGGCAATACGCGCTGCGAACGGCACGCTGGCAGAGAAGGTGCAGAGGGCAACGGGCGATTGGGGCGTGGATGTCGTCTTCGAATGCTCCGGTGCGGGCGCCGCTTATCACGGCATCGCAGATTTCTTGCGCCCCGGCGGCGCGCTCGTGCTGGTGGGCATGCCGGCCAGGACCGTCGAGGTCGACATCGTGGCATTGCAGGTCAAGGAAATCCGCGTCGAGACGGTATTTCGCTACGCAAACATCTACGATCGCGCGATCGCCATGATCTCCGGCGGGAAGATCGACGTGAAGCCGCTGATTGCCGCGACATTCAATTCGAAGACAGCGTAGCGGCCTTCATCCGCGCGGCCGAAGGTCGCCCGACGGACGTCAAACTGCAGATCCTCGTCTGAGAACTGTCGGGCACACGGCGCTGGTCTGCGAAGTAGTTAAGCGGTGTTTGCCTCGACCGGCTCGTCCGAGCCTCGGCCTAGGCTTGCGATCTTGGTTGGCGGCCCATCCAATTTCTATCCGGCTCTAGGACTACGCACTATGCTCGAGCCCTTCCATCGTCGCGTAACTGATCCCATTCATTTCCGTATGGTCGCGTGATTGAGAATTCGGGAGCGTTGTGGTGCCTGATAGATCGTACTGTCAGGCGGATCGCCCCAGAGCGCTACCCTCTGCGAGCGGCACGGTAGCGATAGCTGACTATACGGATGGAGAACTCGATAGATAGGGTCTTTTGTTGATAAAGGCCGCGTATGATTTCGCACTGCTCTTTTCCGACCCCAACTCTACGTATCGCTGACGGATGCCTGTCGCAACCATTCCACGAAATCCGATACTTTGCGCCGGGCATCCGCGCGCGCGGGGTAGAGCGCGTAGTAGCCGTAGCCGCTTTCCACGGTGCGTTCGAAAGGCGCCACAAGGTCGCCGGCATCAAGGTCCTGCCGGGCGAAATTTAGATCGCCCATGGTGATGCCGTAACCGCTGGCGGCGGCGGTCATGGCGAAATCCTGGGTGTCAAAAACCTGGTTTCGCATCGGCTGCAGCGAATAGGCCCCTTCCGCCTGCAGCCACAGCGCCCAGTCGCTGTGGCGCGCATTCGAATGCAGCAGAACGCAACTGTTCAGCTTTTCCACGCGCGGCGGATCGCCGAGCCTCGGCAGCATCTGCGGCGAGCACATCGGCGTCAGCCTTTCGTCAAGCAACTTTAGCACATCCATGCCGGGCCACTGCCCGTTGCCATAGGTGATAAGCATATCGATGTCGCCGACGGAGAAATTCGGACGCACGAACCAGGCCGTGTCGATGTTGATGTTCAGATCGTCATATTGGCGGTGAAGATCGGTCAGCCGCGGCAGGAACCATTTGCGGGCCAGCGTCGGCGGCATGCGCACGGTCAGCGAACGCACCTTGGTGCGCGTCGCCTCGAACGAACTTTTCAACGAGGCAAGCAGGCTGTTGACCACAGGGAACAGTGCCATGCCGCGCTCGGTCAGGGCCACCTTGCGCGTGTGGCGTTCGAACAGGCTGCAGCCAAAATAATGCTCGAGCTGCTGGACCTGCCGGCTGATGGCGCTCTGGCTGAGATTGAGTTCGGCCGCCGCCGCCGTGAAGCTTCCGGTTTCCGCCACGACGGAAAAAGTCTGCAGCGTCTGCAAAGGCGGCAACCTGTTCTGGCTAGACCTTGGTTCCATCGCTCAGCCTCACATCAATTGCCGTCCTGTTGGGGCACTCTGGCATGAAAGCAGCAGCCGGCCTAAGGCCAAGTCCGGCTGCTACCCCAGAAGCTCTCTTATTTCAGCGATGGCCCGCCTGACCTGCTCGGGGGCGGTGCCACCCTTATGGCTGCGGCTGGCGACTGAACCCTCGACCGTCAGCACGTCAAACACCTCCGGCCCGATCGCCGATGCGATGGCCTGCATGTCCGCCAGGGGCATCTGCGCCAAGGTTGCAAGGCCGCGATCGCGGGCCAGCCCCACAATGGCGGCCACGGCATGGTGGGCGTCCCGAAAGGGCACGCCGGCGCGCACCAGATAATCAGCCAGGTCGGTCGCTGTCGAATGGCCCTTGTCGGCGGCCGCCAACATTTTGTCCTTGCGCGCCTTGATCGTCGCAATCATCTGCGCGGTGACGGTAACCGCCGCGCGAACCGTCTCGAATGTATCGGTCAGCGGTGGCTTGGACTCCTGCTGATCCTTGTTGAAGGCCAGCGGCTGGCTTTTCATCAAGGTGATGGCAACCGCGAGATTGCCGATGACGCGCGCCGCCTTGCCGCGCACCAATTCGGCCAGATCTGGATTGCGTTTCTGCGGCATGATCGACGATCCCGTACAGAACTGATCGCCGACTTCGATGAAATCGAACATTGGTGTGCACCACAGGATCACTTCCTCGCTGAAGCGCGACAGATGTCCCATGACGACCGCCCCGGCGTTGCAGATATCGATGACATAGTCGCGGTCCGACACGGTATCCATCGAATTGCGGAAAGCTGCCGCGAAGCCGAGTTGGGCCGCGCTATAGTCGGGATCAATGGGATATCCGCTGCCGGCCAGTGCCGCGGCACCGAGTGGACAGACATTAAGGCGCTCACGTGCCTGAATCACGCGCTCGAGATCGCGCAGGAACATCTCGACATAGGCCATGAGATGATGGCCAAACGTCACTGGCTGGGCAACCTGGAGGTGGGTGAAGCCGGGCATTATGGTTTCGGCATGGAGTTCGGCAAGATCGGTGAAGGCGCCTATCAGCACCCTCAACTCGCCAGCCAGAGCATCGAGTTCGGCACGCGCGTAAAGACGGATGTCGGTCGCCACCTGGTCGTTGCGCGAGCGGGCCGTGTGCAGCTTCTTGCCGGCATCGCCGACCAGCACCGTTAGCCGGCTCTCGACATTCATATGGACGTCTTCGAGCTCCTTTTTCCATGCGAACGTGCCAGACCGCATCTCCTCAGCGATCTGGTTGAGGCCGGCCTGGATATCCACATTTTCGCGCTCAGTGAGGATGCCGGCGCGCGCCAGCATGGCGGCATGCACCTGCGATCCCGCCACATCGTAAAGGGCGATGCGCTTGTCCTGGTCCAGGCACTCATGGAAATCGCGGAAATCCGTCGATACCGCCTCCTTAAAGAGAGGCGACCATGTCGATGCGTTTTGGTTCATCGTCTCTGTCTCACGCTTTGGAGTTGGATCATCCCGGCTTTTGCAGCAGGGGCAGCAATTGGCGCGCATCGCCATAGCCGTCGAGGTCAAGGACGATGTCACGGATGGCAGCAACCCTGGTGGCGGGCAGGACGGCGCCCGCTAGGTCGCTATATTTGGCGATAACCTGCGCGTCGCTCAGAGGATTGAGCGGACCGCCGAGCGGAAACTCCACCGTCGCGTGATGGCGTTGCCCGTCCTTGGTCACGATGGCGATCGAGGGCTCGTCCTCATCCTTCATCGCGGTGTCGACGCGAACGGAGATGCGGTCCAGCCAATCGGCGATACCTGGGTCGGACCACGCCTTCGTCTCCAACTCAGCCAGGAAAACCTTGCCGTAGCGGAGCCGTGCAGCGAGGGCATAGGGCAGGCTCATCTGGGCCTGCGCCCGTGACTGGATCACCGTGCCGCCGCACATGCCGAACTGGAAGCGGCTCATATCGGCCTCGACGGAAGCGACATCGGATGCGTTCAACCCGTGCCGGGTGAAGATCAGGTCGATCGCGTCGATGGCCGCGTGCGTGCCACGGCAGGTGGCGTAAGGCTTGATCGAGCAGCGGTTCATCCGCCAGTTCTGACCGAATTCCGAAACCAGTGCCGAGGCGTCAGCCTTTCCAGCGCAGAATGTCGCGAAGAAGCTGCCCCACACCGCCGGCTGGAACACCGCGTCGGGCCCCTCAAACCCTTGCGCGGCTAGATGGGCGGCGATAACACCGCCTTCGGCCGCACGCCCCGGATGCAGCTTCTTTGCCGGGCTGCCGTTCCTAATGAATGCCCAGTTACCGCCGGCATAGGAACAGGCCGTGCCCAGCGCCGATGCCATTTTCGGCGCATCGAATTCCAGCAGCATGCCGGCGGCGGCCGCAGCGGCGAAAGGGCCGCAGGTGCCGGTCGAATGCCAGCCGAGATCATTGTGCACCTCATAGCCGCCGGCGGCCTCCAGCACGCGCCGGCCGACTTCGTAGCCGATGAGAACGCTGCGCAGCAGGTTGCGGCCGGAAACCGGCCGTGCCATCTCGCCCAGCACGGCAAGCGCCGCCGGCAGCACCACCGCGCCCGAATGATCGCAGCCGCCGCTATCGTCCAGTTCGAAAGCATGCGCCGAAACGCCGTTGACAAAGGCTGCCGTGCGCGCGTCGGTGCGGACGCACGATCCCCAGATCGCGGCACGTCCTTGCCCTTCGCCAAGACCGAGCGCCGCCATCGTCATTCTGGTTTCACTGGAGGCCGAGCCCGCAAGGGCAACGCCCAGCGTATCAAGAATATGCAGCTTTGCCTTGTGCACGGTCGCGTCGGAAAAGTCCTCGAACACCGTCGCGCAAATCTTCGCGGCCAGCTGCCCGGCCATACCAGCACTCATCTCGAACGCTCCTGGCGGTAGGCGGCATAGACGTTGATCGGATGCTGCGTCGGGGTCGGTACCGCATTGGCGGCGTGCCACGCGGCAATCTCCGCGCCGGTGGCGACCCAGACATCGTCGAAGCCGCCGATATGGCGCAGCAGTGCTTCCAGAATGTGGATGCGCCCCGGCGTGCCCGTCCATTCCGGCCGCAGCTGCAGGACATAGCAGAGGCCAAACTTGCGATAGGCATCGAACTCGGCGATCCAGTTACCGAGCACCCCGTCATAGGCGGGAATGCGGCCCTGCCCCTTTGGGAAGGCTGGGGTGAAGTTGAACTGGAAATAGGGCCGATCCTCGAGCTCGATATGCACCGGAATCTCGGTCAATCCCGATGCGTGCGGATAGGGCACATCGTCGCCATTGAGGGAGGCCGACCAGCTGTAGCCGGCCCCTTGCAGCATCGCGTCGAAGCCGTGCGGCCAGTTTCCCGCCGGCAACCGGAACCCGTTCGGCAGGCGGCCGGACAAATCGCCCAGCACGTCACGCGACCGTTGCAGAAGCTCGAGCGCTTCAGTCTCCGGCAGCGCGTCATAGCGCTCGAAGCCCCAGCCATGGCTTTCGATATCGTGGGCTGCACCAGCGACGGCGCGTACCAGATCGGCATGGTTCGACGCCACGCTGCCCGGCACGAACCAGCTGGCGCGAACATTGGCGGCGACAAAGGCCTCGCACAGGCGCTCGACACCGCGCGCCCCGCCATATTTCCACACCGAAAAGCTCTTGCTGCGCTCGAGCAGAGCCGGCTCCTGCGCAGCCGCATCCATACCGTCGTCGAAGATGACGGAGATCATCACCGCGCAGCTTTTTCCCTGGGGCCAGGCGAAAGGTGCCCTCGTCATGGCGTCTGCTCCAGCCCGGCTCCGTGACGGTCGATCCACCATTGGGCGACGTCCTGGCACTTGACGGTCCAAACGGCGTCGCCATGCTCGCGGATGCGCCGAAAAAGCCCTTCAAGAATGCCGAGGCGTCCCGGCTTGGCGCAGACTTTCGGGTGCAGGATGGTGGTCCAGCACAATCCTTCCCGGTTGTAGCCCTCGAATTCGGCGCACCAGTTGCGCTCGACGGCGCGGTAGTCGGAAATCCGGTCGAGGCCGATGGGGAAGTCCGGCTCTTCGGTGTAGGCGAGCGCGGTATAGTCATCGATATCCCAGCGCGCCGGGATCTCGACCAGGCCGGGGCCAGGCCCCTGTGCCGGATGGAAATAGGGCCGGTCGTCGCCGCGCATCGAACTGGAATAGATGACGCCGAAAGCGCTGAGCAGCGCTGCCGTCTCCTCGCTCCAGTCGCCGGACGGCGTGCGGAACCCCACCGGGGTCACACCGAGGCGTTCCTGGAAAATGGCGCGCGACCGCTCCATGATCTCGAGCTGCTCTTGCGGCGAGCAATCGATGAAAACCTCATGGCGATGGCCGTGATAGGCGATCTCGCAGCCTTCGCACAGGATCCTCGCGCAGATGTCGGTCCAGTGCAGGACCACCCAGGTCGGCACGAAAAAGGTAGCCTTGAGTTCATAGGCGGCAAGCAGGTCGAGCAGCCTGGGCAAGGCGCGCCACGGGCCATAGGCGCCTTGGGTGAAATAGCGCGGGTTGGACAGGAGCGAGCCGTCGAGCATGGCGTCGCCGGTCGGGCCATCGACATCGAAGGCGAGCGCGACGGCGGATTGCCGGCCTTGCGGCCAGACCGGCCGGGTTTGCTGGAAGAGGGTAGGCATTGGCATTGCACGGCTCTGTTGGGCGCTGCCGAGCCCGGGCTGTCCGCGGGCTCGGCGTTGGCAGTAAGCAGGGGTTGCCGCGAAAGCCGACAGCTTCCGCCAACTGGTCTTTTCGGGCAGTAAGCTTTCAGCGTTTCGAGAGACGTCTGGGCGCCGAGGGGCGCTTACTTCACGCCGTTGATGACGGCCTTCGGCACCGCGTTGTGGACCAGGCCCCACTTCTTGAGGATTTCCCCATAGATGCCGTCCTTGATGACTTCGTCGAAGGCGTCGGCGACGGCGTCGCGAAGGGCGGTGTTATCCTTCTTGAAGCCCATGCCGAACGTGTCGTTGCTGAGCAGCGGATCGCCGACGAGAATGAACGTGTCCGGTTCGAGCTTCATCTGGTAGGCGATGGTTTCGATGCCCTGGACTACGGCATCATAGCGGCCCTGCTTCATGCCGAGGCGCGCCGCGTTCGAATCGGCCGTGCCTTCGAACTTGATCGCCGGCTTGCCCCTGGCTTCGCAATTGGCCGCGCTCCAGTCCCTGACATTGTCGCCGAAGCTGGTGCTGCGGCTGCCGGCAACGGTCTTGCCGCACAGGTCCACCGTCTGCTTGTACTGTTCCGCATTGGCCTTGGTGGTGAACAGGATCGGCCCGCTGGTGATGTAGTCGACGAAATCCATGCTGGCCTGGCGTTTTACATTGTCACTCATGCCCGAAATGATCATGTCGGCGCGGCCGGTCTGCAGGCCGCTCTGCAGCTCCTGGAATGCGGAGGTGACGAACACGGTGGTGAGATTGAGCTTCTTGGCGACGGCGTTGGCGAGGTCGACGTCGAAGCCGTCGATCGTGCCGCTGTCGGGATTGACGAACTCCATAGGCGGATAGATCGGGTTGGTCAGGATGCGGATTTCACCGTCGGTGATCAGGTTGAGCTTCGTTTCAGCGGACGCGGCGCTGGCCGTGAGCAAGGCGATCGCCGAGACGATCAGATGGGTGATTTTCATTGATGTTCTCCTCATTGGGTTTCTTGATTTGAAGGGGCCTAGAGCACCGCGGAGATGAAGTTGCGGACTCTCGGGCTTTTCGGGTTTTCGAAGATCTCGGCGGCGGTGCCAGCCTCGACGATGCTGCCCGCATCCATGAACAGCACGCGGTCAGCCACCTCGCGGCAGAAGCCGATTTCGTGGGTGACGACGATCATCGTCGTGCCGGAAGCGGCGAGCTCCTTCATGACGCCGAGAACCTCGCCGACCAGTTCGGGGTCGAGCGCCGAGGTCGGTTCGTCGAACAACATCGCCTTGGGCTTCATCGCCAGCGCCCGGGCGATGGCGACGCGCTGCTGCTGGCCGCCGGAAAGCTCGCTTGGATAGGCGTCGGCCTTGTCGGCAAGTCCGACGCGCTGCAGCAATGTCCGCGCCTCGGCGAGGCAATCTTGCAAGGGCCGCTTTTGCACGCCGACCGGCCCCTCGACGATGTTGCGCAGCACGGTCAGGTGCGGAAACAGATGGAAGCGCTGGAACACCATGCCGACCGATTGCCGCTGCCGCGCGATCTCGCTGTCGGCGAGCGGATAGAGACGGTTGCCGTCGCGGCGGTAGCCGATGATCTCGCCATCGACGGCGACATAGCCCGCATCGATGGTTTCGAGCTGGTTGATGCAGCGGAGGAAGGTGCTCTTGCCCGATCCCGAAGGGCCGATGATGCAGACCACCTCGCCCTTCATGATCTCGAACTCGATGTCGCGCAGCACATGGAAAGTGCCGAAATATTTTTGCAGGCCTTTGGCGGTGATGATCGCTTCCATCACGCCGCCTCCGCAATGACTGGCTGCGCGGCTTGCGTCTGGTTGCGGCGGCCCCAGCCCTTGGAAAAATGCCGTTCGATGTAGATCTGGCCGATGCTGAGCACAGTAACGACGACCATGTACCAGGCGGCGGCCACGATCAGCAGTTCGATGACGCGCGAATTGACGTAGTAGATGTCCTCGACGCTTCTCAGCACCTCGGAATACTGGATGACGCTGGCGAGCGAGGTCAGCTTGACCATGCCGATCGTCTCGTTGCCGATCGGCGGCACGATCACCCGCATCGCCTGTGGCAGGACGATCTTCATCATCGCCCGCAGCTTGGTCATGCCGATCGATTGAGCAGCCTCCATCTGGCCCTTGTCGATGGAGAGTATACCGGCGCGCACCACTTCCGCCGTGTAGGCGCCCTGCTGGATGCCGAGCCCGAGGAAAGCGGCGACGAAGGGCGTCATCACATCGACGGTGCGCACGGAGAACAGCCCGAAGAAACCGATCGTCGGGAAGATCAGTGCGAGATTGAACCACAACAGCAGCTGAAGCAGCGCCGGCGTGCCGCGGAACAGCCAGACATAGCCGACCGCTATGCTGCGCAGCACCGGATTGACGGACATGCGCATGATGGCGGCGACGACGCCGAGGAGAATGCCGAGCGTCATGGCGAAGAACGTCATGACGATGGTGTTGACAACCCCCCTCATTACCGATTTCGAGAACAGGTTCTCGGCGACGTAGTTCCAGCCGATATCGCCGTTCCAGAAGGCGCGCAGCAGAAGCAGCAGCAAGACAATGCAGACGGCGGCCATGATCTTTGTGCCGATCTGGCGGCGAGGCACGATGACGAGGCTGCCTGGATCGGCAAGCACGGAAGTGTCCATCTCATTCCCCTGAGCTCTTTTCGAGCTTCAATTTATGTCAGGGGCCAGCTTATGGGTGTTTAAGGAATGCCAACAAACGAATTATGGACATGCGATTTATGATGGAAACGCATCAATGCATAACGCCAGCCTTGCGGTCGGACGAGCCGATTTGCGCAGCTGCGCGCAACTTTTCCTCGCGGCGCGGCGAGTGCTCGAGCGCGTGACCATGGGGGCCCTCATAAAATGCCCCGCTGCCAGTCGCAAAGGATATCGGAGCGGATCAGTGGTCTATGCCTTTTCGGTTTCGCGGTCGGCATCGGTGACTGGGTCAAAGCCCACGGCGAGCTTGTTTGAAACGGCGCCCGGCAGTCGGAATCGTGGCAAGGTTTCACGGGCGGCAACAGCCGCCACGCTGCGAAAAAAGTCGGGTAAGTTGTCGGAACTTTGCATGCTTTCAAACCGCCTTGAGCCAATCCGGCCATTTCCGATCACTCATGACGAAACGCGCGCGCATGTGCTTCCAGAAGCCGTATTTGAAGAAATCGAAATCAAGGCGCGACACCTGGTTCTGGACCATGGCCCACGTTGACCACTTGAGATCGACGAGCGCCTTGAAGAGCGAGATGCGCGCCAAAATGGCAGCGTCGGCACGACCGTAATATTCCTCAATAAGCTCCCTCTCGACGTCAGGGGGAAAGCACATTTCGCTGAACCAGAGTGCAAGCTCTGCAGCCCGATCGTTGGTCGACGCATATTCGAAATCGACAAGCAAGACGCGATGGTCTGGGTGCAGCAGGAAATTACCGGCAAGGGTGTCATTCATACAGGGCGCCAGGTCGAGACCTGCTGCTTCCAGCGCACTCCGCGCTTCGCGATAGCGCGCATTCAGCCAGGCAAAATCGTTGGGGAACTCGCCGCCCAACGCCAGGACCTGCTGAAAGTGCTCGTCAATCATGTCGAACGTGGTCTTTTGTTCCGAAAGTGGGGTGCTGTCATTGAATGCCTTCAGAGCGCGGAGACTGTTCTGCCGAACAACCGGATTGAGAAAGTCGACGTTGGTCGCTGTCTTGAGCCCCTCGACGAACTCGCTGACCTCGACGCCAGTCTCGGGGAAGAAATGGAGGATGCGAGCGCCGACACCTGCCGAGTGCGCTTTGCGGCCGGCCTCGTTCGCTGTGTTGCGATCGATGAACATTTGCGTTCCCTCGCCCGGGATCTTCACGAAGAACCGATGGGGAGCGCCAGCGACTTCGACGCGCCAGTTCGGATTGCTGATGCCGCCAAGAACCGGCTCATACGAAATCTCGCGGCCTCGCCAATCCTGCACGGCCGCGATGGCGCTCTCGATCGCCAGTTCAGCCACGGAGTTGCCTTCACCAAACCTGCGACGCATCGATCGCTCCGTCACGCCTGCTTGAGCCACGTCTCGAAACGCGGCCCCTCCGTCACGGTGCGCGCCCTGAGAAGCCGCCATTCGGCATATTTGAAGAACTCGACGTGCTTGCGGGGCGAGCGGGCGGCGCTGACAAATCCCCAGACGGCCCACATCAAATCGTCTGCAGCACCATAAAGTCGCGCCCGAGCGAGGGTCTGCGTATCCGGCCTTCCGGTCGCAATCTCAATGGCGAGTAAGGCTTCCCCGTCGAAGGGCAGCAATTCGGAAAGCACGGTTCCGAGGTCGTAGGCCGGATCGGCTTGTCGCGCCCACTCGAAGTCTACCAGCCGAACGCTGTTGGCCGGCCCCACCATGACGTTGGATGAGACCCCATCGGCGTGGCATGGAACGGTGTCGACACCCGACGCCGCAATCGCCGCGGCCATACGGTCGACCTCGGCCGACACGCTTAGTACCGATGCGGGCAGGATCACGCCTGGCGCATTGGCCAGTTGAGTATAGGCCGTGATGAGATCGAAGACGCTGCGCGTTTCCTCGAGCGGCGCAGTCTTCTGGAAAGTTCGCTTCGCCGAGAGCAAGTTCTCGAGGACCTGCGGGCGCCGCAGGACGTCGAGGTGCCCCCACGCCCATTCATCATCGAGTGCCTCGAAAACCAGAATACCGTTCCCAGTATCGGCGTGCAGGAGCCTGGGCGCGATGCCAACTTCTCCGGCGTTGCGGCTTGCCTCGGCCACATATTCCGGTGTGATGAAATCGGACATGTCATGATAATGGCGCTTGACGAAAACCAGTGGTCGATCCGCGCTAGCCGCAAAGCAGCAAGTGTTCTCGACGGCTCGGTGAATAGGCGACGCCACGCCGCCAATTGCTGGCGTCAGTCTTGCACTGGGGAGGCCGACCGCCTCGAGCGCGGCCGTCACTGCGGCGTCACCCTGCATGACAGCCTCCCTCGGAAAGCCGCCGAAGAACAGCGGTGAGGACCACGAGGCCGGCCTCAACGTCCTCCGGCTGGGTCAATTCTTCGGGATGGTGGGCGATGCCATCGACGCTTGGGACAAAGATCAACGCGGACGGGATGCCGCTGTTTTGCAGCGCCACAGCATCATGGCCGGCGACCGAATGCATGGTGAGCGGCTCAAAGCCTCGCGTTCGTGCGGTTTCTTCCACAAGCGCCAGAAGGGCGGTCTCCATATTCGCGGCAGCCCGAAGCGTGTCGGCGGCGATTTCCATGCGTGTGCCAGTGTCCTCGGCCGCCTTTTTGAAGGCGGGCACGATCAACTGCCAGGCTCGATCCAGGTCTTCCGCGTTCGGTCCACGCAGCTCAAACCATACTGTCGCGCGATCGACGACGACATTGGGAGAATTGGGCTCAACGACGAGGCGCGCCGCCGACCGGTGCAAATGGGGAAAGCTGCTGGCAACCGCCGCCTCGAATGCCACGATCCCAAGAGCCGCTGCAAGCAGAGCATCGCGACGATCGGCCATGGGAGTCGGACCTGTATGTGCCGCGCGACCGGTCCATTTGATCGTGGTCTTGCGGGCCGCCCACGTTCCTTCAACGATGCCAATACGGCGGCCCGCCTCCAGAAGCTTCCGCCCTTGCTCGGCATGCAGCTCAATGTAGGCCTCCGGTTGCGGCGGTACCTCGCCGTTCTCGCCATCGATACCAATTGCCGCGAGAGCGTCGCGAAGCGCGACAGTCCCCACATCTTGAAGGGCGAGTGCATCCTCGAGAGCCAGAGCACCGCAGAATACGGCGCTTCCGGTAAGGCTCGGCTGAAACCTAGCCCCTTCCTCATTGGTCCAATTCACAACAGCCAGGTTCCGGATGGGATCAAGGCAGCCGGCAAGGAAGTCAGCGTGCAGATCGCGCGCAGCGTACCCGGCGGCAAGGACGCCGAGCGAACCGTCAAAGCGCCCGCCTCGCGGCTGGGTGTCGAGGTGCGATCCCGCAAAAATCCAGGGGGCGTCCTTGCCGGCCCATTCAAAGCAGGCGAATTGGTTGCCGACGGCATCGTGTGCGATGCGCGCACCACCCTCCGCCATCCAGTTTGCAAAGACGCTACGCGCCATCCCATCTTCGGAACTGGCCGCCAACCGGGTTACACCTTCTCCCGGTTGAGCGCCGATAGAAGCAACCTCATCAAAGATCGCGGGGAAATTGGAGCCGGGTGACTTCCCGGCACTAAGCATGGATGATCTCCAACTCGTCGGCCCGAACGCGCCCAACGATGCTGTCCGGGGGACGACTGTCGGTCACGAGCGTACTAATTTGGCTGAACGGAGCAGTGATGACATTGCCGACCTTCCCGAATTTGGAATGATCGGCAAGCATGACGCCTCGCGACGTCTGCTTTAGAAGCACCTGGCGAATACGCGCCTCATCCTCCTCAAAATCCATGAAGCCATAGTCGGCATTGATTGCTGCAGCACCCATAAAGACCATGTCGAAATGGAACTGTTGGATGTAGGCATGCGTGTCGTAGCCCACGAGGTCCTGCTCGATCGGGCGGAGGTTTCCAGGCGTCACCTGCACCCGCACACCGAAATGCTCGCAGGCGGCCTGCGCGATCAGCAGCGAATTGGTGTAGAGCCGGAGTTTCTTGAAGCCAATCAACCGCCGGGCCAATGCCAGTGTAGTAGTGCCCGTATCCAGGAAGATGACGGAGTCGTCCTTGATAAGCTCGCGCGCCAGTCCCGCGACCTGGTCCTTTTCCAAGGCGTTGAGCTTGATCCGCTCGGTGATCGGGGTATCGGAGGTGCGTCCAGCAGGAATAGCACCCCCATGCACCCGCCGCACGGCGCCCTCGGCTTCCAGGTCCTTCAGGTCACGTCTTATCGTTTCGCCCGAAACGCGGAATTCTGAAGAGAGATCAAGCACGCTGACGCGCTGATCGCGTCCCAGACGTTCCAAGATGACTTCCTTTCGGACATCACTCGACATTGGCATTTTCCTCGTGACGATGCAGGCAGGCGGCGTAGTTGTTGCTCGCAAGCGCGAGCAGCGGGGGGTCGATACTTTGGCAGTCGCTTTCTGCGCGGGGGCAGCGCGAGCGAAACGAACAGCCCTGCGGTAGATCAATGGGGCTTGGCGGCTCGCCGTCCAGGAGATACTGGGGACGCGGAAAACGGTTGTCCTCCAGCGTCGGTATGGCACTCAGAAGCGCCCGCGTATAGGGGTGGTGCGGATGTTCGAACAGGGTAGCGTTATTGGCAAGTTCGACGATGCGTCCCAGGTACATCACCGCGACGCGGTGGCACATTCGTCGCACGAGCGCGAGATCATGCGAGATGAACACATAGGAAAATCCGTGCGAGGCTTGGAGCCGTTTGAACAGGTCAAGAAGTTCAGCCTGCTCGACCTGATCGAGCGCCGAAAGTGTTTCGTCGAGGATCAGCAGGCGCGGCTCGAGCACCAGTGCACGCGCGATATTGATGCGCTGCCGCTGACCGGCGCTCAAACCCACCGGTAAACGTTCAGCTAGCTCCGCATCAAGCCCCACCTCAGCCATCGCCTCTTGCGCCAACCGCGCTGCATGCCGCCGGTCGACGCCGTGGATCAAGAGTGGTTCCTCGATAATGCGTTGAAGAGGCATCCCGGCCGGCAATGAGCCGTAGGGATCCTGGAGCAGAAGCTGGAACGACTTGCGCATCTCCTTCATCGATCGCGCAGAAAGAAGCGACAGGTCCTTTCCCAGGAAGGCGATGCGTCCCCCGTCGGGCTGTTCTAGCCAAGAGAGGAGCCGGGTCAGCGTTGACTTTCCGCAGCCGCTTTCGCCGACGATGCCGAAGTTTTCGCCTGCCTTCACGGTGAAGGAAACATCCCGCACTGCTTTTACTTCGTTGTAGGCGTTGAAGGCGTCACGCCGACGCACCCGATAGGTGCGCGTAACGTTCTCGACCGTCAGCACGGCCTCGCCCTCCGTCGAGATCGGCGGGGCTACATCTTTCCAGATCGGTGCAATTCGGGACAACAGCGTTCGCGTGTAGGGCTGCTGCGGATTGGTAGCAATCTCTGCGGTCCTGCCTTGTTCGATAATTCGGCCGCGCTGTATGACGAGCGTGCGTTCCGCAATCTGTGCGACCACAGGCAGCGAGGAGGAGATGAACAGGAACGCCGTATTCAGGCTCTCCCGCAAGTCATCGATGAGACGGATGATCTGCGCCGCGACCGTGACGTCGAGCGCTTGGGTAATGTTATCAGCAATGACGAGTGACGGTTCGGAAACGAGCGCGTCGACGATCATTACGCGCTGCATCATGCCACCCGAAAACTGGAACGGTGCCTCTTGGAAACGCGCGCTCGGCGACGGAATTCGGACGCGGCCAAGCAGGTCAAGCACCTTGTCCCGTGCCTCCGCCCGCCCGATCCCGGGCTGCACGCAACGCAGCTTCTCGATGATCTGGTGCCCTATGGGTAGGCGGGGATCGAGCGAACCCATCGGGTTCGCCCCGATGAAGCCAATGCGATTTCCGCGCACCGAGGTAAGCCCACGCCGATCGAGGGACAAGACGTCTCTTCCCTCGAAGACGATCTTTCCACCGGCGATCTCAAGCGGCGACGCGATCGCCCGAACCAGTGCGCGGGCAAGTACCGACTTCCCGGAGCCCGCCTCGCCGACGAGACCGATTACCTCGCCACGTTCGAGCGCGAAGCTGACATCGTCGACGATCCTTCGCCTTTGGTCTGCCAAGTGCAAGTCCACGCTCAGATTGGAGACGGCGAGAATGGGATCTATCATCACGCCTCTCCTCGCAAAATAGCGTTGCGGGCTCGCTCCAGTGCCGACCCCATCAGGTTGAGGAAGCTAAGCGAGACCAGCATAAAGAGGCCGGGCATGGTAGCGATCCACCAGGCATTGAGCAGGTACTTCCGGGCATCGGCGATGACATTGCCAAAGGTCGGGGTTGGGGGCTGTACCCCGAGGCCGAGAAATCCCAGGATGGATTCGAAGATCATCATGCGGGCGATATCCAGAACTGCGACGAACGCGATCGGCGGCAGCACGACCGGCGCGACGAAGAGCAGCATGATCCGGAGATCGGACGCCCCGAGTACCCGTTCTCCAAGCACGTAGCCGCGGTTGCGTTCGCCGAGCGCGACCGACCGCGCGACGCGGGCGTAGAGCGGCCAGCCAGAGAGACCGAGGACAAGGATGATTGCCGGGACAGTCGGGCGAGAGACGCCGAGGATCGTGATGGCAAGGATGATCATGGGGATCGACAATTGCGCATCGGTGAGCCGCATTATAACCGCATCGACCCAGCCGCCGCGAAAGCCGGCATAGAGGCCAAGGCTGCACCCGATGAAGAACATCAGCACCACCGTGGTGATACCGATGAACAGGGAATACCGCAGGCCCACAAGACAGCGCATCAGCACATCGCGACCCAGTTGGTCGGTGCCGAGCAAATGGGGCCAACTCCAGCCATCCACGGGAAACGGCGGGAGCAGCTTGGAAGTGTAAGCGATCTTGATCGGATCGATAGAGCTGAACAGGGGCAAGAAGATCGCCAGCCCGACGAGCAGGCCGAAGCCGATGAGGCCTATGCGAAAGTCCATACGCGCGTACGCGATCTGTAGCATGCGACGGGTCGGAGTGACGCCGCGTTTTGCGACGGCTCGGAGAGCGACGCTCTCATGAACGATCTCAGCCACGTCAATACTCCAGTCTCGGATCGATGGTCATCGCGATTAGATCGACAAGAACATTGATCAATACGAACATCACGGAAATGAAGACGGCGATACCTTGGATGAGCGGGAAGTCGCGTTGCAGCACGGCGTTGATGGTCAGCAGACCGAGGCCGGGATAGTCGAAGATGAACTCAATAACGAGCACACCGCCAAGCAGCGTACCCAGTTGCACGCCGAGCAGGTTAATAAGCGGGACTGCTGAGTTGCCGAGCGCGTGCGAAAAGATCGTACGGCTGCGACTCAGGCCTCTGATCGGCGCGAGGAGGATGAAATCCTCGCGCATGACACTGGCGATTGAAACGGTTAAAGTGCGGAGGATGAAGGGCACGATCTCCACCGCCAGCACGATCGCCGGCAGGATTGTATAGCTGAGCCCTCGATAGCCAATGGCCGGCAGGAGCTTCAATTTCACTGACAGCAACAGAGTGAGCACGATGCCGAGCCAGAAATTCGGCGTCGATACGCAGATGCTGCCGAAAGCAAGTGCCAACCTGTCCGGCCACCGACCAGGATAGAGCCCGCCTGCCAAGCCAAGCGGCACCGCGACCGATAGAGCAAGAGCGAGTGCAACCGCGGCAAGCTGGAGGGTCATGGGCAGCGTGGCAAGGATTAGATCCAGCACCTTGGCGCGTTCCGCACGGGTATCGTCGTCGAATGCAGCGCCGCCGAGACTGGCGCCACTCTTTGGGCGGACGAACGACGTGCCCAAGTTACCGGTCGCGAGTTTTCCAAGATAGGCCAGAAATTGCATGGGCATCGGCTGGTCCAGGCCAAGTTCCTTTGCCTTCATTGCCACCACGGCGTCAGGCGCCATGCCGCCGACGATGAGGCGCGCCGGATCGCCGGGTACCACACGCAGAAGGGTGAAGATGAGGAAGGTCACCAGCAGGATGATGAGTATCCCCTGCAGGAGTCGTCTCGACAGGAACGACAGGACGAACATGGTTTCCTCGCGCGCCAACAGGTAGAGGGAGCGGCCGCCAGGTATTGGCGACCGCAGCTTTTGATATCAGGCCAAGGTAGCTTTGCTCGCGTCCATCATGCCGTTGGGGTAGAAGTACATGCCGTCGAGCCCCTCCCGCATGGCGTGGATGAAAACGGAGGTGAACAAGGACAGCGCTGGCACCTTGTCCGCCAGCATCGGCATCACCTCGTTCTGGATCACCGCTTTGCGGGCGGCAGGATCGAGCGTGTTGCGCTCCTTGTCCAGCACCGCGTCCAGATCCTTGTCCTCGATGCCGCATATCCGCTTCGAACTGGAATGGAAGTGGGTCCGCAGCACCAGATCTGGTTCGGGCGAGCCTGTCGACCAGCCGCAATCGATCATATGGCCTGGGCCACCACCCGGACGGTCATAGAGCCGATCGTTCCATGCTGCGACTTCCATGACGTTCAGCTTGACCGGGAAACCCTGTTCCTGGAGCATGGCGGTGATAACCTCGCCATATTCCTTGGTCTTGGGATAGAAGCCGACCGAGGTAATGTATTCCAGCTCCGGCAGGCCTTCGCCCTTAGGGAAACCCGCTTCAGCGAGCAATCGCTGGCATTCCTCGGGATTGAACTCCGGATAGCTGGGCGTATCGACGTAGCCGAACTTCACCGGCGAGATCCATGCCTTGGAGGCATGACCCGAGACGCCGAGGATATCGAGCACCACCGCTCGGTCGATCGCATGGGCGGCCGCCTTGCGTAGGCGCGGATCGTTAAAGGGCGGTTTGGAGCAGCGGAACCAAAGATACTTGTTCTCGACAGACACGGCCTTGTTGAGCTTGAAACCGCCGGTCGCCTCGATTGTCTGCACCTGCTCCGCCTCAAGCCGCTCGATCAGGTCGGCTTCGCCGTTGAGGAGCGCAAGGGTGCGGGTCGTGGAATCGCCGACAAAGCCGAAATTGATCCCGGGAACAACTGGCTTTCCAAGATAGAAGCCATCGAAGGCCTCCAGCACCGTCGTGTTACCGTCTTGTCGCATGAACTTGAAGGCGCCGGTACCGTTCGGACGTGAGGAGAGCAACTTGGGATCGGCCACGTCCTTCGCCGACATGATCGGTAGGAAAGCCGAGAGGAACCAGAAGAGGCTTGCTGGATATCCACCCTTGTCCGTCTTAACGCGCGCGACATGGTCGCTCACTACCTCGACCTCGCAGGGACCGGGATACCACGCTGCCGGCCGGTCTGCCTGGCTTGCATATTCGAAGGTCGCCTTGACGTCTTCAGCCGTAAACGGCTTGCCGTCATGGAAGGTCACCTCTTCGCGCAGCGTGAATTCGAGCGTGTGCTCGTCGATCAGCTTCATGTTGGTGGCCAGTTCCATAACCAACTCATCGGGATTGTCGGGCCGCATAGGCGCTCGGGTCAGATAACCGAACACAAAGCTTTCAAGATTGATCTGGGCCAGCGTCGTATGCGAGGAGGGATCCCAGTTGCCGGTGAGATTCTCGGCCGACATGAAGTTGAGAACCTTGCCCTCCGCGGCGCTCGCCGGGTTGACCAAGAACGCGGTATTCAGAACAGGCACGCTAAGTGCAACACTCGCAAGCGCCGAACTCTTTAGAAATGCTCGTCTATTAAAGTCCATGACGATGACTCCTCGTTGATTTGCTGGGGTTCCCCATTCCGCCTTTGTCGCCAGCAACGACAATTGGCGGTATCTTGTCTTGAAAGAGGTGATCCTCGGCCTGCTGGCAGAACGCCATTACAAGCGCATCGGCGTGGCGGCGGCCGACAACCTGCAGGCCGACCGGCAGACCGTTCTCGGTCAGCCCGCAAGGAAGCGAGGCTGCCGGGTTGCCGGACAAGTTGAATGGATAGGTGAAGGGCGTCCAACCCGTCCACGCAAGCACTCTTGAAGGCGAGATGAGACCTTCTGGTCCTTCACGATCAGCAGCAAACGGCTCGACTGGAACCGTCGGGAGAAGGAGGAGATCGATGTCCTCAAAGAGCGAGTGCACGCTGCCAGCAAACTCAGCTCTGGCCCGCGCCGCGGAAAGGTGGTCAGCCAGGCTATAGCGCGCGGATGCTTCGACAAGACCGCGGAAGCCACTGCCGAAAAGGGAGACATCGGCTTGCCCGCCATAGGCGACGCCACGACCCGCAACCCACAGAGTCTCGAAGGTCCGGATCGGATCCTCCCAATCCGGGCAAACCTGACTTATGTTCACGGCGAGCGCCTCGGCGAGATGGGTCACTGCCTGTCTAACGACGCGGTCGACCTGCGGTGCGACCTCGAAACCGAACAGGGTCGGCGCAAATCCGATCCGCAACGACCTGATCGACTGAATGTCGGTATAATCGGCGCCGTCGTCGGGCAGCGCTTGGTGGTCGCGCGGATCGGGTCCCTTTGCGATATTGAAGAGCAAGGCGCTATCCTTTGCCGACGTGCTCATTGGGCCTGCATGAGACAGCGTTTCAGTCGCGCTCCATGGCCAAGTCGGCACGCGCCCCAGCGTTCCTTTCATGGCGAAGACCCCACAGAAGGCCGCCGGGATACGAACGGAGCCGCCGCCATCAGACCCCAGCGTAAACGGCACCATGCGCGCGGCGAGTGCCGCGCCCGACCCCGAACTGGAGCCGCCACTCGTGAGTTCGGGGTTCCAGGGGTTTCGTGTTGGGCCGTAAAACTCGGAGTGGCCGGAGCCTGACCATCCCATTTCGGTTGTGGTCGTCTTACCGATCATGATCGATCCAGCTTCGATCATCCGCTCGACAAGAGGCGCAGTCGCGCTGGGAGTGAAGTTTTGGTAAGCGGCGGACCCGCGCTGGCAAAGCCGGCCCGCGACGAAAAAGAGGTCTTTGACGCCCATTGGGATGCCATGGAGCGGCCCGCGGAAACGACCCTCCGCCGCCTCGCGGTCACAAGCCTGCGCCTCTGCTAGCGCCTCCTCCTCGAACACCTGACTGAAGGCGTTGACGATCGGATTCAGCCGCTGAATGCGCGCTAGGCTTTCCCGCACAAGTGCCTCTGATGACAGATCACCCGAAGCAATCCCCGAACCCAACGAACGAACTGAAAAATCCACCGGTTCAAAGCCTCCTTTGGTGTGGAGTTAATGTTGATTATTTGGACTTGTCAACGACATCGGCAAGAGAAAATCAACGCCTCAGCTACGACCGCGAGCCAAGGCACGGTGTGTGATTCTTTGACTCTGCACGACGTCTCGGGCAGTCCACAGCAAGAAGAATGTTCACCTACTAATTGTTTTACAAGATTTTTTCAAACCAACCGCCCTTGTATCGCACGCGATCGCCGAGGAGCCCCTACGCCTTGCGGGCAATGCAGCTGCCCTGCGAGCTGCAATAATTAGCTGTGACATTGTGTGTCTTTTGTTGTTTTTGTTGACGTGGTGTGTGAGTCACAGGGGGCTAGCTAGATGGACGAAGCCACTTTGCTAGAACCCGGCGAAACGCCGATTGCGATCGAGATGTGGCCGCTAGTGTCGTTCTAGTTTGCGAGCAAGCGTCCCGTCGCATACCGAAGAAGGTTGGAGCCCTCGGCCTCGATGCCACGGCCCTCGAAGCCATATCGCGTGGGATCCGGGCGCTATCGAACTTTCGAGGTACCTTTCATCGGCTCTCGACGCATCCCTCTGCTACCAGCGCTTTTCGCGATTGGTCTACGGCTGCAACCGGCCGCCGGAGGCGGCATCGGCAGCGTGGAAAGGAGCGAGACGTTCGACGTCCCTGGCAACAACGACATTTCTGCTGCAGAGCGCGCTGCACGTGTAAGTGAGGTCTACCTGCCATTTCGAAAAGGCCTTTCCGAACTGCTTTCGCTGGCCCGCCCACCTTTCTTCATTTTGACCGCGCTACCAGCCTCCAGCCTTCGAATAACGGCACGTTTCGCACCCTGCAGCACCAGACAAACGGTCCGGTTCGTAAATCCGGCTGCAACGCCGTGGGATGGTCCATCTGCGCAATTTCCAGCCGCGCGATGTCCCTTCCAAGTGTTCTGTATCCTCGGGAAGGCACAGAGATGGCTGGGACACTTGGCCTGGATATCGACGGCGGGGAACGATCCCACAGGTGGCGCGTTCGCGTTCGAGGCAATCATGAGGTTCGGTTCTGGAGTATTACCTCCATTGTGGGGCCGCGCCAATCGCGGCCCCGTATACGAGGTCCGCAAAAGCGGAGTACGTAGGCAGGCCGCGCACCCGCAGGGCCGAAACGAAGTGGAGGACGGCAACGCCGTTGCGCTGGAGGCCTGCCAAGGGATTTGCTCGTGCAGCTCAAAGAGATGACCCAAACGGAGCTGAAGGCGCTGCTCTCGGTTTCAGATCGGATAGCCGAAGCGGACAGTGGACGGACCGCCAGTTGGCACCTACGGCCATATACGACTGAAGTTCGTTTATCTATCCAAAGACGGACCAGCCATGGCCTAGGCCGTTGCCCCTTCGAGCAAGCCGCGCAGATCGCAGGGGATCTATAGGGAATAGCAAGCATGTTCTTGACTGACAAGAGGACCACGGTGGCTATTGGGTGGAATGCAAACTCGGTAGCTTCCCCCTTCCTGTGGACTCCTCACATATGCATCAAACCGGCGGAATACTTGCGCCGGCTGCATGGTCAATCACATAAAGCCAGGAACCATCCACCTGCCTTCGTATCAATTCGGCCGTGCTACCTGATGCGATGACAGTGTCGCCATCGCGTAGAGCAAAATCTGCACGCAGCAGGGCGACATCTCCATGAACCACGCAGAAATTATTCTGGGACACCATTATTCCCGGCGCTTGCAGCAACTTTGTCAGTTCTCGACCGATCGCCTCAAGCCCGGTCGCGCGCGCACCGCTGCCGTCGACTAGGAGAATGGCATCCGGTTCGTAGAGCGAGAGAAGGTTGTTGAGGTCTCGTGAGTTGAACGCTCGTGCGAAGGTTTCATTCATTTCGTTGGGCGTGTAGGTTTTGAACATCCGAGCTCCTGCTTGATACTTCAGGTGCTTTAATCATGTGCGATCTGCACTATCCAAATGGGAAGCGGCACCGTGCCCTCGATATCAGGAATTGCGGCCCTCGAAATTCCGTCCCCGCGTCACCCATCTGAATGCCCTGTAGAAGATTGGCTGTCTTTCCTTGGTCATCGCTGGAACGCGCTCATTCTCTGGCACCTTTCGACCGGAGATAAGCGGTTTTCAGAGTTGATGACGGTTCTCCCTCACATCACGTCAAAGGTGATGACAGACCGGCTGCGTGCCTTGATGGAGCGAGATCTTATTTCCCGATCAGCAGTGCTTACTTTTCCGCGCACAACTACCTACCAGATCACAGCTCGCGGCAGGGCGCTCACCCCAATACTTGACCAGATCGAGCAATGGGCGGCGAAATCACATCGTGCCGTTCCACCCTCGTGATCCGTATCGGTCTGGGCTGCGTCGTCCGTCACTGCATTCATGCAATGGGTAGGTGAAGTTGCAAGCTGGTGCCTCGTTTCCCTCAGCCGACCATAGGACAACCTAAGCGCACTTAACAAATCACTTGAAATATCACATGAATTCTTTTACGTCTCCCCCAGAGCGGCGGGGATAGCGGCCTCGCCCGCGGAAAACCCTTGAAAGGCAGGTGCGCCCTAACGGCGAAACCGCCTTCTGACAGCAGCTTCGTGGAGACTTGAGCCGATGAAATGGCCAGCAACCCGGATTTCCTCCAGCTCGCCCAAGAGCTTTGGCATGTATGAGAAGGCCACGCGTCTTTTCGGCGACGATCCGCAGGTCATCCATCTTGAAGTCGGGCGCCCCGACTTCGATACGCCTGACCCCATCAAGGCGGCGACCATTGCGGCGCTCGAAGCGGGCAAGGTCCACTACGGCGAGTTCGCCGGCGAAAGCGACCTTCGCCAGGCCATCGTTGACGATGTTCGCGTCCGAAACGGCATCGATTTGACGCTGCGGAACGTCATCGTGACAAACGGCCTGACCCACGCCGCGTTCGCCGTCACGCTGGCCGCCATCGACCCCGGCGACGAAGTAATCATCCTGGAACCGTACTATCCGCAGATCATCAACAAGATCGAACTCGCGGGCGGTGTCGTCGTTTCCGTGCCACTCAACGCGGACAACGGTTTTGCCATCGATGCTGAACGCATCGAGCGGGCTGTGACCCCCCGGACACGGATGATCTACCTCGTCAATCCAAACAACCCGACGGGTCGGGTCTATTCCCGGCAGGAACTTCAGGCCTTGGCGGATGTCGCCATCCGCCACGACCTTCTGGTCTGTTCCGACGAGGTCTACGAGCGCATCGTGTTCGACGACGCCGAGCATATCAGCATTGCCGCACTGCCCGGCATGGCCGAGCGCACCTTCACGCTCTTTGCCTTCACCAAGGCCTATGCCATGGACGGCTGGCGCATCGGCTATCTGATCGCGGACGCCCGGTTCATCCCTGCCCTTTTGAAGATAACCGCCAACGACGTTTCTCACGTCAACGTCTTCATCCAGGCGGGCGCCGTTGCCGCATTACGCGGCGACCAATCGATCGCCCGTTCCATGGTCGAGGAGGATCGGCGGCGACGCGATATGGTCTGCCAGCGTTTGAACGCCATGCCGGGCGTCGTCTGCCCGGTGCCGCCAGGAACGATCTATGTCTATCCCGACATTAAAGGCACCGGCTACTCCAGTCAGGAGCTGGCGGATCTCTTGCTGCAGGAGACGCAAGTCGCTGTCGAGTCAGGTGCATTTTATGGACCTGCCGGCGAAGGCTATCTCAGGCTGTGCATCGGCTGCGAACCCTACGCGCGGATTGCTGAGGCGATGGACCGCATCGCTGCGTTCATCGACCATATCCGTCAGCCGCGCTCGGCGGAGGCGTGAGCGTCGATGCGGGGTGTGCCGGCATTCGATCATTGGCTCAGGAACCGCTTCAAGGATCTGAACACCGAGCTTGAAGAGACCTATTTCAAGCTCGACGATCCAGCGTCCGTAGACGGGGTGCGCGACGACCTGAAAATAGCCATCCGTGAGGAGGGCCGTGGGCATATCGCGGCTATCCTGTGCGGCGCCCTGCCCCTGCAGAACACCGATGCTGCCTATGACCTGCTTGGCAGCGTCGGTCTTTATATGGCTGCGCTGCGGCGGCATGAATTGACCAATCCGGAGCGGGAGATGCGTTCACCGCTTGTCGAAGCCAGCGCGCTTGCCCAGACCCTCAGCGCCGCCATCGGCGTTGCGCCCCGCTTTGCAACCGCTCATGTCAACCTCTCCAATCTCGCCATTGAAGGGCACCACAAGAGCTTTACGCATCTGGCTGAAGAGCTTCTCTTCATCAAATACAATTGCTTGAGCATCCTCGGCTACATCCGCACAGCCGACATCCTGCGGCGCGTCTTTCCCCTTGGTGTGACCCATCCTGTTGCTGAGTACCTTTTCGACAAAGCGGCCGCCGCACTCGAGGACGTCGAAAGGTCAAACACCGAGCTCGACGAAAAGCTGGACGTCCGCCGCTTCTTCTACAACGTTCGCCCCTACTTCAAGACCTATCGCGTCGGGCGCTCGGAATATCGCGGCGCCAATGCCGGCGACTTCGCCGCAATCAACGAAATAGACCTGATGCTTGGTCTTTGCCGTTCATCGGATCCAACCTATTCGGCCCTGCTCATTGAGAAAATGCCGTTCATGACGGCCTCGGATCAACAGCTTCTGCAGGCCAGCGCCCGGCAGGTCAGCCTGCTGGACGAATTCCTGGCGGTTGTCGACAAGACGGGCGACCTGCCTGAACTGGCGGTCGCGCCACTTAGCGCGTTCATCCGTGCCTGCGACATCCACGGCCGCACGGCCGCACAACATCACGATCGCCTGGTGCGGCGCTTCATTGAGCAGCCATCGATCGACATGCCGCAGCAACACATGGCCCAGATCACCGCAAGTGGCCCGCCACTTCCGGTGCTCATGAACGCGCTCGAAGTCCTGCGGGACAAGCGGCTGGCGGCCAACCGCCAGGGCATCGACAGCAGGTATTCCGACCTGGAAAGGCTTCGGTCTCTCTGCAGCCAGAATGTGTGACGGAACACCAACGAAAGCCGTCATGAAGGGGAACTGAACGCGGGAAACCCGACAACACAGAAGGAGGATTTATGCGCCTTATCTCATCTCTGGCAAGAAGCGGACTTGTATTGGCCATTCTCGGCTGCGCCAGTGCGTTTGCAACTGACAAGGTGACCGTTGCCGTCACGGCCATCGTGGAGCATCCTTCGCTGGACGCAGCGCGTGCCGGCATCAAGAAGGCGCTTGGGGACGCAGGCTACAAGGAAGGCGAAACCCTCAATTTCGAATTTGAATCGGCTCAGGGACAGCCTGCCACGGCAGCGCAGATCGCACAGAAATTCGTGGGGGAAAATCCCAATGTAATCGTCGCCATCGCGACGCCGTCCGCGCAGGCAGTGGTGTCGGCAACGCAAGATGTCCCGGTGGTGTTCACGGCGGTCACTGACCCCGTCGCCGCACAGATCGTCAAGGACCGCGATCACCCGGGTGGAAACGTCACCGGCATCTCGGATTTCTCGCCGATCGGCGTACATCTTGACCTGATCCGCGAAATCCTGCCGTCCGCGGTGAAGATCGGTGTTCCTTTCAATCCCGGCGAATCCAACAGCATTGCGCTGCTAAAAGCCCTCAAGGACCTGGCGCCTGCGCGCGGCTTCGAGATCGTCGAGGCTCCTGCCACCAAGTCCGCGGATGTCGCCGGCGCGGCGCAAAGCCTCGTCGGCAAGGTCGATGCAATCTATCTGCCGACGGACAACACGATTGTGTCGGCGCTTGAGACTATCCTCGCGGTCGGTACCGAGAACAAGCTTCCCGTCTTCGCTGGCGAAACCGATACTGTAGCGCGTGGCGCGATCGCATCGGTCGGGTTCGACTATTTCCAGGTCGGTGTTCAAACCGGTGAAATCGTCGTGCGAATCCTGAAAGGTGAAAAGCCGGGGGACATTCCGGTGCGCAACGCCAGCGGAACGGATCTGGTCGTCAACGCCAAAGCCGCAGCGGCCATGGGTGTCACCGTTCCGCAACCTGTGCTCGACCGCGCCAAGCGGGTCATCCAATAGGCTGTGTTCTAAGAAACCAAGCCCCGCAGGGGGGAACTGGACTGGCGACGCGCTATCCGCGTCGCCGGTTGCCTTCCGGCCCTCGATTTGACCTTAACGGAGCGGTTTCATGAATCTCATCTCGCTTATCGGTGCCATTGAGATCGGCTTGATCTTCGCCCTCGTGGCGCTTGGCGTCTATATTTCATTTCGGGTGCTCGATTTTCCGGACCTGACGGTCGACGGCAGCTTCCCTCTTGGCGCCGCCGTCGCCGCAGCGATGATCGCGGGCGGCATCAATCCGGTGCTTGCAACCGGTGTTGCGATCGTTGCCGGCTGCCTGGCGGGCATGACAACCGCGTGGTTGAACATTCGATTCGGCATCCTGCATCTGCTCGCCGGCATTCTGACCATGACCGCACTGTTTTCCGTCAATCTGCGCGTCATGGGTCGTCCTAACATTCCCCTGATTAACCAGCCTACCGTCATCGATCTGTTCTCATGGCTAAATCCGCTTGTCGCTGCAGTCGGGTTGCCCGGCCGGCCGACGCTGAAGGTGCTGGCCTTGCTGATCATCGTCACGGCCGTCGGTGCCTTGCTGGCGCGCTTTCTGACATCGGAGTTCGGGTTGGCCATGCGGGCAACGGGAGCAAACCCGCGTATGGCGCAAGCGCAAGGCATTCGCACGGATATGCACACCTATGTCGGAATTGCACTGTCCAACGGCCTCGTTGCCTTGGCCGGGGCCCTGTTTGCCCAAACAGCCGGCTTTGCCGACGTCACTGTCGGCACAGGCACAGTCATAGCCGGTCTGGCGGCGGTCATCCTTGGAGAAACAATGTTTCGAACGCGGCCAATCGTTCTGGCGATTTTCTCCTGCGTGGTCGGGGCGATCACCTACCGCATCGCCATTGCCCTGGCACTCAACACTGGCTGGCTCGGCCTGCAAGCGTCCGATCTCAACATTGTCACAGCGGTGCTCGTGGGGCTGGCGCTCATCATGCCGAGCGTTGCCAACCCAATGCGCAGCCTGCTCAAGCGGAGGACGTCATGATCAATGTTAGAGATGTTTACGTCACCTTCGGACGCGACACCCCAATGGAAAACAAGGCATTGCGCGGTCTGGACCTGACAATCGAACAAGGCGAGTTCGTCACCGTCATCGGCTCGAACGGCGCCGGCAAATCGACAATGCTGAATGTGCTCGGCGGCAATGCGCGCACCGACAAGGGGTCAATCGTCGTCGACGGCACCGATGTAACACGATGGCGCGCGCCCAAACGGGCAACGCTCATTGCCCGTGTGTTCCAGGATCCGATGGCAGGCACCTGCGAGCGGCTTTCAATCGAGGAGAACATGGCACTTGCCTTCTCGCGAGGACGCACCCGTCGCTTCGGTCGTTCGATCGACGGTGCCCGGCGCGCGCTGTTTCGTGAAAAACTCTCGATGCTTGGCCTGGGCCTTGAGAACCGCCTCGGCGATTCCATGGGTCTGCTTTCGGGCGGGCAGCGGCAGGCGGTCAGCCTGCTCATGTCAACGCTGGCCGGTATGAAAATTCTGCTTCTGGACGAACATACTGCGGCGCTTGACCCGCGCACAGCAAGCTTCGTCCTCGATTTGACCCGCAGGATCGTCGAGGAACAAAAGCTGACGACCTTGATGGTGACGCATTCCATGCGCGATGCGCTGGACTATGGAACACGCACCGTGATGCTGCATGAGGGCAAGGTTGCCTTCGATATTTCCAGCGACAAGCGTCAGAATATGGGCGTTCCAGACCTGCTCAACCTTTTCAAACAGGTGCGTGGCGAAGAACTCTCGGACGACAGCCTGCTGTTGAGTTAGGGCGCAGCCGCGGCCAGATACGGAGATCAATGGGCAACGCCTCGGCAAGGGTGTCGCCGCCCATTTCAGGACGGCCGGGGAAGATGGGAACGAGCGTGAAATCCAAAGCAGGATCCATCGATGCACGGCTTGGCAAGCCGCAGTCGCTAGCGTTGCAGGCGTATGAGGCAATCAAGGAGCGGATCATCACCTTGCATTTCCTACCTGGCCAGTATGTCAATGAGGCAGACATCGCCGCATATCTGCATTTCGGGCGGACCCCCGTGCATCAAGCCCTGCAACGGCTCGATCACGAAGGCCTGGTGCAGGTTCTGCCGCGCAAGGGGATCATCATTCGCCCGGACAGTCTTCAGGAGATCCTGCGCATCCTCGATTCCAGAATCACCGTAGAACCGGAGCTGGCACGTCTGGCCGCCCAGTTGGCATCAGGGGAGCAGGCCATGGCCTTGCTGAACCTTGCAAGCGTCACCGATGCGACGCCCGGTTCTCCCGACATCGCCGCATTCACCATCGACGATCGGGCCTTCCACCGCATGATTGGTGACATGTCCGGCAATCCCGTCATGGCGGATTTTGGCCGGATGCTGCATGAACGCTCGACCCGGTTCTGGTACCTGCATCTGTGGCAGACCATCAATGTCGAGCTGTCCAACCGGCAACATCTCAAAGTCGCCACAGCGATCGCAGCCGGTGACGGCGCCGTAGCCGTGGAAACTATGTCCGAACATATCGGTGCGCTGCGCGAACGGCTGAAGAAATTGCCGGGGAGCGTCTTTGGTGCGCCATCTGCTTTCGCACCGCGAATTGGAAATTAGCGTGCGCCGCCGATCGACCGACCGCCACCGGCGAGGCATCATCATGCGCCAGACAGTACAACGAAAACCGTGCCGTTACCGGGCCCTCTCTCGGCTGAGCGGTGCCAAGAATCTGTCGAAATGCCGTTTTTGCGTCTTCACAAAATACTTCATGTGAAATATCACTGCTTGATTGACTAAGGGAGTGCGTGCGTGACCGACAAAATCCTGTCTGGGGCCTGTGAGAACAAAGCGCCATCGCTGACCGAGATTCTCATTCAGAGCAAGGACATCGCCTGGAGGCCGAAATCCCTGGCTGGAGTCCATGAGAAGATGCTCTGGCGCGACGATAGCACCGGCGCGTCTATTGCCCTGATCAAATTCGAGAAAGGCGTGGGCATTCCCCAACCGCATCTTCATGCCTCGAACCAGTTCATGTTCTGTCTTGAGGGCCATTATGAATACACCGCTACCGGTGTCACGCTGAAGCCCGGTTGCTTCTACTGCAACCCCAAGGGCAACGTGCATGGGCCGACGATCGCGCATGAAGAAACCGTCGTCGTAGAGATCTATGACGGCCCGCACTATCCGGTCCGGCCGTCCTGGTACACGAACGACGAGGACGCACAATGACGGCGCCTGGCCAGACGATCGCGGCGGACCGGCTGGAGAAGACCGTCGCTTCGATCTTTGTCGGCTGCGGCATCGACCCGGCCGAAGCCGCGGTGACCGCTTCCGACCTGGTCGCGGCCGATCTCGAAGGTGTTGCCTCGCATGGCGTGATGCTGGTGCCGATGTACGTCAAGCGGCTCAAGGCCGGTTCGGTCTCGACGCGCTCACGCGGCGCCATCGTTTCGGAGGCCGCGGCGATAGCGGTTCTGGATGCGGGTGATGTGCTTGGCCAGGTTGTCGCCAGGCAGGCCGTGGCACTGGCCGTCCAAAAGGCGGCAAGCGCCGGTGCCGGCATCGTGGCCGTGCGCAACGCATTTCATTTCGGAACGGCCGGCCGCTATGCCCGGTTGATAGCCGAGCGCGGCTGCGTCGGCATCGTCGCTTCGAACACAAGGCCCTTGATGCCGGCGCCGGGTGGTGCGGAAGCCCTCGTTGGCAACAATCCGATCGCGATCGCGGCACCGGCGGATGGAGACTTCCTGCCTGAAGTCGACATGGCACTGAGCGCGTCCGCCATGGGCAAGGTCAGGCTGGCCGAGGCCGAAGGCCGATCCATCCCGCAGGGCTGGGCCGTGGACGACCAGGGCATTGCCACCACCGATGCTGCAGTTGCGATCCGCGGCATGCTGCTGCCTGCTGCCGGTCCCAAGGGGTTCGGTCTGGCCTTCATGATCGACCTGTTGTGCGGCGGTCTGTCTGGCGGCGCGCTTGGCGCAGAGGTGCGCCCGCTCTACGGCGACCCGGCTGAGCCTTATCGCTGCAGTCAGCTTTTCATCGCGCTTGATGTTGGCACGTTCGGCCCGCTCGAAGCGTTCCGGCATCGCACCGCAGCCCAACTCGAGCGGGTAAGCAACTCGAAAAAGGCACCTGGTGTCGAGCGCATTTTTGCACCGGGTGCGCTGGCGCATGCCGCCAGGACCGCAAGTGCCGGACGCCTGTCCCTGCCTGCATCGACCATCGAAGGGTTGCTGCAGGCGGCAGGGCTTGCCGGCGTCGAAATCGACAACTGCAATAGCTAGGGGAAGCAGCATGGCCAAACAGCAGGTTACGACCGGCAACCTTCGCGAACCAAACGGGCATTTCTCGCAAGCGACGACGATCGAGGCGAAGGGCAAACTGGTCTTCGTTTCCGGCATGACCGCACGCAAACCCGATGGCACCATTGCCGGCATTGGCGATGTGAGCGAGCAGACGCGACAGGTCTGCGAAAACATCAAAGCGGCGATGATAGCCGCTGGCGGAACGCTCGACGATGTGGTGCGCGTGGACGTTTATGTGCGCAACATGGAGCACTTCGACAAGATCCATGCGGTTCGCCGGGAGTATTTCAAATCGCCACTTCCGGCATCCACAATGGTCGAGATCTGCAAGATGACCTCGCCGGACTACCTGATCGAGATCAACGCCATAGCCGTGCTGCCGGAGGGCTGAGAGCGATGCGATATATCACCTGCCGATATCGCGGTGCCAAAAGAATTGGCACTTTGAAGGGCGATGCCGTCGAGTTGCTGATGCAGGATGAAGGCGACATGCTGTCGCTCGTTCAACGCCTGGGCGACGACCCCACCGTCCCGTTGAAGACTGCTGCCACGGTGTCGCGCGACGAGGTCGAACTGCTGGCGCCGATGCAGCGCTTCCGGCGCGACATCCTGTGCACCGGATGGAATTACTGGGATCATTTCGAGGAGAGCCGCGGCAAGCGCGATGGTCAGGATGTCGACAAGCCGGCCGCGCCGACGTTCTTCACCAAAGCACCCGACACGGCCATCGGCCCCACCGACCCGATAGCCTACGATCCCTACATCTCGGCCAAATGGGACTATGAGGTCGAACTGGGCCTCGTCATCGGCAAGACAGGACGCAGCATCGCGCGCAGCGATGCTCTATCGCACGTCTTTGGCTACTTCCTTGCCAACGATGTTTCGCAGCGCGATCTGCAACGCCGGCACGGCGGCCAGTGGCTGAAGGGCAAGAGCATTGATGGCACGATGCCGATGGGACCAGTGATTGTCACACCCGACGAGTTGAATGTTCCCGAACTGCGTCTGCAGTGCAGCCTCAACGGGCGCGTGCTCCAGGACGCCCTGGTGAAACAAATGGCGTTCCCGATCGAAGAGCTGATTGCCGAATTGTCGTTCGGCATGACGCTGCACGCCGGTGACGTCCTCATAACCGGAACGCCGTCGGGAATCGGTAATGCGCGCGAACCGCAGATATTCTTGCAGGACGGAGACGAAGTGGTGTCTCTTTGCAGGGGGCTGGGGGAACTGCGAAACGTGCTCGTCGCGCGTGACCTGCATGGAGCGACCAGCGTGCCAAGCATGAGTGTTGCGCTATGAAGGTTACTTTCGACGCGACCGGGTATGTGTTGGTGATCACCGGCGGTGCCAATGGTATTGGACGGGCCCTCGCGCTGGCGGCGGTCGCGGCGGGAGGCCGTGTAATCGTCCTCGATGCCGATGGCGACAGCCTTCGGGCTTTGATGACCAGTGCTCCGCTAATCGAGGGCATCGCCTGCGATGTCTCCAACCGCCAAGCCGTCTTCGAAGCCGTTGGCTCGATCGAGAGCCGCCACGGTAAAATCGACGGGCTGGTGTGTGGCGCTGCGGTGCAGCCCCGAACCCTGGTCCATGAAATGGAAGCCCAGGAATGGGAGCGCGTCCAGCGCATCAACCTCGATGGTGTGGTCTGGTGCTATCAGGCGGCGGTTCCCGGCATGATCCGGCGCAAGCGCGGCAGCATTATCGCCTTCACCTCCGGGCTTGCCGCCCAGGGGTGGCCGCAGGCGTCGGCATACGCCTCGACCAAGGCGGCGGTCGCGGCCTTCGCCAAGAGCGCGGCGAAGGAGATCGTCGGACATCGCGTTCGCTTCAACGTCGTCTCTCCAGGCGTCATCGATACGCCGCAGTACCGCGTCGCCAATCAGGGTGCCGACAACGAAAGCTGGAAGGCGACGCTGGGCGTCGGCGAGCCGGAGGATGTCGTCGGCCCCTTGCTGTTCCTGCTGTCCGATGTCGCGACGATGACGGGCTCCGTGCTCAGCCGCGACATGGCCTACGCCCGGGACAAGTGAAATGACGGACATGAAACCGGTGCTGATCGCAGGGGCCGGGCCGATCGGCCTGACGACCGCGCTCGCCTGCCGCTTCTACAAAATACCGTTCATCCTGTTCGAAGAGGATGACAGTTTCTCGAGCGACACCAAGGCCGGCACGATCCTGTCGCGTACCCTGGAGGCGTTTCGGCGTTACGGCGTGGCGAACGACGTGCTGGCGCAAGCCTTGCGTGTCGACGAGATCGGCGACATCGACCGGGCAACCAACCAGGCTCGGCGCCCGGTCCGGCCGAGCCTGCTGGTGGACGAGACTCGCTTTCCCTTCGTCATCAACCTGCCACAGCATCAGCTCGAACCGATCCTCGGCGAAGCGGTTGCCTCCGGCGAGCCCGGCAGCGTCCGCTTGCGCCACCGTCTAACGGGCTTCACGCAGCATAGCGACGGCGTCAGCGTCGATTTCGACACGCCGGATGGCCCGGTGCGGATCGAGGGCTCGTATCTCCTGGCCTGCGATGGGGGACGTAGCACCGTGCGCGGCCTGCTTGACATCCCGGTCGAGGGCATGTCGCTCGATGTGCGCTACATGCTGGTTGACATCAAAATCGATTTCGATGTCGCCAACCCACGCGACTATCCCTACCTCGCCTATTTCTCCGACCCGCAGGAATGGATGATCCTGGTCCGGCAACCGCATTGCTGGCGGTTTCTGTTTCCGCTGGCAGCCGGCGCCCAGGAGGCGACGCCAGACGAGCTCGCAGAGAAGGTGCGGCGCTTTGTCGGTGACGTCGGCAAACTCGAGGTCATCAACACGGTCATCTATCGCGTCCACCATCGAATCGCCAGGCAGTGGCGGCGCGAGCGTGTCTTCCTCATGGGCGATGCTGCGCACCTGATCACCCCGATGTGGGCACTCGGGCTCAACACTGGCATCCTCGATGCACTCAATCTGCCCTGGCGTCTTGCATGGGTCGCCCGCGGCTGGGCAGCGGACGGCATCCTCGATGGATATGGCGCCGAGCAGAAGACGCTGGCGGCGCAAGGCTCGGGCGAGATGGCGGAGGCGGCGCGCGCGATGATGGGCGGCGATGCCTCGCACGCCGACCCATTGGCCTCCGACGACGTTGGCGTCGCATTGAGCCGCACGATGCTTGGCGTGCGCCTCGATATCGAAGGCACAGGCAACTGGTCGATCATCAAAACCGGCCGCCTGCCGGTCGAGGTAGGCGACCGTATGCCCGACATGGACATCTTCACTGGCGACGGCCGCGTCCGTCGCGTTCACGAGCTTTTCGACGACAGCTTTGTCGCGCTTCATTTTGCCGATGCGCGCCGGCGCCCGCAACTTCCCGACAGCGACCTGCCCGGGCTCAAGCATTACCTCGTCTCGCGCTGGGATGCCCCGCATGATTCAGGGTTGCGTGACCGGTCCCTGTTCGATGTCGATGATCGGCTGCGCAAACGGCTCGGCGTTGTTGATGACAGCGTCGTTCTTGTACGGCCCGATGATCACATAGCGGCAATCGTGCCGCGAAGCGGGCCTGCCATCGAAGCGACCTATCGGCGTATCGTGGGACTCTGAGCCATGAACCAGCAAGCGATAGCATGCGACGTCCACACCCATCTAATCCCCGTGCACGAGGGCCAGCTCGCCTCGGAACTGGGCGTGGCGTGGGACATCGACAAGAAGGTCCTTACCGTCGATGGCCACCGCGTCGCGGTGCCGGCACTGTTCGAACGCGATCAACTGGTGCGCTGGATGGACGACAATCAGGTGGCCCGTGCCTTTGTCTCGGTGCCGCCCCCAGTCTACCGCGACCACCTGGGGGAAGCCGAAAGCTTGCGCTGGGCCGGTAGACTCAATCGCGGTCTACAAAGAATTGCGGACAAGCATCCGACCCGGCTGACGGCACTCTACCACATCCCGATACGATGGCCGAAAGCCGCCGCCGCCGTCGCCGCTGAAGGCATAGCGGCGGGAACAAAAACCTTTGCGGCGCCGACAGGCGCCCCTGGCGTCCAGATCGCCGATGCCGCGTTCCGGCCCTTGTGGCAGGCATTGTCCGACGCCGGGTCTTTCTTGTTCATGCACCCCGGCTCATGCGCGGATGGCCGTCTGGATTCCTTCTACATGGGCAATCTCGTCGGCAATCCGCATGAGACCGGCGTAGCGCTGGCCAGTCTGGTTCTGGGCGGTGTGTTGGCGAAATACCCCGGCATCCAATTCTGCTTTGCCCATGGTGGCGGCAGCGCACCGATGCTCGCTGCACGCCTGCAGCGCGGTTTCGCGACAGCCCGTCCTGACGTTGATCTTTCCCTTCCGTCTCCGCAGAGCCTGTTCGGCAACGTGATCGTCGATTGCATAACGCACAGCGAACCAGCGCTTGAACTGGCCGAAGCCGTTTTCGGCAAACAGAATATCGTCTTTGGTTCTGACTGGCCTTTCCCGATGGGAATCATGCAGCCCAGCCAGCAACTCGCCAGCATGGACCCCGAACGTGTCCAGCGCCTGTGCTGTTCAGGCGCGATCCGGCTTAAGTACAACCACCCCGCAAATCAGGAGTGACAGAATGGCCAAGACGATGCCCGCCGACATCAAGCTGGGCGAGATCGGGCAGGAGATTCTGTTCGAGAACGAGAAAGTCAGGATCTGGGGGCTATCGCTGGAGCCAAAGGAAATCCAGACATGGCACCAGCACCACCTACCATATGTGATCATCCCGTTGACCAAGGGCGACAACATCATGCGGTTTGCTGACGGACGCGAAAAGCAAACCAACGAAACCGTCGGCGGTGTGCTGTGGCGCGAGCCTGGTGTGCCGCACGAATTGGAGAATTGCAGCGACTGGACGTATCAAAACGTGTTGATCGAGATCAAATCCTAGAGAGGTCAGCACTGCCGGAATAGACCATCCTATTCAAGATACTGAGATCAAGCAATCAAACCCTTCCGCCCGCGGTTCACTGTGTCGACTTCACACCAAAGGAGAAACTGATGCTCAAAATAGGCAAACTATTGGCCGCTGCCGCGTTTGCTCTGACCGTGGTGACGGGCGGGCAAGCATTGAGCCAAACGACATCACGAGATCTGGCCGCCGAGGAAGCGAACCGCCAGTTGGTGGTCGACTTCTACAATCGGATTTTCACCAAGCATGATATGACAGGCGCCGATATTATGGCCGATGACTACATTCAACATAACCCGAAGGTGCCAAATGGTAAGGCACCATTCGTAGAACACTTCACCCGCTTTTTTGCAGCAAACAAGGATTCCCGCAACCGGATCGTACGCAGCGCGGCCAATGGCGATCTTGTCTGGCTGCATGTTCATGCAAGGGGTAAAGAGGACGGTACCGGTGGCATAGCCATTGTCGATATCTTCCGGGTGGAAAACGGAAAGATCGTTGAGCACTGGGATGTCGCACAGCCGGTTCCTGACGAGTCGGCCAACGGCAACACCATGTTCTGATCTTATTGGCCGACCTCAATTCGGGTCGGCCAATTCGGCACGAAGGAAATCATGCTCGCGGGTCGCAGTTCATGCCTTCGACCTTGTTTGCGAAACAGTTCGCAATGCGAGTCGCCCCCGCAGCCAAAACCTTCCCTAAGATCGACCGACAGAGCTTCGACATATCTACAGGCCCCAGGCAGATCGCTTGAATCAGCCTCGCGCCGACGTTCCAACTCTGATCCAGTAAGCTCGGGTCACGCTCTAAACAGCGGTATCGCCTAGTCCGCGCACAGTTCGAGTTGCGGTTGCCGCCCAGCTGTCCACGTCCGAAGCTAGGACACCCGGCGCATCTTTTCCATGCGCGGAACAACCGTTTGGCAAAAGTAGGGAAGCTCCTGCAGGTAATTTACGAAGGAAAGCGCGATGCCTGAAAAGCCGGCGGCAGCTATCTTTTCAAGCTCCTGTGCAATCCGATCGGGCGTGCCGACAAGGGGATAGCTCCCCGTGCCGGCGGCGAAACGTTGCCGGTGGAGTTTGAAAGCGGCCTCGTCATGGCTGTTTGAGAAGGCTGCCTTTTGCCGGACGTGGTAGTCGACGGCGGCATCGTCGACACAGGTTCGGGAGTAGCGTTCATAATAGTCCTCGGCTTCCGCCTGTGTCGGCCGGCAAACCACGTGACCGACCGTGAACACCCCGACATCTCGACCCTTTGCCGCAGCCCGGCCGCCAATATCGTCAATATGCTTCCGGCCGGCATCGAGGTCGCTGAAACTGGTGAAGATGTGGTCGCAATTTGCCGCTGCAAACTCTCGACCAGGCGGGCCAAAGGCTGCGTTCATGGACACCGGACGCGGCCTCTGGACCGGTTTTGGGTCGGTCATGGCGCCTTTGACACGGTAGTATTTGCCCTCGAAATCAACCGGTGTATCGCTGGTATAGACGCGGTTTATGATCTCGAACCATTCCGCGGCACGATCATAGGGCGCTTCGTCGAGCGTTATCCCGAACATCTCGAACTCATCGGGGTTCCAGCCACACACGATGTTGAGGCCGGCGCGGCCGCCGCTCATCTGGTCGACGGATGCCAGTGCCTTTGCCGCATAGAGCGGATGCACGAGCGGGACGTGCACGGTCATGAACAGAGCCATGCGCTGCGTTATCGTTGCCAGGCCCGCGGCGAAGGTGAAGGTTTCGAACGAGCGACCCCTGACGTTCGTGGTGCCGCCGAAACCGCGCCAGCGGGCAATGGGCAGGAAGAAATCGATGCCGCCCTGATCGGCAATGCGGGCCGCCTCGGCGATCTCTTTCCATTCGGCCCGCCATTGCTCCTCGACGGTGGTGAACGAAAGACCACGGTCCGCATTGGCCGAAAACACGCCTATGCGAAAGGCGCCATCGGACAGGTCAGCCATCGGATTCGTTGCCATGGTCATCTCCATATAGTATACAGTATTCTATTTAGGAGGACGCCACAAAACTGTCAAGCAGGCATTTTGCTAGCCGTCCGTCAGGCTGGCGACAAAAGCCGCCAGGGCCCCGTCCAGCTGCCTGGCGACCGCCGATGCGACCAGCTCGCGGTCCGAAGCGGCAAAGGCCGCAACGATGTCCTCGAGCCGGCGGACCGAATCGGCACGGTACCCCGGATCCTGCAAGGTCATTAGCCTGACGGCTTGGACATAGTCGGAGAAACGAACGATTTCCTGGCGCAAATGGGCGTTGGGAACAAGGTTCAACCAGGCGTCCCTGAAGGCTGCATTGGCGATGATGATCTGCTGGACGCTGCCCTGTCGGCTGGCGTTGCTGGCATCGGCGAGAATGGCCCCAAGCCGTTTGAGTGCCGCGCCAACGACGAATGGCAGCGCCATTACAGCGGCGGCTGGCTCAAGCAGATGCCTTATCTGGAAAACCTCTTCTATTTCCTTGACCGTGAACCGGCGAAGCACAAAGCCCCGTGAACTGCTGTCCAGCACCCCTTCGCTGACAAGCTGAAGCAAGGCCTCGCGAACGGGCATGCGCGAGACCCCAAGCTCCGCGGCAAGGTCGTTGTCGACGATGCGGTCGTCATGGCCAAGCACGCCGCAGTGCAGGCGTGATCTCACCTCGTCATAGACCTGCTCGCGCAGACTTCGTTTGCGGACCGATCCGGCCGTCTTCAAATTGGTGCTCAAACGCCCACTCCCGGTTCAAGGGAAGATCGCCAACTGATGGCCTCCCTTGGTAGCCCTTCCTCTTGGCCGAAGTCTATCGTAGTCCGACTGCCGGGACCTTCTGGGTTTGTCGATTTGCAAGCCAGCCAGACGGCTATGCTGACGACTGTAATTGCCGATCGAGATAATTCAATGCCGCTGCGCCACGGCATTGAACTGGCACCTGCACCATTCGCCCATCAGCGCAATGGCGATTCCAGCCTGTCCCGGGCAATGCTCAAGGGCAAAAGCGCATTAGGCGCATACTTTGCCAATGAATGAAATGGGATGGCCTGAACCGGCTGCAAGGGCACTGGCAAGCCATTTGGCGTTGTCCCCATGGCCCACTTCGCCAAGGCCTTACCCATCATCGTCGTCATGGCAATGCCGCGACCGTTGCAGGCGAAGGCGGCGAGCAGCGACGGGCCGACTTCCACAAGACGTGGCAGGAAGTCGGTCGTCACAGCCGCCAGTCCGCTCCAGGCGAATTCTATTGGCGGCAGATCAATCTCCAGATTGCGGGCAAGCCGGCGATGAATGGCTCTGGGAACGCGGCTGCCGGAACCAGCATCAAGAATATGCATGCCGCCACTGATCAGCCGATTGGCCGCATCGAAGCGGAACGTGAACAGGTTGCGGCGCGAATCAGACATGCAATGGCCGTGCGGGAGAAACCGCCGTCTGACCACTTCCGGCAGCGGTGCGGTGGCGATCTGGAAGATCTTCAAGGGAATGTAATTGCGCGCCAGTTGTCGGTTGAGCGTTCCACCATATGCGTTGGTGGCAAGCAAAACTTTCCTTGCGGTGACTGCACCGCGTCCGGTTTCGACCCGCCATCGGCCAGCTCGTCTGGCCATGCCGCAAACCGGCGAATGCTCAAACAGACCTGCACCAGCACCACAGGCAGCGCTCGCCAGGCCACGCGCATACGCGACGGGATTGACGGTGCCGCCAGAACGATCGAGAAGGCCTCCCAGATAGCCGTCGATACCGCACAGTTCGCGAACCTGGTCGCGGTCAAGCAGCTCTACGGGCCTGTCGCGGGCGGCAAGCTGGCCGATGACCCGTTTAACCCGCTCAAGGGCCTCTGGCGAATGCATCGGATGCACCCACCCGGCCTGTCGCCCGTCGCAATCGATGCGATGGCGTTTGATCAGCCCGAACACAAGATCCGCGCTTTTTGCCGCAAACATGACCAGTCGTTCCCCGGCAACCGCGCCCAACTCAGCAATGATGGCGTCAGGATCCTTCCTGGCAAAGTTCGGCACGACGAAACCTGCATTTCGTCCGCTCGCACCCCAGGCGATCGTCTCGGCCTCGACCACGACGACCGACAGGCCGGCCTCGGCCGCATGCAGGGCTGCAGACAATCCCAAAAACCCCGCCCCGATGATCGCGACGTCCGCGCTGACTTCTCCCTCGAGTGCAGGATAGGCAACGGCGTTGCGGCTCACCATGTGCCATAGCGAGCGCGACTTGTACGGCGATGCCGCTTGCATCATGTGGCAGACCCGGGCTCACCTTGCGAGGGGGATTCATCTGGCTGACGCGCGGCGCGGGGCCCGAACAGTCCCTTGGGCTTGACGAGAAGCACCACGCACAACAACACTCCGATCAAGACGATCTGCAGGGAGGCTGCCCTCGCCTGCTGATCGGTTGGCACCAGCATGCTGATGAACGCGCCGGACCCGGCCCAAATCGCCCAAACCAGAACCGTGCCGACAATTGCGCCGCGGTTGCTGCCGGATCCGCCGACGATCAGCATGACCCATATCTGGAATGTCAGCGGCGGCAGGTAGTTGTCGGGCGCAATAAACCCTATGAAATGCGCCTGGATCGCTCCCGCCAGCCCCATGATGGCGCCGCCAACTGCAAAGGCTTGAATGCGATAGGAGCGGGTGTTCTTGCCGAGTGAAATTGCTGCCCGCTCATCCTCCCGCAATGCGGTGAGAACCCGGCCCCACGGGCTCTTGGCGAGATATTCGAGAACAAGGTAGACCAGCAGCGTCATCACCACGACCACTGCCAGATTGAGGAGATTGAAGACCAGCGGTGTTGCCGCGTAGGAGGCAAACGGCCTTGGAATAAAGGCAATCCCCAGTGGCCCGCCGGTAGCCGGCTGCGCATTTAGCGCCACGAGTTGGACGACAATGGCGACGCCGAACGTTGTAATCGCCAGGTAGTCGGCTTTAAGGCGTAGGGTTGCATAGCCGGTAAAGGCAGAAGCCAGGCCGGCAACCAGGGCCGCAGCAACCCATCCGACAAGGATGGGCATGCCAAAGCCACCAAGGCGATCGGCGACATCAGGCGTTGTCAACAAGGCCGAGGTGTAGGCACCGATCGCAACGAAGCCGGCAACGCCGGCATTGAACAGTCCGGTAAGGCCCCATTGCAGATTCAGACCTAACGCAATGATGGAGAAGATCAGCGCTGTGGTCAGAAAGAAGGAACCGTAGCTGACAAGATCCATTATCTTTCCTCCACGCCAAACAGGCCAATCGGACGCACCAGCAGCACCGCGATCAGGGCCACGAAGGCGACGCCCAGGCGCCATTCCGCACCGATCAGCTGGACTGTAGCGGCTTCGGCAAGGCCGATGATTATGCCGCCGAGAACCGCGCCTGGCACGCTGCCGATGCCGCCAAGTATGGCGGCCGCGAACATCGGCAGCGTCAGATCGAGACCCATAAGAGGTCTGATCTGCACGAGGATGCCGATCATCACCCCGGCAAAACATGCCAGGGCACTGCCAATGACCCAGGTCACACGGAAGATATGCGAAACGTCAATACCGACCACCTTGGCCAAGGCCGTATTCTGGCTGACAGCCTGCATGGCTCTGCCAACCTGGGTGTAGGTCAAGACGAGGTGCACGACGAGCAGGATGACGGCCGTCGCAATCAGCAGAGCAATCTGATCCGGCGTTACACGCATGCCGCCGCCAATTGGAAAAGCGATCTGGATGGCGCGGCTGAAATAGGTAGGGCTTGAGGTGAAGATGAATTCAAGCAGGCTCCGCAAGGCCATCGACGCACCGAAGCTTGCCATCACCACGATGATCATTTGCCCTTTCGCCCGCAGCCGGGCGAACAGAGCAATGTCGATGGCCAACGCCAGCAAAGCCGTGCAACCCATTCCAATCAGCACCGACGCAATCAACGGCCAGCCAAAGGAGAGCGGTCCGATCGGTGCAACTTGTCCCAGCAAAGCGCCGATCGCCGTGCTGACAAGCAGGGTAAAGTAGGTACCCCAGGCCATGAGGTCGCCATGGGCGAAATTCGAGAACCGGAGAATCGAATAGGTCAGCGTAACGCCAATGGCGCCCAGGCCGATCATTGAGCCCGACAGCAATCCATCAATGAGAAATTGTAAGCTCAAGTGAGCCTCCTATGCTGGCCGGTGCCCAAGATAGAGTGCGGCGACCACGGGATCGTGCCAAAGTTGCGCGGCCGGTGCTTCGTGACGCTCGCGCCCTTCGACCAGCACATAGGCGCGGTCGCCAATTGCAAGCGCGGCCTTGGCGTTCTGCTCCACCAGGACCATCGTTACGCCGGTCGCCCGGATATCGCTCAGCATGGAGAAAACCATGCTGACGAACTTTGGCGACAGACCGGCTGACGGTTCGTCCAGCATGAGGACTTTCGGCTTCACGATGAGCGCGCGCGCAACAGCGAGCATCTGCCGTTGCCCGCCTGAAAGGCTTCCCGCGAAAAGTCTTCTCTGCCGAGCCAGGTCGGGGAACAGCTCGTACATTTCGGAGATTCGTTCCGATATGCCGCGAGACAGCAGGACTCTGACTGCAAGGCGCAGATTGTCCTCGACGCTCATCAGCGGAAACACGTTCTCGGTCTGCGGTACAAATGCCAACCCCTTGCGGATCATGTTGTGAGGGGGAACTTTTGTGATGTCGTGGCCATCCAGAACCACACGCCCGGAGAACCTCGGAATCAGGCCGGCCACGGCTTTGATGAAGCTCGACTTGCCGGCGCCATTGGGGCCGAGGATCACCACGATCTCATTCTTCTTCACGGTGACGGAAGCACCCCGAACGATTGGAACGCCCGGCTCGTAGCCTGCCACCAGGCCGGTCACATCCAGCACGATGTCGCTCATGCCGCGCCTCCCAGATAGGCTTCAATGACCTTGGGGTCGCGCGAAACTTCTTCGGGCCGCCCTTCGGCAAGAATCCGCCCGCTGGCCATGACGAGAACCCGGTCGCAAAGCCGTGACACCATATCGATGTTGTGTTCGATCAACACGAAGGTGACGCCCCGACTGTTGATCTCCCGGATGCGGTCGATGATGGTCTCAAGCAGTGTCGGATTGACGCCAGCCGCGGGCTCATCGAGCAAAACGATTTTGGGATCGGCCATCATCACACGAGCCAGCTCAAGAAGCTTGCGCTGACCGCCAGACAAAACGCGCGCCTTCTGGTCCCGCAGTTTGTCCAGCAAAAGCAGGTTGATGAACTCATTGGCCTTCTGGCGCAGCGCTTCTTCCTGCAACCGGACTTTCGCTGGATAGAGAAGGGTCTGGAGAAGAGCTTCGCCTGCCTGCTGCTGACCGGCGACCATGACATTTTCCAACACAGTCATTTCCGGGAACGGCCTGGCGATCTGGAAGGTCCGCCCAAGACCCGAGCCAATGCGCCGGTGCGCGAGTTGCCGCGCCACATCCACGCCATTGAGGACGATGTCGCCGCTGGTTGGCGTCACGGTTCCCGCCAGAAGATCGAACATGGTGGTTTTGCCGGCGCCGTTGGGACCGATGAGCCCGAGAATTTCACCCTGCCGCACTTTGAAGCTTACGCCGTCGACGGCTGTGACGCCGCCGAACCGCTTCACGACAGACCTGGCCTCCATGACGCACAGCTGGGCGTCAATCGATGGTGCGTCAGCCATTTCCCCTCGGCTTCTTTTTGAATGGCCTGTGATCACATAAAATGATCAGTGATCACTATTGCATTGATCACATATTGATGTTTAAGAACGTGCGCAAGTGAAAAACGTGAGGAAGGCATGAAGGACGTGGGCGTCAAAGGCGGCCAGCCGGGCTTCTCGGGGCAACTCGCATCCGTTGGCCGCGAGACCGTTCAAGACAGGGTCTACCTGGAGCTTCGACGCGCGCTGATCTGCGGTATCTTCGAATCGGGACAGGTCCTGACCGTGCGTGGTCTGGCCGAAGTGTTGATGACGAGCACGATGCCGGTTCGCGAGGCGCTTGGTCGGCTTGTCGCTGAAAAGGCACTTGAGCCGCTGCTCAACCGCTCCGTTCGCGTGCCCACGATAACAGTCGAAAGGCTGGATGACCTGCTGCGAGCGCGGATTCTGGTTGAGGGCGAGGCAGCAGCATTGGCCGCAAGCCGCATCTCAGACGCCAAGGTCGCCGATGTCGTGAAGATCCTCGACCAGTGGGAAGACATGCGCACCGCCGCTGGCCGCGACGTCGACGTCGAGGTTCGCCTCAACCAGACATTTCATTTCACGATCTACGAGAACTGCGGGTCGCCAACGCTCATTCCGATTATCGAGAGCCTCTGGCTGCAGTCAGGCCCCTGCACCCGCTACGCCATCACAGCGGCGACCGCGGGCGGCGACATCGACGCAGACCATTACCACAAGCAGATCACCGAGGCGCTGATCGCGCGCGACGCCGTCAAGGTCCGCGAGCTGATCATCGCCGATATGACCCACTCCTTCGGCTTCCTGCGCGAGAAGCTCAAGGCAGACGAGGCAAGGGCCTGAAAATGCATAAGCAGACCATTCGTATATCTGAAAGCCATTCCGGACTGGACGTCGCCGTGGAATTGCTTGGTGACAAGGCGCCTGGCAATGTGGCCTTCCTGTGGGACTATCTGCGCGAGCCGCGCTCGATTCCAAGCATTCATGCGATCTGGACAGGGCCTGAAATCTCATGTCCGATCCCGATGGCGCATCTGATTCCGGGCGGGGCCGATCCGCTTCCACTCGAGAATGCCGCCCTGACGCCCCAGCCGGGCGATCTGGTCTTGAGCTACGTGCCAGCCCGCGTTTGGGGCGGTGGCCCTGACCCGATCTTCGACATCGGCTTCTTCTATGGTCCAGGCGGGCGGTTGTTTTTCCCGATCGGATGGCTTCCAGGAAGCGTCGTCGGACGCGTGCCAGCCACACAGATCGAGGCACTGGCAGCTGCCTGCGGCAAGATTCGCCGCAGCGGCGCCTGCGATATCAAGATGTCACGGGTGGAGGCCTAAATGCTTCCGATCATGGCCGATGGCGCACTACTCCTGATCGTCGAGCGCGAGATCGTTGAGCAGCATCGCTTCTTCGTCGACTGGTACAATGGCCAGCTCAAAGCGGACGATTTTGCGAGATTCGAGGACAGCCTCGCCCCCGGCTTCCTGATGTTGACGACGCGAGGAACCGTGCTTTCGCGACCATCCGTCGTGGCCTTTGTCCGCGCCAATTGCGCATCGGAGCCTGGCGCCTTCGCAATCGACATTCAGGACGTGCGCATCGGCTATCGGGACGGTCGCACGGTGGTAGCCACCTATTTCGAAATTCAGCACCGCGGGACATCACAGACGAAGCGGATATCGACCGCCGTCTTCTCCCGCGGCAGCACAAGAACGACTGGGCTGGTGTGGGAGCATCTGCACGAAACCTGGGCGGAGTAAGGGGACTTTTGTAAAACAATGGGAGTTGTAAAAATGCGCATCAGAGTTTCTGGAATGGCTGCAGCAATCGCGCTGCTGGCTTCGACGTCGGCCTACGCCGCCGGCTGTGAGGTCACTGTCGGCGTGGTCATGGAGCTTACGGGGCCGGCAGGAAAATACGGACAAGCCGGCGCCAAGTCGGTGGAAATGGCTTTCCGAGACCTCAATGAGGCGGGCGGCATCAATGGCTGCACGCTCGCCACCGATATTCGCGACTCACAAAGCCAGGGCAACATCGCCGTGGATGCAGCAACACAGCTGGTCCAGGTCAAGCATGTCCCGCTGCTGATTGGCGGTATCATTTCGTCGGTGTCGATTCCGATCCTGACGTCGGTCACGGCACCGGCCAATGTGGTGCAGATCTCGCCGGCCGCCTCGTCGCCGACGCTGACGCAACTGGGCAAGGACGGCAAAACCAACGGCGTGTTTTTCCGGACAATCCAGTCCGATGCATTGCAGGGCGTGGCGGCTGCCAAATATGCGATTGATCTTGGCTTCAAGAAACTTGCCATCATTCACGTCAACAACGATTTTGGCGTCAACCTCGTCGCGGAATTCTCCAAGGCCTACAAGGCGCTGGGTGGCGAGCTGATTTCGGATACGCCCTACAATGAGAAGCAGTCCAGCTATGCCGCGGAGGTCACCGCTGCCCTGAGCAGCAACCCCGATGCGCTGTATCTCGTCAGCACCCCTGGAGACGGCGCAACCATTGCCCGCACCTGGATCTCCCAGGGCGGCGTTCAGAAATTCCTTCTCAACGACGGGATGCACAGCCCGGACTTCGTGTCCTCCGTCGGCGCGCAATACCTCAACGAGGCGTACGGCACTTCCTCCGGCACCACCAACACCGCCTCCACCGACTATTTCATGAAGACGTACGAGGCCTTCTCGAACATTCCACCGCAGAGCCCGGCCGCCGATCGATCATATGACGCCGCCGCGATCGCAGGCCTCGCCTTGGCTATTGCCGGGCCAGACAACGCTGCCGGCCTCAGCAAAGCCGTCCATGACGCAGTCGACCCCAACGGTACGCCGATTTTCGCCGGCAAGGACGAGTTCGCCAAAGCCCTCGCGCTCATCAAGGACAAGAAGCCCATCAAATACGAAGGCGTTATCGGCCCCATCCATTTTGACGAGTACGGCGACGTGACGGGTCCGTTCCAGCTGTGGCGCATCACCGACGGCAAGGTCGTCACCGTTGGTGAAATGAAGACCGACGAGGTCGACAAGCTAAAGGCCCAGATCAAGTAGGCCAAAAGCATGACGCAGGGGACCGCTCCCGGCCACTGCGTCAAGGTTCCGGGCGCGAGCGCTGGCGCGATTTCGCGCCCGGATCTCTGAAACACCCAGCTTGGAATGACAACGATGACCGACAATCCATTGCGCATTCGAGGCGTGGACCATTTCTCGTGGACCGTGGCCGAGATCGAACCGGTGTCGGAGTTCTATCAGCGCGTGTTTGGCGCTGAGGTCCTCTATCATGTCGGCCCTGTCGACGCAGCGATCATGCCGCGGGACGATGGCGGCAGAGATTGGACCGAAGCTCGTCTTGGCATAGCCGGTGCTCAGCTGCAGTTTGTCATGCTGAGCTTGCCCGGCAACATCAAGATCGAAGTAACCAGATTTGCCGCACCTGCTGGCAGGTCGGTGGCGCCCTTGGCAAACAACGAAATAGGCGCAAGCCATCTCGGGCTCGAAGTCGACGATCTGGAGACTGCCGCAGGCCATGTCCGGGACAATGGCTGCACCGTTTTCGAGCGTATCGATTCCCCGCCCGACAGTGCCACTGCCGGCATCAGCTACCGCTTCTTCCGCGACCCATGGGGTAACATTTTTGAGCTGTGCGGCCGTTACGCGCCGAACGCAACTGAAGGACAAGCGTCATGATACGCAATCCCGTCAATCCCGCGTCGCTGTATGACAGCCTTTCGCTCGGCTTTTCGCACGCCGTCGAGCAGCACGGCGGTCGAACGCTGCACCTTGCAGGTCAAGTCGCCTATGACAGCGCGCGCGCCCTGGTCGGCGCCGGCGACTTGGTTCTCCAGACACGGCAGGCCTTGAAGAATCTCCGCCTGGTACTGGCCGAAATGGGCGCCACGCCGGCCAACATCGTTCGGCTTCGCACCTATGTCGTTGACCACAATGCCGACAAGCTCATTCCTGTCGTAACCGAGATCAAGAATTTCTACGCCGGCGCGACGCCCGCAGCCAACACCTTCATCGGCGTGCAGGCGCTCGCGCGACCTGAATTCCTCGTCGAGATCGAAGCTACTGCCGCCCTGGATTGAAACCGTCATGAATCGCAACGACATCAACTGGCGCGGCTATATCCCGGCGATCACCACACCCTTCGACAGAGGCGGGGCGTTCAACCCGACATCTCTGGAAACGATGGTCGAGTGGTACGTCAAAAACGGGATGCATGGCCTGGTGCTCGCCGGGACGTCCGGCGAATGGTTCAGTATGAACGGCGATGAACTGGCCCTGCTCTTCACCGTGGGCGCCAGAGCCGTTGCGGGCCGCATCACAGTGATAGGCGGGTGCAATGCCTTCACCGCCCGCGACGCGATTGAAAAGGCGCGATCTGCCGAAAGGGCGAAGCTGGATGGCATCCTTCTGACGCCGCCTCCCTACATAGTTCCTGGCCGGTCCGAAATACTGCGTTTCTACAAGGACGTGGCGGCAGCAACCAACATTCCGATCTGCGTCTACAATTGGCCGCGCGGTTGCGTGGTCGACATGGATATCGACTTGCTCGAGGAACTGTCCGAGATCGACCGGGTTGTCGCAATCAAGAACTCGACCGGCAGCCTCGCCCTGTTCCTAGAGGGAGCCTACAGACTTCGCGACAAGGTGCGCTATTTCAACATGCCTTCCACTGCTCTGGGGGCTGACCTCGTCATGCAAGGTGTGAGCGATGGGCTGATGGGGGCCGGCGGCATCCTTGGCAGCGATCATCCCGACTTCTGGAACCGGGCATGGGCCGGCGACAAGGCCGGCGCAATCGAATTCGGTGAGCGCGACCGCGTGTTGATGAAAGACTGGGTCAACAAGGATTTTGCCGGCAAGTTCGGCAGTCTGCAGGCGATCCTGAAAACAGCCCTGAGGATGCGCGGCCTTCCGGCTGGTTATGTCCGAGCCCCTTTGCTTGAACTCGAACCGCACGAAGTCGAGATCGTCAGATCGACATTGCTCAGCCTGGGCATCGAGATCGACACAGCTTATTCTCCATGACGTCCGCAGCCGTGCCCAGCAATGCGCTGCCGTCACGCTTCGATGTCGTGGTTGTTGGCGGCGGCCTGCTGGGTTGCGCAGTATCCTACTATCTGGCTGGAGACGGTCTGAACGTGCTGCTTGCAGAGCGTGATCAGATCAACCGGCAGGCCTCCGGTCAAAACGCAGGCAGTCTTCATTTCCAGCTTGAATACCGCATGATCGAGCATGGCGAGGCGCAGGCGCGCAAAGCGGCCGAGGCCATGCCTCTGCATCTGGACGCCCAACACCGCTGGGCCCTTGTAGAGAGCGAACTGGGCGCGGATCTTGGCGTGGTGCAGTCGGGCGGGCTGATGGTCGCGGAAGAAGCACCAGACATTGCCAAGTTAGAAAAGAAAGTCGCGATCGAACGCGAAGCCGGGCTCACGGTCGACCTTCTCGACCGCGGGGCTGTGCGCTCGACTGCGCCTTATCTGAGCGACAAAATCAAAGCGGCTGCCTATTGCCGATCCGAGGGGAAAGCCGATCCGCGCCGTTGCGCTCTGGCTTTTGCATCGGCGGCACAGGCCAAGGGGGCCACCATCCGCTCGCGTCTGGGCGTCGCATCCGTAAGCCGCGTCCGGTCGCATTGGCTGGTCTGCTTCGATGACGGAACCAGTTGTACCACGCGCGCCATTGTGATCGCCGCAGGCGCATGGTCAGGCCAGGTCGCTGCGATGCTCGGCGTCCAGATACCATCGATGCCACACGGTCTGATGATGACTGTCACTGCGAAGACCGAACCCGTCATCCGCCACCTGGTACAGCATGTCGGCAAGCGTCTTTCGCTCAAGCAGAATGGTTCCGGCAACATCGTGATTGGCGGCGGCTGGCCGGCCGCCATGGTGATGCGTGACGGTCAAATTGACCTGAATTTCAAGCCGATTCCGCTTTTGACCTCTATATCGGGAAACATGGCCGCCGCGATCGGTGTCGTACCTGGCCTGATCAACCTCCCGGTTCTTCGCGTCTGGACCGGAACGACCTCGGCCATCCCCGACCAGCTTCCGATGATTGGCAACCTGGCAGGTTGCTCCGACTGCTATATCGCCACCGGTGGCTCGGCGTTTACGCTTGGACCGACATATGCGCGCATCCTGGCGGACCGGGTTCTCGGAAGACCGGACAAGTTCAACATCGCGGCCTACAGCCCCTCTCGTTTCACAGGGGGCGCACCTTGAGTGAGCGCATGCGCATCGAGCGAAACGTCCACCGGCCGGATCCGTTTGACATCGCCGTGAATGGACAGCCCGTGCGTTGCCATCAAGGGGAAATGTTGGCCACAGCCTTGCTTGCCGCAGATATCAAGGTGTTTCGTCGCATGCCCTCCAAGGCAGCAAGAATGCCGGTGTGCAACATGGGAGTCTGCTTCGAATGCCTGGTCGAGGTGGATGGGCTTGGCCTTGTGCGAAGCTGCCTCTTGCCTGTCGAACGCGGCATGACCATGGTGCTACCACCTTGAGCGTTCTGCGCGAAGCAAATGACGCTGGCCAGCCGTACGAGCTGGTGATCGTTGGCGCCGGTCCTGCCGGCCTGTCGGCGGCAACAACCGCTTCGGCTCTAGGCATGCGAACTGCGATCATCGATGAACAGCAGGATGTCGGGGGCCAGATCCTGCGCCAGCCTCCAGCCAGCTTTCGGACTGCCGTCAAGGTCATGCCGCCCAGCCTGCCTGGCGCTGCTGCACTTCTGGCGCGCTTCCGGGAGTCACGCCAGATTGACACATTCTTTGGGAAGAGCGCCTGGGGGGTGTTTCAATCGGCCGATGCCAACATGGTTGAGATCCCGGTAAGCGGCCCTTCCGGCAGCGGGCTTCTGCGGGCAAAAGCCCTGCTGTTGGCCACCGGTGCCTACGACCTGCCCGTCGCTTTTCCCGGCTGGACCCTGCCGGGCGTCATGGCCGCCGGTGGCGTGCAGACACTTCTCAAGAGCCAATTCCTGCGCCCGGGACGACGCTTTGTGCTTGCGGGGTCTCACCCGCTCCTGCTGCTGGTCGCCGACCTGCTGCTGGCGGCCGGAGCCGAGATCGCCGAGATCGCCGTCGCGCGGCCTCGGCCGGCTTTCGGCGAAATTCTGAAATCCTTGCCGGCGGTAGCCGGCCACAAGAAACTGTTCCTGTCATTGGCTGCACAACTCTACCGGCTGAGCCGGCACAAGGTCCCGGTGAGTTTCGGGACCACGGTGCTTCAAGCACAAGGCAACGACGCCGTCGAGCGCGTCATCCTCGGCAAAGTCGATGCCGAGTGGAACCCGCAGCCAGGTAGCGAACGCAGCGTCGCGGCGGATTGCCTGGTAAGCGGCTATGGCCTGCTCGCATCGAGCGAACTGGCACAGCAGGCGGGTTGCGCTGTGCGATGGGCGCCCGAGCGGGGCGGGTGGATTGTCTCGCACGACGAAGACATGCGCACGTCGGTAGCAAACATTTTCGTCGCTGGCGAGCCGGCTGGGGTGAAGGGTGCGGAGATGGCATTTCTGGAGGGCCGCAGAGCTGCCTTATCGGTTGCGCTCCAGGCCGGCTTCATCGAGGCAGACAACGCACGCAAGCAGATCGACGACGTGCGCACAAGGATTGCCAGAGCACGCATCTTTTCAGACATGGTCCTCAGGTTCTTTGCACCCCGTCTGGACAAGCTCGCGCGGCTCGCGACCGACGTCACGCTTATTTGCCGCTGCGAGGAAATTTCAGCCGGCACCGTGAGGCGCTTTCTGGACGAAAACCAGCATGTCAGCGACATCAACAGCGTCAAGCTTGGGTGTCGGACAGGGATGGGGTTCTGCCAGGGCCGCTATTGCCAGCATACAACGGCGCAATTGACAGCCGACATACGCAATATGGACATAGCGGCGCTGGGCGCCTTCTCCGCGCAGGCGCCGGTAAAGCCAGTGAGTGTGCGGGCACTGATGGATGCCGCAAACGGCGGCTAATCCAGTTCGTTTGACGTGGCCAGTTATCCCCCGTTTCATTCGGCGAGTTTATCGGCAGCCACGACATCGAGACGCCACCCACGATCGACGAGCCAGATTCTGCGGTTCGTCGCTGTTTCCCACCAGGCAATTGGCACTGGCTTCCGTTCAGCCTTGAGAGGCGACCGCTTGACAGCGGCACCATATCCACCCTAAAAGTATACTGTATTCTGTTGTTGCTTTTTTGGCGCCATGACGCGCCTGCCCCGCAATGAAGGAGGTGCGCCTGCAAGGGCGCAATTAGCCATGCAAAAAGCCTTGAAGACACACTTGGCGAGCCACCTGTCGGATTTGACCATCGTTGGAGACGATCGGTTTAAGGCTGGTATGCGCAAACTGGTTGCCGGCGTAACCGTGGTCACAACCGCTTCCAACGGACGTTCCACGGGCATGACCGCAACGGCGGTCTCATCGCTTTCGGCATCACCGCCATCGTTGCTGGTCTGCGCCAATCAGGCCGGTTCTTTCGCCGCGATCATCCGCGAGGGAAGTCCGTTTTGCGTCAACCTTCTCGCAGCCGACCAGGTCGCTCTGGCAAAGGCGTTTGGCGGCGGCGGTGGCGGCGAGAAGAGCTTCAATGAACCCGAGTGGCTGCAAGACGAAGACGGCGTGCCCTATCTGCCGCGGGCTCGCGCACGGTTCCATTGCACGGCATTCCAGATTGTCCCTGTTGCCACCCATCTCATTGTCGCCGGACTGGTTAGACGCGTCGAGGTAGAGCCTTCGTCAGCTGAAGCCTTGGCCTATTCCGACGGCAATTTCAGATCCATCGCCTAACAGGAGACCACCCATGAGCATTTCCTGGTTTTGCCTCTGGGACGCCCCAAAGGATGGCGATGTCCGGCTAGATGCCTTCGATCGCGGCGCGATGACGGCGCTCGTCAAGGACTGTTCAGGTGTCGATGCCGGTTTCCTCATGGTTCCGGCGGATGGCCACGATCCCTATTTTCCAGACAGTCGAAACCCTTCGGCGCTGTTGCTTCAGCTCGAATTCCGCGACATCTGCGCTCTCGAGAGAGCCCTTTCCGTGAAGGGCTGTCTTGAGCCATTGGCGGATCAAGCCCTGTGGCCAAGCCTTGCAGGCTGTTCGATCTCTCATCAGGCGATGATGACGCGACGCTATACCGTGCCAGATGCCACCATTCGATCCGAAGATGGCTCTTCGCTCTCCTACATGGTGGAATATCAAGGCCCTGCGGAAGACGCGAACGCCTGGCATGTTTCCTACATGGCCAGACATCCGCTTTTGCTGGCGAAATTCCCAGGCATCCGAGCCATCGAGATCTATACGCCGCTGTCAGTTGTCACGGGACTGCCGTTCAGGGACCGCGGCGCCATGCAGCGCAACAAGACTGTCTTCGATTCAACAGAAGCGATGAACACGGCGATGGCCTGTCCAGCGCGAGACGAGCTGCGCGCCGACGCACTGAAGCTGCCGCCCTTTAGCGGCGCCAAGGACCATTTCCCGTTCCGGGCAGATATGATCCGTGGCGGGCCAGCGCGCTAACAATGCCATTCTCCACGGACCTATCGAAACCAATGCGGCAAACAGCAAAGACGCCGCCAGCCAGTTGGCGGCGTCTTGCTCGAATGCTGCAGGTCGGCCTGGATTTTGCCATACCCCGGTGCGGATCAGCCAGGGGAACGAAGCACCCCGTCGGCGTCGCGGCGAAGCGGCTGGGTGTAGGTCGGGAGCGGCGCACCCGGCTGCTGCTCGATCGTCACGCCATACTTCCAGTCGCTCGGCGCAATGCCGATAAAGCGCGCGAGTCCGCCGGTGCCACCTTCCGGCTTGGCGAAACCAATCTCGATCAGCCCGCCACTTTCCGGCATCTGGTCGAGGTTCGCAACGCCCTCCGCCTGCGCGAAGCTGTTTCGCATCAGCCAGGTCTCGCTGGCGTAGTTGGGTGTGTTGTCGGTATCCAGCGGCTCGTGGCCATGGAACAGGATGTGCCGTTCGAGATGCAGATACTTCAGCACCTCGAGCTGCGTGCCAGGAAATGGCCTGGTTTTAAAGCGTTCCGGGTTACTCCAGTTCTTGTACCAGTCCGTTCGGAACATGACGACCGAACCCTGGGGGATCTGGCCATGCTGTTTCTCCCAGTCATGGATGTCGTCCATCGAGGCCTGGTAGCCCGGATCCGCCTTGACCTTGTCGGCGACATTGATCACGACCAGCGGCCGCACCGAGAATGTCGGCGGAAGATCGCTGATGGTGGCACCGTGTTCATTGCCATGGGCCGGCGGGTCGAGCTGGGTGCCGATCTGATCGGTCGACAGCTCATAGCCGCTGATTTCATAGCCCTGTGTCTCATAGATGATTGGTTCTCCGGCCTTGATGACGTTGGGGATCGTGCGTGCCGACAAAGTCGGGAAGAACTTCAGCTTGGCGAAGTCATTCCCGAGTGGCGTGTTTGGCGAAAAGGCGTGGGTCAGATCTACGTATTTGGCGTGCAACAGCGCGGAATTGTAGGCGCCCCACAAACCCTGGTCGGCCGATATATCGTGCGCCCGCGCAGCCGATGGGCAACCCATCACTACGCCACCGCCCAGGGTCAGGACCAAGGCAACAGTCAGTTTCATTTTGGACATGGTTTTCTCCTCCACTCGCCCATACCACATATGATATAAGCTGATATTTCAGATAAAATATCTGTTCGACAATGTCAATTTCGGTGCTATGGGAGGATCGGTACGTCCATCACAATCTCGTGAGACTCATCTCGATTGCACAAAGATATATCATCTGATATTTCATCTAGCTGCACAGCCGCTGCGATGCATCATTCGCCTTGGGAGAGGCCGGTGCGAACTGCCTGCAAGGAGGGAAAATGAAAACAAATAGCTTCTTCGCTGCCGCCGTCTTACTCGCTGCATCAGTCTGCAGCGTCGCAAACGCGGCCGAACCATTGATCATCGGTGCCGACTCTTCGAACCCACCATGGGAATACAAGGACACGGACGGCAACTACATCGGCTTCGAGATCGATCTCTGCAACGAGATCGGCCGGCGTCTCAATATGGACGTCAAGGTCGAGGACTATGGATTTCCTGCGCTGTTTCCGGGCGTCAGTTCGGGCCGAATACAAGCGGCGATTTCCTCACTCACCATCACCAAGGAACGTCTGAAGGGGGCGAGTTTTACCCAAGGCTACTACGACAGCGACCTCGCTCTCGTCTCGCGCACGGGCTCTGGTATTGAAAAGCTCTCCCAGGTGAGCGGCAAAACCATCGGCGCCGTGTCGGCATCGGTCGGCGAAAAATGGGTCAAGGACAATACGCAAAAGTATTCGATCGGCGACTATCGCGGATACAACACGCAAGATCCTCTCCTGCTCGATGCCAAGGCAGGACGGATTGACGCCGCGATCGGCGACATCAGCGGCATCCAGTTCGCGATCAAGAAGATCAAGGGGCTAACCGTCTACGAGAAAATCCCCACCGGCGACCAGTTCGCCATCATGCTGCCGAAGAACAGCCCCCTGCTGCCGAAAATAAACGACGTCATCACCCAGCTTAAGAAGGATGGCTACATGGCCGAGCTTCACAAGAAATGGTTTGGCGTAGCGCCGGATGCAAACTCATCCACGGTCCAGGAACGCCCGATACCGACACCCTGACATGTTGCTGACCAGCGCCGCCGAAGGGCGGCACTGGTTCTTTCTCGAGGCACGGTTCAGGGATCATGTAAATGCAGGACTTGGTCGACACATTCTTCAACGGCGAAGTGTTCCTGTCGTCGCTGCCCTTGCTTCTCAAAGGCCTTGTCAACACGGTTCTGCTCGGCGTCACCGTCATCGTGATCGGCTCTCTTGCCGGCGTTCTGATTGTCCTGCTTCGATTGTACGCCTGGAAGCCGGTTCGTTTGATCGCGATCCTGTACATCGACGCAATGCGCTCCCTGCCGACGCTGGTTGTGCTGGTCGTGGTCTATTTCGCGTTGCCTTTCGTCGGGATCACTTTGTCCCCCTTTGTCGCTGCCACGCTGGCGATGTCCGTCGTCGTCTCGGCCTACACTGCGGAAATCTGCCGGGCCGGCATCGAGGCGATCCCTAAGGGACAATTCGAAGCCGCCGCCGCCCTGGGCCTGCCATTCGTCGTCACCCTGCGAAAGGTCATCCTGCCCCAGGCGATCAGGATCGTCATACCCCCACTCGTCAGCAACGCTATCAGCGCCCTCAAGGAAACCTCCATTGCCTCGGTGGTGGCGACCCCTGACCTGTTAAAGATGGCGCTCGATACCCAAGCGCAGAACGCAAACCCTACGCCTTTGATGAGCGCGGCACTGATCTATCTGATCGTGCTCTGGCCGCTGGTCAAATTCGGCAGTCGCATTGAGCTTGCCTCCAAACGCATGAAGACGAGCTGACACAGGCGACAATTACCATGTCGCGCCACAACCTTGCATTTCCGGGCAAAGGCGGGTGACAAGACCATGGCCATGTCGGGAATTGACGTCCTTCGCATCGAGGCCGGCAAAATCCGGGAGGTGTGGCTGTTCTCGGAAGATCAAGCTCAAGAAGACGCCTTCTGGGGCTGACATCTCGGCCCAGCAGGTCGCTCCAAGCTGAAATATGCGCGGCCGAACCAGCCTGGCGATAGCCAACTCCCACGGAGGGCTCTATCGACAGGCTGTGTCGGCCACATGGCACTTTTCCTGGCTTTGTCCAGGCTAAGTGGCTTCGGTGCCGCGCGGTATGGAACATCGGCCCGGCGCGCTTGCGCGGGCAGGGCTGCTGCGACCGCCCGGTTCTCACCGCGCTTATACCTGGGCACCATCGGGACGCACTGAACTCGTCTTGTTTGCTTCTGCCTGCAGATGCCGTGGAGGTGCGGCCGGTTCGAACGCCGGTCGATAGCCTTCAGACCGCAGGCCCCTTGGGTTCATCTTGCCCGCGCCGAACGTCCAAGGCTTCGAGGGACCGAGGCCGCGACCAAAGCTTGCGTGTATTCGTGCGACGGCGCATTTAGCACGTCCTCGATGTTGCCCTGCTCGACGATGCGGCCTTCCTTCATCACCAGAACGTTTTCGCACAGGTACCGAGCCGCAAGCAGGTCATGCGAGATGAAGATGATCGTCGTCCCCCACCGAGCATTCAATTCCAGCAGCAGGTTGAGAATATTGGCCTGGACCGAAACGTCCAGTCCCGACACGATCTCGTCAGCGACGAGAATCGAGGGGCGCAGCGCCAGGGCGCGCCCTATGTTGACACGTTGCCTTTGCCCGCCCGAAAGCTGATGCGGGTATCGGTCAAGCAATGTTGGCGCCAGGTTGACATCGCGCGCCGCCTCCGCCGCCGTCGCTGGCGGCGAGGCGTTGGTCTGCGGCCTGACCTCCAGACCTTGCGTGAGCAGGCTGGCGACGGTGCGCCTGGGATTGAGCGCGGAATGCGGATCCTGGAAGATCATCTGGATTTCGCGGGCTTTTTCCCGGGACCAGCCCGCAATGATTTCTCCGTTGCCAAGAGCGATGCTGCCGTCCGTCGGCGCGCGCAATCCAACCAGAAGCTGCGCGATGCTGCTCTTGCCGCTACCGCTTTCGCCAATGATCGCCAGCCGCTCGGCACGCCTGACCGTGAACGAGACGTCCCGGACTGCGATGGTTGTCCTGCCGCCGAAAACCGGCAAAGGCCCTCCGCGGTAGGCAAGCGTGATCGATTGGCATCGAATCGCATCAGGTGCGTCCACGGGCGATGCCACCGCAGGATGCGGTCGTGCGGCATCCGCGTCGCGCCGCTCGGGATTGATGCAACGCAAGAGGCTGGTGCCGTCAACGTCTTCGACCAAAGGTATGCGCTCGGCGCGACATTGAGGAAGGACATTGGAGCAGCGCTCTGCAAACCGACAGCCGCGAATGGCCGGCAATTCCGGGACTTGCGGCATGCGGCCGTGCAGGCCCTCGACCTTGCACAGTTGGCCGCCGGCGCGCGGCGCCGCGTTCTGAAGGGCGCGCGCATAGGGATGCAGCGGCAGCCGGTCGCGTCCTCCTGCTGGCTGGATCTCGCAGATTTCGCCCGCGTAAAGGACAGCGATCTTGTTACAGATGGCGGCCGCGAGTTCGAGATCGTGTGAGATCAGCAATGCGGCGATACCGCTTCGCTCCTGCATGTCGCGCAGCAGCCCCATGATGTGTGTCTGGGTCACGACGTCAAGCGCCGTCGTCGGCTCATCTGCGATAATGATCTTGGGGCGGCAGCTAAACGCCATCGCGATCAGGACCCGCTGGCACTGCCCGCCGGAGAGCTGATGCGGGTAGCGGTGCTGCAGGCGCCCAACGTCGGGAAGCATCGTCGCGTTGAGGCTGTCTTCAATCATTGCCCTGCGACGCGCGCCCCCCGCAATGCCGCGATGCGAGAGATATTCATCGAACTGATTGTGGATCGTGCGTGCCGGATTGAGAGCACTCAAGGGCTCCTGCGGGACGAAGGCCACGTTTTGCGCCACCCATGCTCGACGCGCCTTGGGGGCAAGATCAAAGAGGTTGGCGCCGGCGACGCGGATGTCGCCGGTGCCAACCCTGAAACCGAGCGGCAGGCGGCCTGAAAGCGCCCGCGTCAACATGCTTTTGCCAGCGCCGGACTCGCCGACCAGGCCGGCCATCTCGCCTTGCGATATCGATAGGTTGATGTCGCGCAGAACGTCCGCGCTTCGGCTGTCGGCGAGATCGCAGACGATCGTCAGTCCATCGAACTGCAGCACCCGAGAATTCGTCATGCGGTTCGAGCCGGCGTGGCGAACCAATCCTTGAGTCCATCGCCCAGCAGATTGAATCCCATCACCGACACGATGATCGCCATGACCGGGAAGATCATCGCGGTCGGAGACTGGTAAAGGTAGGAGCGCGCGTCGGCGATCAAAACGCCCCAGGATGCAGTTCCGGCAGGCACGCTCAAGCCGACGAAGCCGAGGATCGCCTCCACGACGATCGCAGTTCCCATCTCCAATGCCGTCAGGGTCAACACCATTGGAAGAAGCGCCGGCAACACTTCCCTGAAGATGGTTCTGAGGTGGGAAAACCCCAATAGACGCGCCGCGCTGACATAGTCCTGGCTGCGGATCCGGATCACCTCGGCGCGGCCGACGCGACAGAAGCGGGTCCAGTCGACAAGCAGGATTGCCAGTATGACGTTGATCACACCGGTCCCAAGCCCGACCATCAGGGTCAGCGCGAGAACAACCGGCGGGAACGACATCCAGAGATCGACCACCTGGGTGAGAATCCGGTCCGTCCGCCCGCCGAAATAGCCCGACACGACAGCGATCGTGACACCGATCAGGGCGGCGCCAATGGACGCCACCACGGCAACCGTCAAGGCGAGACGCGCGCCATAGATCAGCTGTGACAGGATGCAGCGTCCCAGACTGTCGGTTCCAAGTGGAAAGGCCGGATCCCCGCCAGCCATCCAGCTCGGCGGCAGCAACGTGTTGATCAGGTCCATCGCATTGACGTCATGGGGGGCAATCATCGGCGCGGACAGCGCGACCATGACAAGGCAGGTCACGATCGCCGCGCCGGCGACCAACTTCGCCGGCACGCGTTTGCGGTGCGATCCTGTCCCGGCGGGTGGCGCTCCCGGGTTGGTACCGACTGCCAGACCGTCGACATGTCCAATGCTCATTGCGTCCGGGCCTTCGGATTGAAGATGACAAGCGCGACATCGGCCAGCACGTTGATCACCAACGTGAAGGCGCAGAAGACAATGGCCAGCCCCTGGACCAGTGGCAGATCATTGTTCTTCACCGCCTGCACCATGAGGTTCCCCAGGCCCGGCAATGAGAACAGACTTTCAACCAGGACGGTGGCTCCCAACAGGAAGCCAAACTGGGTGCCGATGATGGCGATCGTGGCTGGGGCCGCGTTGGGAAGCAGATGACGCCAGATCACCCGGCTTTCGGAATACCCCCTTTGGCGTGCCGTCTCGGCAAAGGGCGCGGTATCAACCTCGATGAGCGCACCGCGGATGACGCGCACTACAAGCGGCGTGAAGCCGAGCGCCAGTGCAGAGGCCGGGAGAACCAGATGCGACATTGCATCGCGCAGCCCGGGCCAGTCGGCGTGCACGAGAAAGTCGAGCAGGACCAACCCGGTCGGGCCGGGTGCGGTAAATTCCGAGCCATACCGGCCTGCGGTTGGCAACAGGTTGAAGAAGACACCAAAGATGAGGATCAATGCGATCGCCCAGAGGAAGGCCGGAACCGACATCATGAAATCGAACAGGACGTCCAGGCTCAACGCGATCGCGCGCCATGCGCGGGCCCTGAAATACAAGACAGCCAGCGGCAGACTGATCGCAATCGACAAAACCAGCGCCGTCAGGGCCAGTTCGACTGTCGCGGGCAAGGCGTTCAGGGCAAGCTGCGACACCCCTGCCTTCAAGGCTATCGACTGACCGAGATCGCCATGAAGGGCGGCCTGGAGCCAGGTCAGATACTGCACGGGGATAGGCCGGTTGAAGCCAAGGGCGGTGCGGATGTTTTCCACATCGGCCGCGGTCGCCGTCGGTGGTATCATCATGCTCAGCGGGTCGGACGGCAACAGCCGCAGGACCACGAACACGCACACCGACAAAAGCAGCATCGTGAATGGCAGACCGATCAGCCTGAGGATGAAGGTCCTGATTATTCCTTGCACCGCGCCGACCCTTGGCTGCGTTTTCGTGTCAGGACATTTCCGCCGGCAAAACGTAGCTGGCCGGATGCGGTGTGAACTTGATGTCGGATTTGTAGGCGACGGTCATCACCGCCTGCAGCAGCGGAATGCACCAGTTGTTCTCTGATGCCTTGCGGTTGAGGGCCCGGTAGCCGGCGATGCGCTTGGCCTCGTCCGGTTCGCGCAGCAGCGCCTCGACTTCGGCGGTTACGGCGTCGTCCTTCCATGCCGAGAACGGCAGCCGCGGATCCAGAAGCCGACCCGCATAATTTTCAGGATCCTGTGTCGCATTGCCCCAGCTGTAGAGTGTTACGCCCGGCAGTTTGTGGTTGTGGTTGAGCTCGAAATACTTCGCCACGGTGATTTCATCGATCGTCGCCTCGATGCCAACGGCCCGCCACATCGCGCTGATGGCGCGCGCAACTTCGTAGTCTCCGGGGAATGTGCCGTTTGTTGTCAGCAATCTGATCTTTGCAGGCTTTTCCGGGCTGTAGCCCGATTTTGCGAGCGCTTCGCTGGCGGCGGCCGGATCGTGGGGGACGACGAAATCCGGCACGTCGCCGAGCGTTCCGGGCGGCGACAGCACCGAGATCGCCGGCGCCACCCCGGCGTAGAACGCCTTGGAGAGGGCCTTTTTGTCGATCGCCAGATGCATGGCGCGCCGGACGTTGTCGTCCTTGTAGATGTCGACGTGACTCGGGATCTGCAGGATGTAGAGTTCCGCAATCGGGAAGATATCGACCTTGAATTTCGATCCGCTCTGCAAGCGCGTCGCCTCACGGATGGGCACCTGCAGCGCCATATCGACCTCGCCTGACTCAAGCGCAGCGACGCGCGTGGCAGGCTCGGAGAGAATCTGGAAAAACACTGAAGGAATAGCCGGCGTGCCATCCCAGAACTCGTTCATCGCCTCAAGCAGAAGCCGCGATCCGCGCTGGTAGTCCTTGATCCTGTAAGGTCCGGCTCCGATCGGCTTGGCCAGGAAGCTTTCAAGCCCGTCGCGCTCTATCACCACCTTGGGCAGGATATAGGCACCCAGGAACGCGAAGTATGGCACCACCGTCGGCGCCGGCTTGCGAAAATTCACGATGCAATCGGTGGCGGAAGAGATGTCGACGGTCGTCAGGTCGGGGATCATGCCACGCAGCACGATGGTCTTGTTTTGAGCGAGCCGCGTTTCGAAGGAATATTTGAAATCGGCCGTCGTCAGCGGGGTGTCGTCATGGAACTTGAGACCTTCGCGAAGCTTCACCTTCAACTGGGTCATGTCGTCATTTGCCCATTCCCACGATAGGAACTGACGCGGCGCGATCTTGCCGTCGCGGTCGACGATCATCGGGCTGTCGAAAACGGTCTTGTAGATCGACTGCAACGCGGGGCTGGTGACCGATGTCGGATCCCAGGACTGGACGTCGATCGGATACGCGATGCCCAGGCTCGCGCGCTTGTCCTGGGCCCAAATATTGGTGGTGACGCCGCCAAGCGTCAGGACTGCCACCGAACCCAGCAGAAAATCCCTGCGTTGAACTGACATCGCACGCTCCTGCCAAAAGACCAAATCCCGAAGCCTCTGCTGTGCGGCAGCTCCCATTGCCTGTTTTCCGCATGCCCCACACACGCAAAGGCTCTTGTTGAGCCCAACAAACACCACCGGCTCTTGCTGTGTCAACTAAAATATTACAAAATATATCTCTGTGCGGGCAAGGCGTCTTTTGGGACCAGGAGATGGGTGATGGACGAGCGGTGGCAGGGGGAAGTCGAGCATCTGCTCGCGGCAATCGGAGCCAATCTCGATCCGACGGAGATGGATGCATTCCGACATGCCTTGGCGGACCTCGACCGCATGCGGGCAGACGTGCGGGACGCGTTGCGTCAACTGGATGCAGAGGCGCATTGCGGAGGAAAAAACCCATGAGCAAAGCAACGAGGACACTGTTGAATCAGGCCGCCACGGGGGCGATGCCGGTGCGAGAGATGGCGGCAGCTTTCCGGCGTGGCGACTTCACCGCCCGTGAGTTGACGGCGGCGACCCTGGAGAACATCGCCCGCTCGAACCCCGCAATTCGTGCCTTCACCTGCCTGTCGCCAACGGCGTTGGCTGACGCCGCACGCGCGGACGACGAGCTTGCACGCGGGCTCGACCTCGGTCCTTTCCACGGGATTCCAATCGCCCTGAAGGATATCTACGACGTGAAGGGAATGACCACCACCTGCTCTTCCTTTCACCGCCTCGATCATGTCGCATTGCTCGACAGCACGATCGCCGAACGCCTGCGCGACGGTGGCGCCATCATCGTCGGCAAGCTCGCCACCTATGAGTTCGCGTTTGGCGATCCGCAGAACGACCTGCCTTTCCCGGCGGCACGAAATCCCTGGGATCTGGGCTACGATACGGGTGGCTCCTCCTCCGGATCCGGCGCAGCCGTTGCAGCGGGGCTGTTGCGGGTCGCCTTCGGTACGGATACTGGCGGCTCCATTCGTTGTCCGGCCGCCTGGTGCGGTGTCACAGGCCTCAAGCCTACTGCTGGACGCCTAAGCGCCGCGGGCGTGTTCCCGCTGTCTCCGACGCTCGATACATGCGGACCGCTGGCGAAGAGCGTGGACGACGCGGCGCTCGCATTGTGGGCGGTTCACGGCCTGGATCAACGTGACGGCAAGACGGTCGCAAGGCCAATGCCGATTTTCCGTCACCCGATATCGGGTGACGTTGCGGGCTTGAAGATAGCAGTGGCGGCCAACTACCTCCACGACCCTTCCGTGGAAGAACAGACGCGGCGAGGCATCATGGCCGCGCTTGATGCTCTCGCGCGCGCAGGCGCCGAGATCGCGCATGTCGAGTTGCCCGAATACAGCACCTTTTCCGCTTGCGCTCATCTCATTTTGCTTTCGGAGGCCTTCGCACTCCATCGCGCTCGAATTGCCTCTGACTTCCGGAAATTCGGCGCGACCCTTCGCCAGCGCCTGCCGCTCGGGGCCTTTGTCACACAGGACGATCTGGCCGTCGCCAGGCAATTGCGCGAACGGCTGACGGACAAGCTCAACGACGTGCTTGTCCGCCACGACGCCATCGTGACCACCTGCTCGCTGGGAACGGCTGGCCGACCCTATGCGCCCGATGGGGTCAATCCAGGCGACTGGCCGATGCGCACAATTCCCTTCAACCTCACCGGCCACCCAGCGCTGGCGGTGCCATCGGGCGTGGCGGCCAATGGCCTGCCGATATCGCTCCAGATCGTGGGACGGTTTTTCGACGAGGCGACAATCCTGGGCATCGGCCGCGCCATCGAGGATGTGACCGGTTCCGACAGATGGAGGATATGGCCGACACCCGACAAGACCCTGCAAGCCGCCGGCATTAAAGCGGCTTGGAACCCCTCAATGTTTTGACCGGTTCGGCGTGCCCGGATTCCACCCGCACCGGCATGGCCGAAACCGCCACTGCCGCGGCCATTTGGCTGATGAATGCCGACCGATCGATCATTGGACGGCAGCAATTGGGTATCGGAAGTGCATTGCCAAAGAACCTTGGAAGCGAGACGCGCATTGAAGTCGCCTGAAGTGACGCGATGACGTTCGAAACAGGCCCGGCATTTAACACGGCGAGCGCGATTTCAACTCAAAAAGTTTCAGTTGAAATATCACAATATTTATCTATGGTCGACAAAGGTGCATTGGTGATCGTCGATAGTGGGATGCTGCCGACGGTCTCGGCTTGCGGCCTGAGTTTCGTCGGCATGGCTTCCCGCGGACAGGAGACCGAATCCAGGAGGACAGATGAAGCCTGAGAAGATTCTCTACGAGATCGGCATGACCGCAACCGGCGGCCGCGAAGGATACGTCACTGGCCCTGGCCTTGATGAGCCGATGAAGCTGTCCTTGCCAAAATCCATGGGCGGCTCAGGTGGAGATGGAACCAATCCTGAAAAGCTGTTCGCCTCTGGATATGCGGCTTGCTTTCTCGGTGCGGTCAGGTTCGTCGCCCGCAGCATGAAGACTGCGCTGCCGGAGACTGTATCGGTAACCGCGACGATCGGCATTGGACCCATCGAGATCGGCTATGCCCTCGCCGCCAGGCTTGAAGTTGCCATGCCGGGCGTCGATCGTGACCTCGCGGTGGAGATCGTCGAGGCGGCACATCAACGCTGTCCCTATTCCAACGCGACGCGCGGCAACATCGATGTCGAACTCGTGGTCATGTAGCCAAGCTGCGGCTGGCCAAATGGACCGACGACAAATTTCGACTTGCATGAAGGCTAGAGCATGATTCCTGCCGACCGATTTCCGGAGGGGGCAGAAGCCTATTGCGGCGCCGCGAGGGCGCGCCAGACCTGGCTCGTGGACCATTTTGGCCCCCGGTTGCGCACCCTGCCGGCGCTGCTTGAGCATCAGGCCAAACGGTTCGGAGGCAGGACGCTGTTCATCGCCGACGGGCGCACGATAACCTTTCAGCAGGCCCCTGACCTGGCCGCCTGTTGGGCTGGCATGCTTGCCGCAAACGGGCTCTCAAGGGGCGATCGGCTGGGCGTGCTTTGCGGCAACCGGCCGGAATTCATGGAATTGACGTGGGGCGCAGCCTGGCTTGGCGCCACACTTATCCCCATCAACATCGCGTCGCGCGGCTTCCAGCTCCGGCACATCCTCAGCAATTCGGGCGCCAAGATGCTGTGCATCGAGGCCGAATTGCTCGGGTCGCTGGACACGATCGACAGGCAAGCCCTGGCTTTGGAGCGCGTGTTCGCGATTGGCGCCACAGGCTCCCGCGATTTGCCACCAGGCGTCGATCCGCTGCCGCCAGCGGCCGGACCGATCAAGGCGGCTGACGTGCGCATGTCGGACCTGCTGGCGATCCTCTATACATCTGGAACGACGGGGCTGTCGAAAGGTGTTTGCTGCCCTCATGGCCAGTACTTTTGGTGGGCCATCCATACCGGACGGCAGCTCGGCATCCGCGAAGGCGATGTCCTCCACACCAGTCTGCCGCTTTTTCACACCAACGCCTTAAACTGCTTTTTCCAGGCGCTTCTCAATGGCGCTACCCAGGTCACTGACACCCGGTTTTCGGTGTCGCGGTTCTGGACCAGGCTACGGGCCTCGAACGCCACAGTCACCTATCTGTTGGGCGCAATGGTGCCGATGCTGATGTCCCAGCCGCGTCGCCCGGAGGAACGGGATCACGATGTCCGGGTTGCGCTCACGCCAGGCGTGCCAGGCACTTTTCACACGGAGTTCACGCAACGGACCGGCATCGTACCGCTGGACGGCTTCGGTTCGACGGAAAGCAATGCAGTGATCGGAACCACGCTGGAAACGCTCAGACCAGGGTGCATGGGCCGCTTGTCGGACGGCTTTGAGGCTCGCGTCGTCGACGAGTACGACCACGAGCTTGCCGATGGGATGCCGGGCGAACTCATCCTGCGCGCCGACCAGCCCTATGCGTTCGCGTCCGGCTACTTCGCGATGCCCGACAAGACTCTGGAGGCCTGGCAAAATCTGTGGCTGCACACTGGCGACCGTGTCGTGCGAGAGCCAGATGGCTACTACCGCTTCGTCGATCGCATAAAGGACACCATACGCCGGCGCGGTGAGAATATTTCCTCCTATGAGGTCGAGCAGGCCGTGCTGTCGCATCCCGCCGTATCGATGGTCGCGGCGTTTCCCGTTTCATCGGAACTTGCCGAGGACGAAGTCATGGTGGCTATCATAGCCAGGAGCGGTCTTGTCCTCGATCCGGTGGATCTCATCCGCCACTGCGAGGTCCAGTTGCCTTACTTCGCCGTTCCGCGCTTCATCGACATCGTTGCCGACCTGCCGCGAACCGAAAACGGCAAGGTGCAGAAATTCAAGCTTCGCGAGACAGGGATAACGTCCACCACCTGGGACCGGGAACAGGCCGGTGTGACGGTCAAACGATGAGGCAGAAAGCCGTGATCTCGGGCGCGACCGGACTGCCCTATCAACGTCGCCCCGAGGGCGTGACTACGGGTCTTTTGCTGCGTGATGTCCTTCTGGCGCTTCTGGGGCAGACCGGGCTCATCCGCGACCAGATTGACGGTCTGGCGATCAGTTCGTTCACGCTGCGACCCGACAAGGCAATCGACATAGCCTGGCGGTTTGGTCTGCGGCCGCGCTGGATCATGGACGACCAGAATGGTGGCGCCAGCGGTCTCAACATGCTCCAGCACGCAATTCGTGCAGTGGAGAGCGGCGATGCGAACGCGATCGCAATCCTGGCCGCCGATCACTTCAGTGGCGCGGACTTCGTCGACCTCAACAACAATTACAGCAGGACGGTGCGCGACCATCTCTCGCCGCTCCAGTTCAGTGGCCCCAACAGCCTGTTTGCGATCCTGACGTCGCAGATGATGGATCGCGATGGGCTCGAACGGTCCGATTTCGGTACACTCTGCATCGCGCAACGCCAATGGGCAGCAGGAAATCCCCGTGCTGCCTATCGCCAGCCCCTTGCAATGGATGTCTATCGCTCGGCCAAGCGTGTGGCCGGTCCCTTGAGCGTGTTCGATTGTGTCCCCGTTGTCTCGGGTGCCGAGGCTATCCTAGTCAGCCGCGAAGGCCTGCTGCGTGGTATACCGTCCGTCAAAGTGCGTTCGCTGAAGGCATTGCACAATTTCGATCGGCACGAAGGCAACGGATTGACCACTGGTCTCTCGGTCATAGCGCCTGAACTCTGGGCCGAATCCGGCCTTGAGCCGTCCGACATTGACGTTGTGCAATGCTATGACGACTACCCGGTAATGGTGATGGTGCAGCTGCGCGATCTCGGCTTCGTGCGCGACGTGCCATTGCGCGACTTCATCAAAGATCGGATCGCGACGCACGCATTGCCGGTGAACACGTCAGGTGGCCAACTCTCCGCCGGACAGCCAGGCGCGGCGGGCGGATTACACGGCCTCGTCGAGGCCGTGACCCAACTCGCCGGCCGCGGTGGCGATCGCCAGGTGGCAGGAGCGCGGCGAGCGCTCGTTTCCGGCTACGGCATGATGGAATACCGATACTGTCTTTGCGCCAATGCAGTGATTTTGGAAAGCGGGGCATGAGTGTTCAGATCCAAATCTGCGTCGCCTGCGGCCACGCACACTTTCCCGACATGTTGCTATGTGCCAGTTGCGCGGGGGCCAGCTTCTCACATGCCTGTGTGGAGGGCGGAAAACTCATCGCGGCGACCGACATCTGTTATCGCGTCGGCGGCCGCACTGGTGACGCCAAGCTGCTCGGTTTGCTGGAGACCGATCCCAAGACCCTCGTCCTAGCGCGCATGGAGATCAAGGCGCGGCCCGGTCAGTGGCTTCGCCTGAGCCTTGTCGGCGACGCGGTCTGGGCTTGCGTCTGACGATCGGTAATCAGTCTATCGCGCGAAAGAACTGCTCCTTGGGTGTGCGGACCTTCTTCAAGTCAACAAGCCAGTCGTCATCAGCGTTGCGGTAACCAAGGCACATGACGACAGCCGAACGAAGCCCAAGCGCGGCAAGCCCGAGAATGGTGTCGTACTCGCTCGGGTCAAAGCCCTCAATCGGCGTACTGTCCACCCCCTCCAGTGCTGCCGCCACAAGTCCGAAGCCAAGCGCGACATAGCTTTGCCGTGCGGCATGCTCGAAGTTCACTTGCGGGTTGCGCGGCGGATACCTCTCCAAAAGGCCATTGCGGTAGGCAAGGAACCCTTCGCTAGGCTCCACGGCCCTGACCTTCAGCATATGGTCATAGACTTTGTTGATGCGCTCGGGCGTATACGTATCCCAGGCAGCGAACACCAGAAGATGGGAACATTCCTCGATCTGGCGCTGGTCCCTCGTCGCCGGCCTCAGTTTCGCGCGCAACTCGCGATTGTTGATGATGAGCACCTCGAACTGTTGCAGGCCGCTTGATGAGGGCGCCATCCAGATCGCGTCGAGGATGCACTGTAGTTTGTCGGCCGGAATCTGTCTTTGCGGGTTGTAGGCTTTGGTGGCATAGCGCCATGCGAGAGCGGCGCGCAGGGCGGTCGACGCCTTGAATGATACCTCTGTCGGTTCAAAGAGCATGATGGGCTTCCAGTCGTTGGCGATTGTGCATCCACGCCCTCACGGGGTGGGTCTCGACAGTGACCCGGACGCAGGCACGGTCATCTTGAGTTGAATCACATGATATTTCAGATGATTTTTAAATCAAGTGCGATCGGCTAAGGCACCCGCGACTGTTGCAGGGCTGTTGTCCGGGAAGCCAGCAATGCAAGTGCTTGAATATAGGATCACAAGATATATCATGTGATCGATCAGTTCGTTTGAGCTGCACGCTCAATGCCAGTTAGTTGCGGGGTTGGGAGAGCCCGGCCGGCGCTTCGGCGCGACCCAGGAGGTCGGCAAGAAACTTTGAGGCGCGCAACCCGTGGCATGACGTCAACAGACTCGGCGAGCCGAAGGCAGTCCATTCAGCCAAGCCTCTCGCCAATCATTTCCATGGCTGAGCCTGTTTGGAGCCCGGTGTGCGAATCTTCTGGCAGAGCTTTCTCGACGAGACCACAAGCGCCGCTTATCTCGCCCGGCTCGCGACCTATCTCAATGACATTGCGTCACCGGGGGTGACGGTCGATGTGCAGGGTATCAGTCCACCCGACCGGGATTTTGGCCGGTTGAGTGAGTTTCGTTGCGCCATCATGGCGGTCGACAACGGGCTTGAGGCGGAAGCAGCCGGCTACGACGCCTACGTATTGGGTCATTTCCAGGACCCTGGGCTCTACGAGCTTCGTTCGGCTGTGCGCATTCCTGTCATAGGCGTCGGAGAAGCAACCATGCTGGTTGCGTCACAGCTGGGCAGACGCATCGGCCTCGTTACCTTGCACGCGCATTTCACCAACTGGCACTATGAACAGGCCGAGCGCTATGGGCTTGGGTTACGCATAGCCGATGTTGTCGGAATGGACTGTCGGCCGCAAGATTTTGCCGCGGCGTTCGAGGGCGACGCCGAGGCCAAGGAGCGGATGCTGCGCGATTTCCATGCCTGCGCAAAGCCCATGGTCGAACGCGGCGCCGATGTCATTTTACCCGCAGGCGTTCTGCCCGGACTGCTGCTCAGCAGCGAGCATGGCTACACTGTCGCGAATGCGCCGGTCGTTAACTGCGCAGCGGTGGCACTTAAGAGCGCCGAGATGTGGATTCAGCTTCGGCGACTCAACGGGCTCGAACCGAACCGCGGGCCGAGCTTCGCCTTGGCGACGGAGACTGCCAAGGCCGACTTCCAGTCTTTTGTCGCGAATGGGCGGTCGAAGCCGGCCAAAGCCAGAGTCTGACATCGCCTATCGTTCCCATGTTTGCTGGCAATAGCTCCGGGTATTCTTGGCGGCTTGCACGGCCGCGCGGACTCATCGGAAGCCGCCACCAGACGCCAGCACCGCGGCAGATGGCAAGGGGTGGCCGAGCCGCCAAGGAGCCGACAAGGCTGCGGCAATGTCGATCGGAACATGGCGCGAAGCGTTCCGTAGGCGAGGAATGAAAAGCAGGTGCTCGCGAAAGGGCCGATCTGTTGTCCGGTACAACGTCCCCAACGACTTGCGGAAAGGCAATATGCCAGATATTTCATCAGAGATTTTCGCGAACGAACGCATCGCTGGTGGCGCAAGGTAGCAACAGAGCCTCTGGCGTCCTTTAGGAACGATCAAACTTGGCCATGCCAAAAAAACCCATCCAAAAGAAGAGTCGCGATACGGCGAATTCGTCCAAAATTGCGGCTCCCAAGACAGTGCCTCTCGTCACGCAGGCCTATGAGAGGATCAAAGAAAAGATTATTACACTTCACTTCCTGCCGGGCCAGTATCTGAATGAGGCTGCCATCTGCGGGCAGCTCGCACTGGGTCGCACGCCGGTCCATCAGGCACTGCAGCGCCTCCATCTTGAAGGCATGGTGGAGATATTGCCGCGCAAGGGGATAATTGTTCAGCCCGACAGTTTGAGCGAGATCATCAAGATTCTCGACTCCCGCCTTACGGTTGAACCTGACATCGCGCGCGGGGCTGCCTATCGGGTCAAGGCCGGCGAGGTTGAGGCTTCGGCATTGGAAGAGCTCCGCGCGGTCGCCGTCGCCACCGACCCGAACCAGGTCCCGCCAGACATCGCTGCTTTTACCACCAACGATCGGCGATTTCACCGTCAGCTTGCAGAGCTTTCCGGCAATGATGTGCTCAGCGATTTTGCGCGGCGGTTGCATGAGCGATCGACGCGATTTTGGTACCTCAATCTCTGGCAGACGATAGATGTACCGGCATCAAACAAGCAGCATGCCAGCATTGCCAAGGCCGTCATTGCGGGCGATGGGGACAAAGCTGCCCAGAGGATGCATGAGCACATACTGGCGCTGCGTGAGCGGCTGGAGCATGTCCAGAAGATGTCGCCGGGTGCCTTTCGGGGCACCGTTACTCCCTAGGTGGTTTGCCTTGTTTTTCTCACCGTGCGAAAGGCTCGGGCAGTGTCTGCTTGGTCAGCCTTGGTCAACAAAGTCGAAGTAACCTGCGCGGTCGCTCCCTTGGGCGGCTCGCGCAGCAAACTTTTTCATACCAAGCCCACTCTCGGATCATTGTGTACAAGGGATGGGCCCGGCGCGCCGAGAATCATGCACAGGCGGATGAGCTCCTCGTAGGTCTTCGGCGGTTCGGCAACATTCATATTCAAGCTGCTGGTCATGCCGATCGCGAGGCTGGTCGACCGACCTGGGACGACGGGTGTTCCGGCTGGCGCCGATGACCAAGGCCGTCGTCTGCGTTGCCGCGCGCGCGCGTTATGGCATTCTGTCTAGAACATTTGTCATCTTCGTGCTACATAATGGCTTGATCTGTATCACGAAGGTGACAAATGCCTACTCCTCACAATCCGCCGGCCGCCGTAAGACGCGCCCTGCGCAAGCTCGGCGCCGATATCCATGACGCCCGGCGCCGGCGCCGGCTTCCGATGGCGGTGATGGCCGAGCGCGCCTTCACCTCCCGCTCGACCTTGCAGCGGGTCGAGGCTGGCGACACGAGCGTCAGCATCGGGATATACGCCGCCGTCCTGCAAGCACTTGGCCTGCTCGAAGGGTTGGGACAGATCGCAGATATCGGCAAAGACCATGTTGGACAGACGCTGGCCACCGCCGAATTGCCCAGGCATGTCCACCTCAGGCGGTCGACGCGGACGCCTCGCGATGGCTGACTTCGAGGTCCATATTGATCTTGGTGGCCGCACACGCCTCGTCGGACTGGCGATGAGCAATCGCGTTCGCGGTGCGGAGACAATCCTGTTTGAGTATGACAACGCATGGCTGCAGGATCCGAACCGGTTCTCTCTGGAGCCGGCTCTGGCACTGACGCGAGGCCCCTTTGCTCCTGCTGCCGGGCTCGCCACGTTCGGCTCCATCGGCGACTCCGCGCCTGACACCTGGGGTCGACGCCTCATGCAGCGCTCCGAGCGGCGTCTGGCCGAACGCGAGAAACGCGCGGTTCGCACCTTGGTCGAGAGCGATTACCTTCTCGGCGTGGCGGATCAGACAAGGCTTGGCGCCCTGCGGTTCCGCCTGGTCGGTGGCGAGGTCTATCAGGCGCCGATCCGAGACGGCGTCCCTGCCCTCATCGCGCTCGGCCGGCTGCTGCAGATCACGGAACGCATTCTGCGCGACGAGGAAACGGACGAGGATCTGCAGATGATCTTCGCACCGGGCTCCTCTTTGGGTGGCGCGCGGCCGAAAGCGTCAGTCATTGACCAGCATGGCCAGCTTGCAATCGCCAAGTTCCCCAAGGAGACGGACGAATACAGCATCGAGACCTGGGAGGAGATCGCGTTAAGCCTGGCCGGCCGGGCCGGCATCGCCACGCCGCGGCACGAACTGATCGAAGTCGCCGGCAAGCCGGTGATCCTGTCGACACGTTTCGATCGCGACGGCGCGACCCGCATCCCGTTCCTATCCGCGATGGCGATGATGGGCGCAAGGGACGGTGAGCGCGGCAGCTATCCGGAAATGGTCGACACGCTCACGCAGCACGGCGCGCAGGCAAAGACAGACGCGCACGCGCTTTATCGTCGTGTCGTCTTCAGCGTGCTGATTTCCAATGTCGATGACCACCTGCGCAACCATGGCTTTCTCTGGCTGGGACAGGCAGGATGGTCGCTTTCGCCTGCCTATGACCTTAATCCGGTACCGACCGATCTCAAGCCGCGGGTTCTGACGACCAGCATCGATCTCGATGAAGGCACCTGTTCGCTTGATCTGCTGGAGGCAGCCTCCGAATTCTTTGCGCTGACGCTCGCGCAGGCGCGGGCGATCATCAAGGAGGTCGCCACCGTGACGTCCAGCTGGCGCGACGTTGCCAGAGCGGCAGGCGCCCGGCCGGCCGAGATCGGCCGCATGGCGAGCGCCTTCGAGCATGATGACCTCAACAGGGCGCTGGTGCTCTAAGGAGCCCATCCCTGGCCGCCTTAGCGTGCCCGATCGCTTGGCCTGCGGCCGCCATGTTCTTGGCGAGCCCGACGAGACGCAGGACCGCTCGCTTTGGATTCGATCCGAGCCACAGGCCCCGGATTGAGCTGACGCTGTGCTGACCTTCGAGCGGCTTCCAGATGGCAGATTCGGTGGCGACTGTCCGGGCATAGCTCTCTTCTGCCAGAGCGACACCCTGGCCGAGCTGCACCTTGAAGATGACGGTTGCCTGGTTGGCACAAGACGTTTGAAAGGACGGGCCGCCATCTGCCGCGATCCGTTCGAGCAGCCACAGATCCAATGGCGGCCCATCCAGCCCGACCGGAACGAGCAGGCACATATCCGCAAGGTCGGGCCAACCGAGAGCTGGCTTGTCAACCAGTGCGTGGTTAGCCGGCAGAAGCACGAAAAGACGCTCCTGCCAAAACAGTTCGCTGCTGCAGGTGTTGTCGGCGCCGATGTCGTGCGTGAACACGATGTCGAAACGCCGGCGACGTATGGCAGCCAGGCGCTGTCTGGCTGGAACATCCTCGATGGTCACCCTGACGCCCGGATAGAGTTTATTGAACCGGTCGATGAGACGCTTGAGGAACTCGCCTCCTGTTACCCAGCATAAGCCAATCCTCAGCGTCTTGGCATCCTTGTTGTCGCGCACGTGTTCGGCAAACGCATCCAGCAGGCCTTCGTAATGAGCCCGCACGATTTCGATCCAGACGCGGCCAGTCTCGGTCAGGCAAACGCCGCGCACGCTTCGCTCGAACAACTGCATGTCCAGGAGCTGTTCGAGCTTGACCACATTGCGACTGACCGAGGACTCCTGGACCCTGAGCGCTCTTGCCGCCTGACGCAGGCTGCCGTGATCCATGGCCGCAAAGGCGTAGGTCAGTAACTGGATTGCGTTGCCATTGCGCGTCATGTCGTTTGAGCTTTGGGGCCTTCGTGACGGACACACCCTGCTCCCCACAGTTCGATCGGAGCATCATCGAAAATGAGGCGGCGCCAGGCCGGATCTCTACATTCCATCGAAGCGTCAAACCGGACCTTCTGTCACCGTGCTCGTCGCGCCGGGAGACAGGCCTGGCTCGTAGACATATTCGTGCGGAATGGCCGGCCCCGGCATCTGCGACACGTAGAGCTCGAGATTTTCCCTGCTGTTGCTCGCTGCAAGGCTGCAGAAATTGCCGCTGTTCCAGGTCATGACGCAATGGGTGAAATGCGTGCCTACCGCACGGGCCATGTCTTCCAGCGTCACCTCGTTGATGAACATGGTCCCGAGGACGGCTGCCTTCTTCCTTTCGATCTCGTCGTGCGGGAAGTAGCGCGCCTTGAAGCCGTAGTCCTTCTGTTCCTCGCGACGCTGGTAGTCGTCTTCGTCGACGGCGCGAAATTTTTCGACAAAGACGAAGATACCTCCCTCCTTGAGGTTCTGGGTGACGAACTCGATCTGTTTGGGTCTGTTTGGCGAGTACATCTGGAAGGTCGTATCCTCCAGGATCAGATCGAAACCCTGGGTGAACTTTGCCAGCCGACGATCAGAAGCGAGCACATCCCTGGTCAACCAGTGGAACGGGCCGATAAAGAACTCGGCATGTGTTGGCTCACCGTACGCCATGAACGATTTGTAGTTCTCGGGGTTCGGGCTGCACGACAGCGACAGGATCTGCCCGGCCGAGAATTCCGCCAGAGTCCTGGCCATCGTGCCTTCCGCCGTCCCAAGGCTGTATAGCGATAGCGGCGTGTTGCGCAGCCGGGCATATTTCAGCACTGCGTACGCCATCCGGCACTCCTCTTCCAATCTGTAGGGAATGCTGCCGTGATAGTGCTGGTCGAAAAAGCCCTGCCGGCTGGCGTGAAGGGCAACGAGATCGCGCAGGAGCTCATCGCCCGGCAACAGACGGGCGTCGGCCAAAGGCCGACGGAGCGGCATACCGCTCTTGCCGGCTGCCGTCGCCGCGAAGAAGCCGGCGAGTTCGTTGATGCGCGGGCCATGATTGCATTCGGCCAGAAAATCGTTGAGACCACGCATCGGACTATGCCTCCCGCACCATTGGCTTTTGGTGAGATGCGAAGAGCCCGATGCCGGCACGCCACTGCTTTAGGCGTGTCCAGATTTTCAAGTCGTCTACGAGTCTTCGCGAGGCACTGGTAGGCTGACCCGAGACGGGCGGCTTTCATTCGGTTGCCGTTTTTTTACTAAAGTGACATCTTCTACCAATCATGAGTTATATGTGATTTGTCCAACAACCCATGGTTCTGCACAACACGGGAGGGGCGGGCTGCTTTTGATATAAAGGTTGCTCATTGCGTGGATACTGAATTTCTCGACCCCAAGACGTTGCGCCGCTCACAGCATCAGACGTTTACGCATCAACACGAGAGTTGGGGAAACGTCCGGGCAGACCTGATCAAGAGGACTGGTCTGGCGCGACAGGAAACGGCCATCTCCTTTAGCGGCCATATATTCCTGATGAACCTGCGGGGCGTGGCGAGCCGCGGAGAAGATTTCGTCGACGGGCGCCGCATTTCCTTCTCGCCGCGCAGCGCTGGTTCGGTAATACACATACCCGCTGGCAGCGATTGGACGGGGTGGGATGAGGGAGATCCGACCGCCGCCTACCTTTTGGTATCCATTGAAAAAGCGTTCGCTGAGGAAGCGTTTGGGGGCGTGATGCGCCATCGCTCGGGCGACTTGGCCGCGGCGATCGGATTTCGCGACACAACGGTTGAGATGGCCTTGCGGCGGATCGGCATTGAACTCGAGCAGCCCGACCCGATCAGCGTGACCATGGTTGAGAGCCAGGCCATGCAGATGCTTGCACAAATGATCCGGCTGAGTGACAGCCAAAATGAGCCGGCGAAAGGCGGCCTGTCATCTTTCGATCTCAAACGCGTGGTCGCTATGATCGAATCGTCGCCAGACGAAATGCCCACATTGACAGACCTGGCAAAAGAGGTCGGCGTGAGCCGTTTCCATTTCGGCAGGGCCTTCAAGCAGTCGACGGGCATGACGCCGTATGCATTTATCGCACGACGTCGACTGGAACGTTCAGCCGAAATGCTGCGATCGACCAAACGGTCCGCGACGGAGATCGCGCTCGAATGCGGTTTCGGTAGCTCGAGCCATTTCACGATTGCTTTCAAGCGGGCTTTCGGCGTCAGTCCGACCGAGTTTCGCCGCCGGTGCACGATTTGACGGGCACAGCGGCCCAGTATTTCAGCACGTAAGTGAAAACCCAGGCACGAATGTTAAGACGGAATCCCCAAAGCAGGTATGAAGAGCGGCCATTGGATATGCCCGCCCGTGTCAAACACAATCCGGATTTGTTGCCATAAGAGACCGGCCGCCCAACCGCAATTCTTCCGCTTGTTTCTGGCCAGCACCTTTTCGGCGTCTGTCGGGCGAAATGGCTATTACGTCGGCTGCGCCTGGACGCTTGTCCAAGCAGGTTGTGGCAGCGCTGGCGTGGCGACGTTGCTCGCCCTCGTCAGTGTCGTCGAGTTCATTGCGAGCCCACTGGCCGGCATAGCGGCAGATCGTTTTGATCGACGACAGCTGAACATCGCGGCAGACATCGGTCGCCTTGGCGTCATGCTCGCGACGGCGCTGTCGCTCCTCTATCTGGCGGTATTTCCGACCCTGTGCCTGTCGGCGGTCCTGTTCGCGATCTGCGATCGTGTTGCCCTCACGGCCTCGCAAGCAATGATCCCGCTGGTGGTGCGCGGTGCCGATCCTGCGACGTCAAATTCGAGCGTCTTCTTCGTCATGCAGTTTGGCAGTCTCGCCGCAGCATTGCTTGCCGGACCGTTGCTGAGTGGGCACTCCCCTGCCCTTGCATTCGCCGTGCTCGCGCTGTTCTTCCTGGTCTCAGCGGGTTCGCTCTGCTCGATGCGGCTCGGCCTGGTCCTGCGAAGCGCCGATAGAGCCAACGGCTCGGCGCCCACCTTGGATCGGCACCTTTTTCGCCTCTTTGCCGCATACGCGATGCTCTATGGAAGCGCGGTGCTGGTCACGGTCATGGGGTCAAGTTTTGTCTTCGAGGAACAACAAGGCACGGCGGTGGATTTCGGCCGCCTTGAGGCCGCGTGGTCGGCAGGTTCGCTGATCGGAGCGGTTCTTTTCGTAAGGCTGACACGAAGCGTCAGCGCTCCTACACTTCATCTTATGCTTCTGGGCTCAACTGCGCTCGCGCTGGTGTCATTGATCGCTTTGCGCGCGCCCTGGACGCTGATTGTCTTTGCCGCGCTCGGATGCCTCTATAATCTGGGCCGGGTGAGCATTGAGATCACACTGCAGTCGCGTGTCCGCGATGGTGCGTTGGGCAGGGCCAAAGGCGTCATGCACAGCCTCGCGGTCGCGCTGGGACTGGTCATTTTCAGTCTCACATTCTTTCTGGGCGCCCGTGTCCTCCCGTCAACTGTCTTCTTCTGTTTCGGCATGGTGCTGCTTGCCACCATTCCTCTGTTGAGCCTCGGCAACGCCCAGCGACAGGGTGAGTCGTGAGGTGGGCGCGCTAACGTCAGACGCAGAAGCCAGACAGGCGGTCCTTGGATCGCTGGCGACGCTCTACCCCTGGATGCGGCCCTACTACTCCCGCGCCCTCCGAGACTATGCGTCGCGCCTCTTCGAGGCGCCGGTCCGAACGGCCGAGCCCGAGATTCGCCGTCACGCTCTTACAAAACTGCTTCAGACGATCAGGAACGCGGGAAAACGAAACGGCTTGTCCGTCAAGGACGTTTCACAAATCTGCTCGGAGTTCGAAACGCGCCGTGTGATGCAGACCGGCCCACACCTGTTTCTGCTGTTGGAGCCGGAAGCCTACTATACGCATGTACTGAGCCTGCTCGGCCTTTCGATGCATGGCTGCTCGTCCTACGTCTCCTATGCCGTATCGACAGTGAGCCTTGTTGAAAGGCCACGCAGGGGACCCGGCTGGTTCACGGTTGACGGGAAGCCTGTCAACGTCTTTGGCCTCAGCCGAAGCCGGATGATCGGCTACAGCCTTCTGACCGGGCCGGGATCCTATCGGTTTGAGCTGGTGCCGACAGATCCAGGCGCGGAAGCAGACGCGCTCGCCCTGCTCCGCAGCCTTCTGCCGACGACATCGTTCGATCGGCCGGCGCATGCCATCAAGGCAGCCAATCTCATGCTTTGGCCCAAACTGTTTGGATGCAGCTTTGCCTTCCTGCAGATCGACGATGAGGACATTGCCGACCTGGTTGCCGAGCATCTGTCCGATGATGACTCCTGGCTGCGGACGCGGCTGCTTGGGGACCCGAAGCTCGCCTCCAGGATCGTTGCCGGCCTCGACAGGCTGGCCGATGGCCCCTGGAGCGGCTGGCTCGCCCGCGGCACCGACTTCTTCTGGATGTATGAGAATGGCAGACGCATGCCGCTGCGCTTGATTGCCCGACATCTCGTCCATCCGGTGACCGGCGCAAAGGTAGTCCGCTTCACCGCCAGCGCCATAATCGAGCGCCTGCAAAACCGAAGCCTGATCCCCAACCTGCTTTTGATGTTTCTGGTGCTGTCGATCCTGCCTGGCGTGCGCGCGCTGGGAGGCAGTCATCAGCCGGTCTATTATCCCCTGATGCGGTATGTCGTCTGCCAGGCTCTTGAGACAGCTGGCGTGGATGAGGATCTTCGCCAGGCTTTGGCAACTGACGACATACCGGGTGCGTGGGGACATCGCGTACTCGAGCGTGATGAAGACCCCTACAGGCAATTTCTGGATGGTGGGACCGTTGAGATAAGCGGCCTCGTTGACCGCTTCGGCGATGTTCCTTTCACCGAGGCATGTGGCAGCATGAGAAGCTTCGTGACGGACCCATCGTGGCGGGAACTTCACAGTCGGCTGAGCGAGAGGTTCATCGCCCCGACCGATGGAGAATGGGCCTTTTCCTAAGCAGAAGCATGCTCCGCCCAGGGCGGCAGGCTCTGGCCGCATGCTGACTGCCGGATTTCAGCGCCATCATCATGCGGCCGACACATCTCTACCGCATGACCTAATGTCCGACATGAGGCGCATTGTGGTCCGGCGACCTGGGCGGCGCGTCAACGATCCTTGTCCGCCCTGGACGCCGCGTTCTCCCGGTCCTTGAGAAGTCGCGAACGAAGCTGGCGGGCCTCGACGACAAACTCACACGGGAGCACTTCAAACACGTCCTTGAGGCTGACCGGATCGTTGCGCGCCCAGAGATAATAAGGATCGACGATTTCCATGATTTTTACCAAGCGAGCCCATTGGATCGGCTTCGGCGAATCGAGCAGCCGATCGCGATGCAATAGTGCAGCCGTTTCAAGGCGACGTTGACGGAGCGCCAAACGAGCGGCATCGCATACGGCCGGCAGAGTTTCGGCTGCGAGCTGGTCAAGCCAAGGTACAACCACAGCCGAAGGGACGACCGCGGCTACCTGAGCCGCCAAGGCTCGGTCCTTTGAGCGCTGCGAGCTCGCCAGCGGAGCGAGCAGCGCTGCCAGTCTATCGCCCCCCAGATGCACGCGAAGACGCCGCTCGAGCTGCAGGCGAAGGGAAGGCTTTGCATCTCCGTAGCGGCCGAGAAGTTCCTGGCCGGCGCGATCCGGGTCTATCTCAAGCATCAGATCGGCCGCAGCTGGTACGTTGTGGCGAGTGAGCAAGCGCTGCGCGGCGAAATAGGCTTCCTCCGGATCCTCGTTCCGCAAATAGCGAATGGCCGCGATCGCGTTCCCGCGATCAAAACCCGAGTGGCGGTAGGCCGCGCGCAGCAGCTCGTCTCGAGCCCGGCTGTCGCCCGCCTCGGCGAGCAGTCGCAACAGCCCTCCGTCAACGATCAGGTGCCCGTTGGTCCGCGAGCGCCGCAGGAAGCTGACGACCGCAGCCCTGCCCTCGGGATGGTCGATGAGCGGACGCAGGTAACCTTGGCGCGACCATGATGAACTCCCTATGTCTTGCTCCGAGAGCCAGTCAATAACGGCCCGACGAGCATCTTCATCTCCGTGTTCGCCGAGGTAAACAGCGACGAGGTGCGCTTCCTGGTGGATTTGTCCGGCAATCATCTCGCGCGCCAGCGGAAGCAGTGCGGGCGTGTAGAAGCCCAGCGCGCGAAATGAGGCCAGTATCCTGAGCCTGATTTGGCGGGAGGTCCCTGGTTCCAGGAAGGTCGCGACCAGGCGGGACGCATCCTCTGCGGCTCGGAGGAAGCCCGTCAGAGCTGCGGCAGTGTCGAGAGATTGTGCGTCGCCAGTTGTGAGTAGATCCGTGATACGCAGGCGGAGCGCCGAGGTGTCCCGGCCGTTCGACGAGCGCATCTCGGCAGCGTTCAAATAGATGGGGGAGCCGCTACGAACCATGCTTTCAATGTGCGAGTCGCAACCGTGGACGGCGAGCGCTTCCATATACAGGACCTGGCCAACGGACTGGGCGTTGGGGTCGCCCGAAGCCTCGGACAGCGACCTCACGACCGCGTGGGCCTCAGACCAGCGGGCGGCGACATATCCATCCTGGCGACCAAAGGGATTCGGTCTTGCGAGCTCGGCCACGACCAAGTCATCGAACCCCACTCCGGCGATCATCGCCAGAATGCGTTCGCAATGGCCGCCGGTGACATCGCGCGTCATATCTATGCGGCTGCGGCGCCGTGCAGCGAACGTCAGCAGTTCGACCTCGACCGCCGTGCCAGCACGACTTCTCAGTCTGTCGAATTGCCAAGGTTCGCTGAGGCGAGGAAGGAATTCCAACGGGTGATGCAGCCGACCCTCCTCCCGGCTGGGATTTCCTGTTCCATTGAAAACACGGAGCTGTTCGGCAAAGGCGTCTAGTACCTCGTGGAGCGTTTCGGAATTCATCGCCTCGGGTCTGCTGTGGTAATAGAAGATGAGCTCGGTCGGTGGATCGTCGCTCCTGCTCGCACGGATGCGGATCGCGTCAGCGAGGCCTTTCGGATCGGCCGCCGCCAGTTCGTCGAACCACCAACTGGAGGCTTTCCAGCCGTAGAGGTGGCTCCCCTGCGCTAGCTGCCGGATGGCATCGCCTGGTGCGAGCCGTGCACGGCTTCGCAAGACGCGCTCTGGCATCCACTCCCGCGTGTCGGTCGTCGCAGCGTCGAGCACCGTACTCAAGGATGTCTCCCGGAAATGGCCAATTGCCTCTATGAGCGCGGCGCTCGAGGACGGCACCAGCGCCACCAGCCGATCGCGATGCCTGTTCCAGATCGCCGAAGCCGTGTCACCGTCAACCGATTTCTGATCCTTGAGCCGCCACAACAGCTGATCAAGCGCCGTGATGTCCGTTTCGGCGGCGAGCTTCCTGTCCAGCCACCCTGGGGCCGCTGCAACAGCTATGCCCAGCCCATCGGAACTCAACTCAAGGCGCAAAATCGCCAGGGATCGTGCCTCGACATCAGATGTGGTCGCGGCCTGATCGTAAGCGGCCGTGCGCTCAAGGTGCTCGCCCCAGATAGCGTCAAGCGCCCTCGGAGCGGGCACCACACGGGCCGCGCGCAGTCCAATGTCGACACAGCGCTCGACGCCCGACGTGATCAGGCGCTCGATCAGGTCCTCGACGGGCTGGGCATCCGCGACCGCCATGGCGGCGAGGGCGAATGGAAGATTCCTCAGGATTTCCGTATCACCCTCGTCACCGAGCTCGTGGGCGGCGAGATATTCCAGGGCGGGAAGGATGCGGGGGCCTAGGCTGCCGAAGCCGTTTGTCCACTGATCCTCGGCACGGTCTTCCGGGTGCATCCGCGCGACATGCTCACTGATGAGCATGGCAACGAACTCGGGCTCGCCCTGGCCAGCGAGCAGCCACAATGCGTCGAAGTAGACATAGCTAAGACGCGTGCCAATCGCTTCGCCACTCTTGGTTCGCAGAACGTCGATCGAGGCAAAACGGGTCTCGGCTTCCGTCGGCGACAATCCATCCTCCAGTATTGTGTCGACCAAAGATTCCGCGACTGCCCAGTTGAGCATCCGGTCCGCGGCGAAAGCGACGCGGTCGGGAACCACGCGCCGCAAAAGCCCGACCTGCTCAAGGCGCAGGATTGCGGGATCGTCGAGCCCCGCGGCGCGCATCTCGCCGATACGCCAAGGATAGTGGCTTTGCCCTGTCAGGAGTCGGCCGGCCAGCGACCTCAGGCAGTGTCGGTCGCTGGGATGGTCGAATTGCTCGCGGGCATCCAGGCTCGCGTAGTCCCAATAGGCGTTGAACAGCTGATACTCGGACACGCCCGCCCAGGCATTGCGTTTGGGTAACTGAACGAAAATGCTCGCGTGCACCGGCTTCAAGAGCAGTTCGAAGACATCGTCGGGCGTCGTCTCAAGCGCCGTGTCACGCCCATGTATGGCTAGGAAGCGGCGCAGTTCCGCACTCCGGAAATTGCCGATCTCAATGATCTGCAAATCCTGGCGAACCGAGCGGATCGCCTCGGTAATGCGCGGCTGGGCCGAGATGACGATGCGCACACCATGTTCGTGCCACCTGGCTCGCGCGAGCCGCTCCGCGAAGGTCCGATCCTGCACGTCATCGACATAGAGAGTGAGCCACGTCCCGTCGGCGCGACGGAGCGCCTCGCGCAGGCTTTTGGCCATGACAGCGATTGGCGCGCGATCGGGATGCGCCGGTTGCCAGATCCGCTCCGCGATGAAGTCGAAAGCCTCCTCGATTGTCGCGGGCGCGCGCATGAGGATAGCCAACTCGCCGCGATCGATCTGCTCGAAGGCGAGTTGCGCGAGTGACCAAGTCTTACCCTGTCCGGACTCGCCCGAGAGGACGGCGAGATCGGACAGGACATCGGGCAGAGCTCGATGCACCTGCAGTTCAACGGCGTAGCCGATGAGGCGGGCGTCCTCTTGCAGATGATGGGCGAGCAGCCTCGGCAGGGATTGGATATGGGCGAGCAGCCGATACGCCCGCGGACTAACCAGGGCGAGCAGGTCCGCGGGCTCCAGCTTTGCTCCCGTCGTTGCGAGCATCATCAATTGGCCAATCAACTGGTGGCGCTTGTCACTCACACGCTCGCCGGGTTCGACGAGCGGGGTAAGCACCTTGTCGATCTCGTCCTGGGCAGCCGCTGGATCGAATACGCAGATTTCAAGCCGATCGAGCAGATGGCGCAACTCGGCAGTAACATGGTCTAGGCCAGCAAATCTCGCGAGGCGTTGCTCAAACTCGGCCGTCGTCAGGCGTTCAGAGCCCCATCGATGTGGTTTGCCGGTGGCCCGCCCGCGTGACGCGATGTAGCCCTGAAGTGTGGCAAGGCCGGCCCCGTTGTTGGTGACGAAGCGAAATGTCTGGTCGGCAGCGATATGAACCGCACGCAGCAAGTCGGGAAACACCTTTGAGGCGACCTCACCGCTGGACCATTTGCCCCGGTCGGTGCGCATCTTCACCTGTTCGACGATGTCACGTGGTCCGCCAAGAAGCCTGTGGTCCCCGCCGTCGGCGGGTTCGAGATGCAAAATCATCTGGGCGCTTCCGTCCACAGGCGAAAGCGCGATACTCGTCTCGAGGCCGAGGTGAACGCTCCGCAAGATCTGAACCAGAAAGCCGGCGATCGCGCGCCGACCCGGCGTTCCCGCGTCAAGGTCGATAGCAAGCGAGGCCGCGATCTGAGACGCCGCGTCGTTCATTGTGTTGGCTTCCGCAGGCCCAATCCATGATCGAGCGATGATTCGCTCTCCCGAAGCAGCCTAATCATCGGTGCGGCAAAGGCGAGGCGTAAGAAGGGACCTGGCGGTTGAGGCGGGCGAAAGCATCTGTCTACTTTGCGCAGGCCCTACAGCCAAATTGATGATAGGGTGCCGATGCAAAGAGGGTGCGGGCTTGGATGAAGACCAGAAAAGCTTCCTGACACATTTGCGAAGCACGCACTTTTCGCTTGTCGTGCTTTGTCTCGTCGCCGTTTTCGCCATTTCACAGGTGGCGACGGCCGATATAACAAAAGCCAAGAACCAACTGGTCGGAATTATCGCCGCAACTAACAAACTTCAGTCGAATTCACTATTGAAAAATGACGAAAATTCAAATTTGTTTTCTTTGCTTTGGTACCAGGCGGGAAAGACGAGTGAATTCGACTACCATGGACAATCCCCTGAAAGCTCCCTGAAGGATGAGGATCAAATATACGTAATACTTCCCAGACATAGAATAAAGTCCGATTATTGGAGTTGTAAGGGATCGTTGGTGGAGGATATTAATTCATCCACCAATGACCCGCACCTAGTTTCTGTTGAAGCGAATCTCTCCCTACTCCGATTCAGTCAGATATGGAATGATTTGGGTGACGTCTTGTTGCTGAACGCCAATTCGCTTCCCGATCAGCTGGATCTGCAACCCCGGGACGGGGGAGCGACGGTCACCGGTCACCGACAAAATGGGATGACCTATTTATCCGGCGTTCCAGTTCTCTTGGCCTGCCTCGACGACGCTGGGAAAATCGGCCTTTTCCTGACAGCTGGCGAGGTCGAGCAGAATGGCGCCCAAGGTTGGCATGCCAATGTTCGCGCACCCATCCGACCAGTGAAATTCTCGGGCGAAATCGTATCCACCTCCGTCAACTGGCGTTCAAGACTAGCAGAGGGAATTGAATATCTTCCCCAGAGTGGCGGCCCAGCCTCGTTCAAAGAGTCGTTCCCTGAACTCGAGGAGCTAACAAGGGATTCTCAGTCCGAAACGCTGGATGCAAACTTGAAGATTCTTCAGGTTGTAGAGAAGATCAGTCCCGCGTCATTGAGTCTCTTTGGGCTAGACGTTCCTCTAAAATTTGTGGTTACTTGGGGCGCAGCGGCCATTACAATCATTCAGTTATATTTTTTTATCAGCATCGCGGCCTACTTTAATAGATATCCATTCCCACTTGAAGGAACCTCATTTCCGTGGGCGCCGGCCTTTAGCTCCTGGTTGCCACGCCTTACATCGTGGATGACAATCGTCATCGTACCGGCGGCAATCGTTCTGTATCTGATTTATTTTGGATTCGACAAAATCAGTGTTCTTGAAATTGGCCCACTGTCCATTGCGGCGACAAGTTCGATCATCAGCGTTTGCACCGCTCGCACTATGTTATTTCGAAAGCCTTAGAGGGAACCTGGCAGCTGGTAACAGTTGAGGGGTAGTCTCACGGGTCGGTGTCATTTCTGCGTCACTCGATCGCCAAGCTTGAGCATCAAAGGCTACATTGCTTCCCGCACGTCTCCTGACGATGTCTGGTTTTTGGGTGAAGACATGCGTCACCTCGATGACCAAGCTGAGGCGCATCACAGCCATGTCACCTTTGGGGCCGAAAGCAGACGGTCCGGTTCCAGAATTTACTAGCGGGAAAGGCGCCATTTCGCTGGCAACCCCATCTCAGCCGCAACGACGTTGCTGACGCGTCGCGCCATAATCGGACCTCGGTGCGACTGCATAGGGACAACAGTGGGCCTCATGGCAGATTGAAACCAGCGTAGGGTTTCAGCGGGACGATTTCGAAGTCAAGCATCCCCGCCCTCGCCAGCGGCAACGTCGCCAGCTTCTCGTGAACCTCGATCTCGTCCCTCGCCTCGACGATCTGGCACTGGCGCGTGAAGCCGATGCTATAGAGATGGCGGGCCTGTGCCCCCTCGCTGGGTACCAGCTGTTCGAAATCCGCTTCGCTGAATTGGTCGGTCCGGCGCCGAGACAAGACGAGGAATTGCATCGGTCCGGTCTCCAGAAACTTACGCGACTGCCGCGATCGCTTGTGCGGAGCGACCAGACCGGACGCCCTTCACCAGATCGGCGCCTTTTTCGCCGATCATCATCGTCGGTCCATTGGTGTTGCCGCTGATCAGCACCGGCATGATCGATGAGTCGATCACCCGCAGTCCGTCGACTCCCCGCACACGCAGTTCGGGATCGACGACTGCGGTCTCGTCGACGCCCATCTTGCAGGTGCCAACAGGGTGATAGTCGCAGCAGGCATATTGCCTGATGTAGGCCATCAATTCCTCGTCGGTCTTCGCAGCCGGCCCAGGCAGCCGCTCGACCTTGACGAACTTGCCGATTTCGCTTTGCGCCAGCACGTCCCGGATGATCCGTACTGATTTCAATGCCATGCCGCGATCGTATGGGTCAGAAAGATAGTTGGGGTCAACCAGCGGCTCGTCGGCGGGGTTCGACGAGCGGAGCTTCACCGAGCCGATGCTACGTGGTCGAAGGAATGTCGAGTTGATGGTGAAACCATGCCCATCCAGTCGCGTCTGGCCGCCGCGCACCACCAACGCTGGCGCGATGTGAATCTGAAGGTCGGGCCGCTTAGCTCCCTCACTTTGGAAAAAGCCACCGCCCTCGACAATGACCGAGGCGGCAGGGCCATTGCGATAGAGCAGCCAGCGAATGCCGTGCAGGAGCGCCTTGGGATAGCGATCTTGGCCGTCATAGCTGATCGGGTCCTTGAGCGTCAGATGGACGTTGGTGCAGAGATGGTCCTGGAGATTCCGACCCACACCGCTGAGATCGGCGATCGGCGCGATCCCTAGAGCTTTCAACTCGTCGGCCGGTCCGATACCGGACAGCATCAGCAGGCGCGGCGAGTTGATGGCTCCTGCCGATACGATCACCTCGCTTTCGGCCCGCAGCACCTTCCGCGTTTTGCCCTCGGAAAGCTCGACGCCGACGGCGCGGCCGTTCTCGACAACGATCCTTGTAACCCGGGCATGGGTCCTGACCGTCAAATTGGGCCGTCTGCTGACGGGATGCAGATAGGAGACGGCGGACGAGCGGCGGCGGCCATCGCGACAGGTGACCTGGTAGAAGCCGGCGCCATACATGGTGTCGCCGTTGAAGTCGGGATTGAACGGCAGGCCATATTGTTGCACGGCGCGGATAAAGGCCCGGGTCAATGGGTGCGGGCCGACCTGATCCGAAACTGCGAGCGGACCGCCCTGCCCGTGATAGCGATTGGCGAGCCGATCATTGTCCTCGGATTTACGGAAATAGGGCAAGACATCCTCATAAGCCCAGCCGTCGTTTCCGAGTGCTGCCCAATTGTCGTAGTCCTCCTTTTGGCATCTGATGTAGATCATCGCGTTGATCGAGCTCGAGCCACCAAGCGTCTTGCCTTGCGGATACCAGATGGAGCGGTTGTCGAGGTTCTTCTGCGGCACCGTGTGGAACCGCCAGTTTACGCCTGGCCCGAACAGCTTGCCGATGCCGCCAGGAATATGGATCATCGGATTCCAATCCCGGCTGCCAGCCTCCAGCAGCAGGACCTTGACGTCAGGATCCTCGGACAGGCGGTTTGCAAGCACGCAACCGGCCGAGCCCGCGCCGACAATGATGTAATCCCACATAATTCTGCCTCCACTCGCGCCCGAAGGCACCTTCCCGTCGGCGCGACGAAACCCGGCCGCCGACCTTGCGCCTCAGTCCTATTTGCCCCTGAAGGCCGGCGCCCGTTTCTCGGCAAAGGATCGCAGCCCTTCGATCCGGTCCTCCTTGCCGAACGCCTCGACGGTCAGCCGGTGCTCAATCTCTAGCCCGCTTTGCAGTTCGGTTTCGAATGCCGCCAGAACGGCCTTCTTGGCATAGGGCGTGATGGCAACCGACTTGGCGGCGATCGCAGCGGCGATCTCCAGCGCCCTCGACAGGAGCCTGTCGGCCGCCACGACTTCACTGACCAGTCCTTTGCGCTCGGCGAGCGTCGCATCGACCATGTCGCCGGTCAGAACCATCTGCATGGCAAAGGATTTGCCGACGAGGCGTGGCAGACGCTGCGTGCCGCCATCGCCGGGAAACGAGCCGATCTTGATTTCAGGCGTCGCGAATTGAGCTGCCTGCGAGGCAATGATGATGTCGCACAGCAGCGCAAGCTCCAGCCCGCCGCCCAGCGCATAGCCGTTCACGGCGGCGATAATCGGCTTGGAGAAGCCCTCAATGGCGCGCCAGCATGCCAGCCGCTCTGGATCGGTATAGGAGGCGACGCCGCGTTCCAGCATGTCAGAAATGTCGGCGCCCGCCGCAAAGGCGCGACCGGCACCCGTTAGCACCACGCAGCCGACCTCTGGATCGGCGTCATAGCCAGCCAGCAGTTGGCTCAATTCGGCTAGCAGCGCTTTGGACAAGGCGTTCAACTTGTCCGGCCGGTTGAGCGTCAGCAGTCGGATGCCGGGCGCCGGTTCCACTGCCTGAACTAGGCGGTCCATCATCGATCAGGCGACCTTCCTGTAAAGCGTCTCCGCGCTCAATCCGGCAGCAGCCAGCAGTCCCCGGATCTTCTCGATCTCGGCGGGGTTTGGCTTCATCAATGGAGGCCGGACATGAGCTTCGTCCAGTCGCCCGAGCAGCACCAGCGCCTCTTTCATGCGATTGTGCATATCGAGAAGCGGCGCGTCATAAAAGGCCCGTACCGTGGGATAGATGCGGTCACCGATCGCCTTGGCAGTCTTGAGATCGTTCGCCTGCACGGCGCGAAACAGCGCAACCTGAAGGCTGGCGATGACGCTGCCGGCGCCCGACAAGAGCCCGTCGCAGCCAAGCGCCAGAGAGCCGAGTAGCCAGGCGCTGTGGGTGGTGAGGGTGTTGACCGGACGGTCGAGAGCTTTCAATTCGCGGATCTGTCGTTCATGCAAATTGCCATCGCCGCACTGGTCCTTGATCGCGACGATCGAGGGAGAACGACGGCAGAGGTCGAGCAATGTCTGTAGCGGGTAGGCAAGGTTCGATGCCAGCGGATACTGGAACAGGATGATGGGAAGGTCGGACGCATCGGTGATGCGCTTCAGATGCTCGACGATCATCTCTGGTCGCAGGTGCCCACCGAGCGTCATGAAGTCTGGTGGGAAAACCAGGAGCGCGTCGGCGCCCTCCCGCTGAGCATAAGCAGCGATGCGCGCGGCCTCGAGGCTGGAGTTTGTATACACTCCGACAATGGTCGGAACCTGATCCTGCAACACATCCTTGGTTACCACGATCGCGTGGTATTGCTCGTCGATGGTGAGCGCGTGCACTTCGGCCGCATGACCATTGATGGTGATGCCGGAAATGCCTTCGACCGAGGAGACGTCAGCGAGGTGCTTGCGGTAGGCCCTCTCATCGACAGCCAGATCGGCGGTGAACGGCATCAGGCAGGCGGGAATGACGCCATTGGCAGCAAACGGTTTCTTGTCGCTCATCATCCAGTTCCTATTTGACATTTCGGGACGCCGCGCCAGTGCGGCGTCCCGTTGCGCAGGGAGGACTTAGAAGCCCTTGCCGATCATGTCGGCGATATTGTCCGGGGTCACTGAGACCGTTGGCAAGGTGATCGTCTCCGGGACCTCTTCACCCTTGGCCACCTTGTAGGCGGTCTCGATCCCTTCCGGCGCCACGAACGGATAAACGAAGGTTGCGGCGAGCTTGCCCTGTTTGACTGCCTCGAAAGCAGTCTCCTGGCCGTCGATACCGACCACCGCCACTTCATTGAGCCGGCCGGCGGCCTCCAGCACCTGGATCGCGCCGAGTGCCATCTCGTCATTGTGCGCGTACACCGCCTGGATCTGGCCGGGACCAAACCGCTGCACCATGTCTTCCATGAACTTCACCGCCTTGTCGCGGGTGTAGTCACAGTTCTGCGATGCGACCACCTTCATGTCCGGGTGCTTTGCGATCGCTTCCGCAAACCCCTTGTTGCGATCGATGGTGGCCGATGCCCCCGCCGTCCCCTGCAACTCGATGATGTTGCCTTTGCCATTCAATTTCTTCGCAAGGAACTCGCCCGCGCCGACGCCGAGCGGCAGGTTCTCGCCGCCGACATGGACGGTGACGGGCGTGTTGACCTTGCGGTCGAGAGTCACAACCTTGATCCCGGCGTCCATTGCTTCCTTGACGACTGGCGTCAGTGCCTGCTCCGTCAGCGGCGAGATCATCAGCACTTTGATGCCTTGCGCGATCAGGCTTTCGACGTCTGCCACCTGCTTGGAAGCATCGTTGTTGCCGTCAGTGACGATAAGATCGATATCCGGATAATGCTCGGCCGCGTACTTCTTGTTGCCCTCCACCATGGCGACGCGCCAAGGATGATTCATGGTGCCTTGGCTGAAGCCGATCTTGATCTTGTCCTGAGCCAAGACCGCGCCCGGCATCATGGCGCCCAGTACCAGGGTGGCGGCAAGGGCCGTGGTGCGTAGGAAATGTCTGCGACTGGTCATTTTTTCACTCCTCCATTGTTTTTCATTTCAGGCTCCAAAGCGCGACGGCCAGCCCGTCTGGCAAGTGCCGCCGCGCATGGATGTCAGGACCGTCTTTTGTGACGGTAGACCTCGAACATCACCGCAGCGATGATGATGGCGCCCTTCACGATCTGTTGCGTGAATGGCGATATTCCAAGCAAATTCAATATATTAGCCATGACGGCAATGATTGCGGCGCCGATCACGGTGCCAATGACGCCGCCTTCGCCGCCAAACAGGCTGGTGCCGCCGATGACGACGATCGAGATCGCCTCGAGTTCGAGATTGGTGCCGGCGGTGGGCTCACCAACGGTCAGCCGCGAGACGAAAACCAGGGCGGTCAGCGCCGACAGCACGCCTGAGATGGCATAGACCGACATCAGCACGCGCGGCACGTTGATGCCGGCAAGCCGCGCTGCCTCGGTGTTTGAACCGACCGCGTAGATCTGGCGACCGAAAGGCGTATGTCGCAGGACGACGAAAGCCGCGGCGGCTATGGCAACGAAGATCCAGATCGGTACGGGAATGCCGAAGAGAAAACCGCTGCCCAGATAGGAGAAAGCGTCCGAAGCATCGCCAAGCGTCTTCGGCTCGCCGTTGGCTATAGTCATGGCAATGCCGCGCCCCATCACCAGCGTGCCGAGGGTCATGATGAAGGGCGGCATGCCGAAGAAAACGACGCCAGCTCCATTGATGGCGCCGAACACGGCTCCCATCCCCAGCGCCGCGATCATCGCCAACGGGATTGGAACGCCAGATGAGAGCATCAGCGCGGTTGCAACCGCGACGACGCCGACGATGGAACCCACAGAAAGATCGATGCCGCGGGTCAGAATGACGAAGGTCATGCCGACGCTGACGATGCCAAACAGCGCCATCTGGCGGCCGACATTCAACATGTTGCCGGTCTGGATGAAGCTCGGCGACAGATACACCGCGAAGGCGCACAACACGATCAGGACCCAGAGCAGGCCAAGGCTTTGCGCCCAGCCTCGCAACCGACCCACCGACCCCGGCCGGATCGACGCCAATCCTTGTCCCGTTGTCATCTCAGCCATTCCTTCCTCCCGTTTCGTCTGCCGTTGCGAGGGTCGATTGCCGATGCAGCAGCCAGGCCACCGCATCGGCCAGCCCGCCCTCGTCGCAAGACGGTCCAACGAAATGCGCGACCCGCTTGGCTTCCGGCACAGCGTTGCCGACCGTCACCGCCGTTCCTGCCCAGGCCAGCATGTCGAGATCATTCTCGGCGTCGCCGGCGGCCGCGCAGTCCTGCGCCGCCATTCCGAGCTCGGCCGCAACGGTCGCGATGGCGGTCTTCTTGGAGATACCGGGCGGACCGATCTCGAGCAGACGTGGATGCGATCCCGATACCGAAAGGCACGCGCCGAGTTGCACGCGGAGAGCTCCAAAGGCTTCACGGTCGGAGGGCTGCGCGGCGACACACATGATCTTGCCGGGTTCGCCCGGCAGGTCTTCCAGCGTCTTCGCCACGATCAAAGGCTCTTTGGTCACGCCGGCTTCGCGTGCGATGGTCGGGTCTTGGGCAAGTGCGTGAATGTCGTGGCCGGTGAACCACATCGGTCGAACGCCCGCCGCTTGCGCCGTGGCCATGGTGTGCAGCGCATCGGTGCGACCGATCCGCTGATCGGACAGCGCAACGCCGGTCGAAACGTCGCCGATCCAGCCGCCGTTGAAGCAGATGGCGAGGCCTGCAATCCCAAGCTTCTCCGCATAGGGCTTCACCCCGAGCGGCGAGCGCGCCGTTGCCAGAATGATCGTGATGCCCGCCTCTCGCGCCCCGCGCAGAGCGTCCGCCACACGCTGCGGCAACGCATGGTCGTGCGTCAGCAAGGTGCGGTCGACATCGGTGACGATAAGGCGCGGAATGGTCATCGCCCGCCTCAGACTGGAAAGACCGGAGCGCGCGGCCCGGTCTGGATGAGCAGCGTCTTGAGCTGAGTGAACTCTTCAAAGCCGGCCTGGCCCATCTCGTAGCCGAATCCGGATCCCTTTACGCCGGTGAGAGGTAGCTGCGGGGCGCCGTCGATGATTGTGTTGGCCTGCACCCAGCCGCTTTTCAGGCGCTTGGCGACGGTCAGAACCGTGTCGATATTCTTCGACCAGATGTAGTTCGACAGGCCATAGGCAGTGTCGTTGGCCAATCGCACCGCGTCATCCACCGCATCGAACCGGGTGACGCTGAGCACCGGGCCGAAGATCTCTTCGCGAAAAATGGTCATATGCGGCTCGACCCGGTCGAAAATGGTCGCTTCGTGAAAATGACCGGCCGCCTTTGTCGTGACGCTGCCACCGAGCACCAGTTCGGCGCCGTCCTCGACCCCGCTTTTGACGAAGCCGGCCACCTTGGCCAGATGGTTGTGATCGATCAGCGCGCCGATATCCGTGTCGTCGTCAAACGGATCGCCAACCTTCATCTTGCGGGAGCGCGCGATCACCTTGGCGATGAAATCGTCAGCGATGGACGACTGCACGAACAGCCGCGAACCCGAAACGCAGCACTCGCCATTGTTGAAGAACACGCCCATCAGCGCGCCGTCCGCCGCGGCTTCCAGATCCGCATCGGCAAAGACGATATTGGCCGACTTTCCGCCGAGTTCGACCGAAGATTTGACCAAGTGACGGGACGTGTTGCCGACGACACGGCTGCCGGTGCGCGTCGAACCGGTGAAGGAAACGAAGTCGATGCCCGGATGCCCGGTCAGGTGGTCGCCAGCGGTTGCGCCATAGCCACTGACGACGTTGAAGGCGCCGGCCGGGACGCCGGCTTCCGCCGCAAGCGCGGCGATCTCGAAGGCTGATCCGGAAGTGAACTCCGATGGTTTCAGCACCACAGTGCAGCCGGCGGCGAGCGCAAACGGGACTTTCTGCGACAGGATCAGCGCCGGGAAATTCCATGGTGTGACCAGGGCCACGACGCCCACCGCTTCGCGGCTGATCAGCGCCGTCTTGCCATCGCCAATGTTCGTATAGGTCAGGCCAGCCATCTGCATGGCCAGCGAAGCTGCATAGCGTGTCAGGCCGGCTGCACCATCAATATCGCCGCGCGCAAAACGAATTGGCTTGCCGACCTCCTCGACCTCAATCCTGACCAGCCGGTCGCGGTTGGTGCGGATCAGATCGGCAAGACGGTTCAGGACCTCGGCGCGCTCCATGCCGCTCATACGCGGCCACGGCCCTTCCTCAAATGCGATGCGCGCCGCCTCGACGGCAAGATCGACATCCTCGGGCGTGCCATCGCAATAGCGGGCGACCAGGTCACCTGTGGCCGGCGACCGGCGCTCGATTGAGCCGGAGCCTGAACCGTCGACAAACCGCCCGCCGATGAATTGTTGGTAGCTGCGCGTAGCCATATCGTTCCTCACTGCCAAACCGCATGGGCCATGATCGCTTCCTCGGTCGCGCCCTCGCCATCGAGAATCGCCGAAATGGCGCCCTCGCGCATGACGATAATGCGATTGCAGAGGCCAAGGATTTCCGGCAATTCGGACGAGACCATCACGACGCTTGCGCCGCGCTTTGATGTCAGTTCGGCGAGCAGGTCGTAGATTTCTCGCTTCGCCGCCACGTCGACGCCGCGCGTCGGTTCGTCGACCAGCAGAATTTCCGTCCCCGCATGCAGTTGCCGGGCGATGCCACATTTCTGCTGATTGCCGCCCGACAACGTGCGGACCTTGGTGCTGGGGCTCGGCGTCTTGATGCGCATCTGCTGGATGAACAGGGAGACAGCCTCGTGCTCGCGACGGCCACTGATCAGGCCACTGCGGGTCAACGGCGTCATCTGGGAAACGGTGACGTTAAATGCCACCGACTGGTCGAGGAACAGCCCCTCTGTCTTGCGATCCTCGGGCAGCAGGCCGACGCCATGCGCAAGTGCCCGACGCGGCCCGTCGATAGCGACCACTTGGCCGTCGATCCTGATCTCGCCGCCGTCGATCGGATCGGCGCCGGCGATAGCGCGCAGCACCTCGGACCGGCCCGCTCCGGCAAGACCGCAGATGCCGAGGATTTCGCCGCGCCTGACATTGAAGGAGATATCCTTCAGCACGCCGTTCCGCGATAGGTTGCGTACGTCTAAGCGGATCTCGTCGCCGGGCCGCGAGCGCGGTGGAAATACGTCCTTGAGTTCGCGCCCGACCATATGGCGGATGAGATCGGCCGTGGTCGTCTGGCCAAGCGGCATCGAGGCAACGACCTGTCCATCCCGAAGCACGGTGACCTCGTCGCAAATCTCATAGAGCTCCTTGAGGCGATGGGTGATGTAGATGAACGAGACGCCGTGCTCGCTGCTCAGCCGCCGGATCGTCTTGAAAAGATGTTCAAGCTCGGAGTCGCCGAGAACAGCGGACGGCTCATCGAGCACCACGATGCGAGCCTCGCGGGCAATCGCCTTGGCTATCTCGACCATCTGGCGCTGCGCGACACTGATCGTGTCGATGCGCGCTGCCGGATCGACACGGAAGCCAAGCCTGTCGAGCACATCTTGAGCTGCGCCTTTCGCCCGACGCCAGTCGATCGTACCCAGACGCGTTTTCGGCAGGCGGCCGAGAAAGATGTTTTCAGCCACTGTGAGATGCGGAGCCTGGGCGAGCTCTTGATAGATGACCGCGATTCCGAGCTCAAGCATCCGCTCAGGCGTCGGCGCCGCCACCACATCTCCGTCGATGGTCACTTCACCCTCGTTGGCCAGGAACGCGCCAGACAGGACGCGCATCAATGTCGACTTGCCGGCGCCGTTTTCACCGATGACGCCATGCACGCTTCCCTTGCGCACGGCGAAGCTGACATTGTTCAGCGCATACACACCCGGAAAGCGCTTGTGGATGCCGCGCATTTCGAGAACTGCGTCCTTCATCACGTGGTCTCCCAAACCGAGAAATCGTTTTCACGGTTCCTCAAAAAAAGCTCACAGGCGGTGCATCTGCATGCCGCCGCCGATGTGGTAGATGTCCCCGGTGCTGAATGGCATGCCGCCGACCGCCAGCGTCGCCACCCCGCGGGCAATGTCTTCAGGCTGCCCCCACCGTCTGATTGCCGAGAGTTGTCCGGCTTCGACCTGCGCGGAATATTTCTCATAGACGTCAGCGGTCATGTCGGTCTGGATCAGGCCTGGGCGAATCTCGTGCACCCGGATGCCTGCATCCGCCAGGCGAATGGCAAATTGCTGGGAAGCCATCGACAGTCCGGCCTTGGATATACAGTACGGCCCCTTTTCCGGCGAGACCAAGCCCGCGTTAGCAGAGGTGATCGTCACCACCGACCGTTCGAGCCGGGCCTGCGGCCGGGAAATCATCGCCCGCGCTACGGCCTGGGTGAAGAAGAACGTGCCGCGCAAGTTGATGCCGACCAGCCGGTCGAAGCTCTCCTCGGTAACATCGAGAAGATCACCGCGCACGGAAACCTGGACGCCGGCGTTGTTGACCAGGCAGGTGGTTCCCCCCAGATCGGCTTCAATACGCTCTATGAACGCCGCATTGTCCGAGGTCTCGGATATGTCCTTGCGATAAAAGGCACCATTTCGCCCGTGTGTGCGGACAAGATCGACGGTCTCGCTGGCATTCTCATCGTCCACGATGTCGATGACAGCGACGTCGAAACCTGCCTGCGCGAGTTCACAACAGATGGCTCGGCCGATGCCGCGACGGCCACCCGTCACAATGGCAAGTCCGCGGTTGATGGAGGCTGCGTGCTCGGGCATAGCAACGCCGATTGCAGCCGGGGAAACCTGTTCCAGCATCACGAAGCCTTCCTTGCCACTGCGTCGTCCTTTTCGCGGGATGCGACCACGGCCTTTGACGCCAGCAGGCGCTGGACCTCAACATCGGCATAGCCAAGCTCGTCCAGGATCTCGTGCGTGTGCTCGCCGATCTCCAAAGCGAGGTATCGCAACGCGGGCACCTCGCCGTCGTAGCGGTTGGGATGGTTGACCAGGTGGATCGTTCGGCCACGCACGTTCACCTGCCGAAACACTTGCGCGTGGCTGAGTTGCGCGTCGGCCAGCAGATCGTCATAGTAATTGATGGGCGCCCACCAGATGCCATGGCGGTCAAAGCGCTCGGCGAGGTCGGCCACCGCGAACCGGGCCGTGGCACTGGCCAGCCGGCGAGCATAGTCGTCGCGTTCGACGTAGCGGTCGACACCGACTACCTCGCGCAGACCGTCGCTGTCGAGCGCTTCGGCCAACACGGAAGCATCGCACAGCGACACCACCACATGGCCGTCGGAGGCAGGATAGACACCGTAGGGCGCGGCATGGAACCATGTCGCCAGATTCGCCTCGCGGTTGAGCACCTCGCGGCTGAAGCCGCCGGCGAAGTAATTGACCAGCGCCTCGCCCTGCAGGTCGATTGCCGAGTTGATCAGGCTTGCCTCGACGCGCGTCCCCTTGCCATCCCGCAAGCGGCGCACCAATGCACCCAGAATGCCGATCGCCAGAAGTGCCCCGCCATGTTGGTCGACGATCGCCGCACCGACCGGCGTGGGGCCACGTTCCGGCGTTCCGGTGACAGTCATCAGACCGGAGCGCGCCTGGGCGAGAAGATCCTGGCCGGGTTTCATCGCCATCGGGCCAGTTGCGCCAAAACCGCTCGCTGACGCGAAAATCAAATTGGGATTGATGTCCCGGAGCGCATCATCGTCAAAGCCGAGCTTGGCGAATACGCCGGGCCGGAAATTCTCCATCACCACATCGGCGCCGGCGATCAGGCGCCGGGCGACTTGCTTGCCTTCGGTGCTCTTCAGATCAATGCCGATGGAGCGCTTGTTGCGGTTGGCGCAGAGATAGAAGCCGCTGATCCCTTCCACATAGACGTCCGCCCCCGACCAGCGACGTTCATGAGCTCCGTCGATGGGTTCAACCTTGATGACATCCGCACCCATGTCTGCGAGATATTGGGCGCCTGCAGGACCCTGCAGAAAATGGCAGAAGCTGACGACTTTGATGCCGCTGAGCATTTCTCATCCCTTGGTTCTGCGCTATGAGTTGCGCATTTGTGAAATCGTTTTCACGCCTTTTCTCATAGCTGTCAAGCCCAATTTGAAAGGCTTTCTGAAAGAAGGATGGTGTAGCCTTCAGAAAAGAAATGTGTCATCTGGAAAACGGTTTCTCGAAAACCGTCGGATTCGAGGCTCAATGGATATCGAGGATGGCGGCGCAAAGTTGATTGACGTGGCCAAGCTTGCGAACTGTTCGCCGGCCACCGTCTCCCGCGTGCTCAACGGCAATCCCAACGTGAACGAGGTCGTGCGGGATCGTGTTGTCCGGGCGGCGCGCGATCTCGGCTATGTGCCCAATGGTTCCGCCAGGGCGCTGCGGTCGACCCGGACAAGGTTGGTCGGCGCGATCATCCCCACATTGGACCACGCTATCTATGCCACGATGGTCGATGGACTTCAGGCGCGGCTTTCCGAAAAAGACGTTTCGCTCATCATCAACACCTCGGGCTACGATATCGAACTTGAATACGAGCAGGCACGTCTGCTGGTCGAGCGCGGGGTCGAATCAGTGGTGCTTGTCGGGTCAACGCACCGGCCAGCCACTCTGGCCATGTTCGAACAGAAGCGCATCAACTATGTCTACACCTACACGGCGACGGCGACGGCGGCAGGTGCGGCCGTGGGGTTCGACAACGAAAAGGCAGGGCGAACCGCCGCCCGTTACTTGCTCGACCTCGGGCACACCAAATTCGCAATGATCGCCGGCATCACCCAGGACAATGATCGCGCGGCAGGCCGCCGCGACGGTTTCTTGAACGAACTCGAACGATCCGGCATCGATCAAGGCATGGTTCCGGTCGTCGAGGGAGCCTACAGGCTGGATGACGGCCGCACCTGCATGCGGCGGCTGATGGAAGACCCCCGAAGACCAACCGCGGTATTTTGCGGCAGTGATATCCTTGCCGCCGGCGCCATCAAGTACTGCCACGCCGAAGGCATCGCAGTCCCGCAGGAGGTTTCGGTCGTCGGATTCGACAATCTGGAGATTGCAGAATTGACCTCGCCCGAACTGACCACACTGGAGGTGCCCGCGCGCGACATGGGCCGGATTGCCGCCGACTACATCCTGGCCTCACCATCGCAGCGACTGCATCTCAGACAACGGGAACTGGCCATCAGGCTGATTGTCAGGGGAAGCACGGCTGTCGTGAGACGCTAAAAACATGTCGGTCGCGTGAGCCATACCTATCCTGAGGCGATTGGACCGAATGACCGCTAGGGGGCCGGAAGCGGAAAGTCCACTTTCCGCATGACTGGCACAAAGGCCGACGTTGCCATCCTTCCGGCCAAGCCAGTCGAATAGGGCCAATGATACGGATGTCTGCCTAAAGGCGGGAGTTGGCCGACAGCTGCGACGTCATAAATCCACCCGGGAACAGAGCAGCTACTCCGGTAATCCAGCCTTGGAGAGTCCTTCGAGTAAAAGCTGCTCGTCGGTCGGGCTCTGGAAACCTTCTTTGGCAACAAACCGAATGGATGAAAAATTTGGGGCTTTGCGTAGCACATTTGATGCGCACTCTCGGGCGAGTTCAGGCTTGCCCATAAGGGCGTAGCAAGCAGATCGGTAGGCTTCCACCCAATATGGCATTTGGGGTGATCTGCTGAGATTTGCGATGGCTTCGTCGAACTTATGATGGGAGAAGTAAAAACATCCGAGCTGTGGCCAATACCATGTCGGTTCAAAGTACGGATCCACCACTCGTGCTTCAATGAAGAAACCAATCGCTTCTGCCGGCTTCCCTAGCGCGTGGTGCAAGAACCCAAGGCCGGTCAAGGCAACGGGCCTATTTGGGGCTAATTCGTGCGCCTTTCGGAAGTGATGTCCTGACAAATCGAAAGACTGGCGATACAGATGTGCCCACCCCAAAGCCAGCTGGCAGATGGGATCAGTCGGATCGAGGGCCACGGCCGTCCTGCTCAGTTCAAAAGCTTCAGAGAGCTTTTCATCATCACCCTCTAAGTCCCGCGACCAACGGTTCAAATACAGGTTTGCGAGAAGTCCGTATGCTCGGCCGTAGTGTGGGTCGAGTTCTATGGCTCGTTCATAGAGCTTTACGGCCTCTGTCTCGGTTTCCAAATTGTCGAATGGCAGTGCATCTGCGCGAAGAACACATTCATAAGCCTCTAAGCTCGCTGGCGGTTTTCGAAGTGCCCGCTCAACGCCAACGGCTTTGAGCCGGCCAATCAGCGTCCCGACTATGGTCCTTATGACTTGGTCCTGCACAGCGAAGATTTCGTCCTGATTTCGATCAAAACGCTCAGCCCAGAGATGATTGCCGGAGCTTGTTTCAACAAGCTGAGCGGTAATCCGTATGCGGTCACCCAGCCGGCGGACACTACCCTCAAGAATGTACTGCACGCCAAGTTCGCGGCCGACCCGGACTATGTCGATGTCACCTCCCCGATAACGGAAGGACGAGTTGCGTGCGATCACATGCAGGTCACGGAACCGCGCCAATTCTGTAATGATGTCTTCAGTAAGCCCATCACTGAAATATCGCTGTTCGAGATCGCTGCTCATGTTCGTGAACGGAAGAACTGCGAGCGAGGGGGGCGTGTGCAACGATCGAAGCGTACGCGGTTGCTGCGCAGGTGATGACTGTGGAGGATCCGCGTCCATTAAGCGGAAGGCTCGTACGGGCGTCGAGATGTTCTTCAGTTTCTGCTCGCCCATGTCCTCGAATTGACAGGCGACCTTATTGCGCACCTCGTCATGAATTTTGCCGGAAACGCAGATACCGCCAGGGTCGGCTAAGGCCTCTAGCCGCGCAGCTATGTTGACACCTTCGCCAAAGACGTCAGTTCCCTGGCCAATCACGTCACCAAGATTGATGCCGATCCGCAAATCGATGCGTTGTTTCTCCGACGCCAATGCATTCGCGGCCGCCATTTTTCGCTGCACGTCTACTGCCGCTGCAACGGCGTTTATGGCACTGCCGAACTCGATCAGCATTCCATCGCCCATAAGTTTCACGACACGCCCGCCATGAGCGATGACGGTCGGCGCGAGAATAGAAGCGCGCCGTTCTGTCAATGCAGCAAGCGTCCCAGATTCATCTTCTTCCATGAGCCTGCTGTAACCGACGACGTCAGCCATCAGCAGGGCGGCGAGGCGACGTTCCATGGACCCTTTCCGAGAGAGGGAGCTAGTACCAAATCCTTACACGAATACTGCCTGGCGAGCGAACGCGCTTTCAGTTTGCATCTCCGGTTTCGGCACTGGAGGCTCTTCATCAGTCGTGTTTTCGCGCAGCCGGATCGCATACAGCGTCCCCGTGCTCCAACCACTGATGGCCAGTCGCACGCTCTCTAATCTTGGGAAGGCGCGCCAGTTGCATAGCGCACCCATCACCAAAAGCTCCCCGCAAGTCATGTCCGCTATCGGGCAACAGCGAATTGGCTCCGAATGACCAAGATGAGGCGCGAAGCAGCCGATGCTCTACCTATGAACGCTCACCCTGCCCCGGCTACGGGCTATTGGGAGGTCTGCGGTTCGACCGCCGCAAATTCGCCGGTCATCTGGCCGCGCTTATCCGCGCCCAGGACTGGCAATTCCTCACCTAGGACGGCGACGAGTGCCGAGATTCGGCCGCGAACCAGTGGATGCAGCTGCATCAGCCCCTCAATCAGACGTCGGCCTTCGGCCTTGGCAATGAAATCGATGCACTCATCGACTGGAACCCTTGGAGCGTCAGGCCTGGTCTGATTGCCAGGGATGCCTTCGAAGAATCGGCTGGCGGGAACTCCTAGCGAGCTGGCAATCTCGTGGAGCATGGACGCACTGACGCGGTTCTTCGCGTGCTCGTATTTCTGGAGCTGATGAACGCTGATGCCCACCGATCGGGCAAGCTGGGCCTGCGATACGTTCGACTGCACACGAACCACTGCGATCTGTCGGCCGACGTGAAGGTCGGCGGGATGAGGACCGGTTTCGGCTCCCAGCTTTTCCGATGCTTGGAGGACATGGCCTCGTTTCGGTTCCGACAAGGTATTTCGATGCTGCATTTGCCAGCCCAGGGATAGAGGGGGTTGTGGCGTAGCGCGCGTCAGCCGAATTTCCTGGCGGCGGGGACAGCGATGCGGCCAAAGGACGAGGATATGTCGATTTCGGCGCCGAAGGCACGCGAACGGATCGCGAAGCCCTCCAGGATATCTCGTGCGACATTTCCGGCAGCCGCCACTGGGACCAATCTGCCCGTTACCGATCCAATTGATTGGGCGTGCGCGCCGATGACGACAGGCAAAAGATCTACCCTCTCAAGTCTTCCGCCCCCATCATAGCGGCATGCCGCGACGATACTTTGCCAGACCTCTGGCGGGTTCCATTCGTTTTCGTCTGGATGGACATGGAAAAGGAAGTTTCCGAGGCCGTAGAAGATCGGGGAGCCATTGTAGATTTCGAGCGCCTGAAGCACAGGAGCACCATGGCTGACGAAGAGGTCCGCGCCGGCGTCGATGCACGATCGGGCAAAGCTCTGCACCCAGCGCGGCACGTCCTGCCAACCTGGTTCCCAATGATGGTGATGGAGATAAGCGACGACGAAATCCCCTTGCGATGCCGCCTGGCGGATTGCGGACAACTGCACGCTCGCGCTCTGAGCATCGACCTCGATCGTGCACTCAAAGCTGGGGGCTTGGGAAAACACCGTACCGTAGAAATTGATCTCTCTTCCGCTCGTTACGTGTGGCGGATCTTCCGGTTGCGCATAGTTGGCGAGTTCAAAGGGGGAACTTTGCAAATGGTCGCCAAGCCTCGCCAGCCTGCGGAAATGTCCGTCCGGCACCCCGAGCTTTCGAATGGTCTTCAGCCGGTTGACGCCAGGGCGAGCCGGACGAAATGATGTAGGATTCCCGGCATACATGTTGGCGGGGCCAGGGCCCGCATCGACGGCGACAAGCGCCACGTCGCGCGCCCCGAGCCGGCGACGGCCCGGCCGCGAGGCATCAGCTTCGTCAGCACCTATCCCGGCATGAAGAAAACCGCGAGCTTTCACCTCCTCCAGCGTACTAAGCACACCGTTGGGGCCGAGATCGAAAGCATGGTTGTTTGCCAGCGCAAGCGCGTTGAAGCCAATTGCCTGCAGCGCGTCCAGTACTTCGGCCTTGGAGTAACCGAAGTACTTGCCCTTGGTGGGCCAGCCGCCATGCTTGCCAAGAATCGTAGACTCGAAGTTGGTGAAGACGAGGTCGCCCTGCCCCAGGAAGTGGACAATTTCGGCGAACCGTTCGTCCTGGACATTGCGGATGTCGTGCGTGATCAGGGATTGGCCGGTTACGACCGCGCAGAAATGGTCTTTCATGGAGCTTGCCTCTTTGTAGGGATGTCGGGCGCCGGCATGCGGCCAACGCCACGCGATGTCGAAGCCTGTGGCGCGGCTATTTCGATGCCGCCGGTGCGATGTCCGTCTTGAACCATTTGATGCTCAGCGCCTTGAGCGTCCCATCCTTGGTGGCCGCGTCGATGGCCGCGTTGAACTTGGCAAGCAACTCGGTGTCGGCTTTGCGCACGCCGGCGCCGACGCCCGGACCCCATAAGCCGCCCTTCAGTTCCGGTCCGAAAAACTCCGCGATCGACCCAGCCGGCGTCTCCAGAAAGTCCCGCCACGTGAAGAAGTCTGCAAGCCCGCCGTCGACGCGGCCTGCGGCAAGGTCGAGCTTCAGATTGTCTAGGCTGTCATAGCTGCGGATGGTCACGACATCGCCGAAGAGATCCTTCAGAACAGCCTCCGAATTTGACGAACGCAAGACCCCGATGGCCTTGCCGCTCAGCGTGGTTCTGACGTGCTCGATGGCCGCCTTTTCCTTCTCCCCGACCGTCGAAAGGTTGATCCGCTGCTTGATGTCTCCGGCGTCGAGTCTCAGTTCCTTGCGCATGACGAACTGGTTGAAACCGCCGGCATAGGGGACCGTGAACGCAATCGACTGCTTGCGCTTCTCGGTGATCGCCATGCCCGACATGATGACGTCGAACTTGCCGACAACCAGGGCGGGAATGATCCCATCCCAGTCCTGGGCGACAAAGGTGCATTTGATGTCGATGCGACGGCACAGCTCGCGTCCGACATCGACGTCGTAGCCGTAGAGTTCGCCATTTGCATCGGTGCCGTCCCAAGGCGGCGACGCGCCTTCGGTCGCGATCGACAACGCGCGCTCGTTCTCAGCACGGCCAGGAACGACAGACATGAATAATGCGACCAAAACGGCCATGGCAAAGGGTATGCGCATAAGGCACCTCGTTCGTTGGGTTGGTGGGAATGCAGCCTGAGGCTGCTGCATCACGGCGCGGGTGTCGTGATCTCGGTTTCGCACAGCACTGGTTTTGGTCGCAGCCTTCGTCGTGCGCGGGGAGGACCGTCGGTCGAAAGACGCCGTTCCAGGACCTGAGTTGCTTTCACGGCAACCGAGGTGAGCGCTAGGTAGATCGCGCCGGCGACGATGAAGATTTCGAAAGGGGCGAAGGTGGCCGACACCATCTGCCTTGCCATGCCGGTAATCTCGAGAAGCGTCACGGTGCTTGCCAGGGACGAGCCCTTGATCATCCCCACGACTTCATTCCCGTAGGCCGGAAGGGAAATTCTGAACGCGATCGGAAAGGTGACAAGGCGAGCAGTTTGCAGGCGTTTCAGACCGAGAGCAGCTGCGGCTTCGGTGAGGCCTTTCGGCACCGACTGCAGGCCGCGACACAGGATCTCGGTCGTGTGCGCGGCGCTGTTCAGCGAGAATGTCAGCAATGCGCACCAGAAAGGGTCCCGCAGGATCGGCCAAAAGACGCTCGCCCGCACAGCCTCGATCTGGCTTAGGCCGTAATAGAGGAGGAAGAGTTGCACGAGCATTGGTGTGCCGCGAAAGACATAGGTGTAGCCCAACACCGCATGGGAAAAACTGGCGCGCGCGAAGGCGCGAACAAACGCCAGCGGCACGGACAGAAGAAATCCCGCGATCAGCGACAGCGCGGTCAGCGTCAAGGTGAGCCCCACGCCTGAGGCGAGCACCACCACCGCATCGAGCATCAACTGGAGGTTCACATCAGTTCTCCTATCGATCGAAAGCGGGGTAACGGCGCTCCGCGAACCGGATCGACACCAGAGTCACTGTTGTGAGGGTGAGATAGAGTGCTGACGCCGCGAGATAGAAGGTCAGTGGCGCACGCAGCGATCCAGCGCCGACAAAGGCAACGCGCATGATGTCGGTCAGACCGACGATCGACACCAGAGCGGTATCCTTGAAGAGCGAAATCCAGAGATTGCCATAGGCCGGCAGCGCCAGCCGCAGCATCTGCGGACCGATGATGAACGCCCAACGCTGCCAGCCGTTCAGCCAAGCGACTTCGCCGCTTCCGTTTGCCCCGCGGGCACGGCCGCAATCGCACCCCGGAACACTTCGGTCGCATATCCGCTGAACACGACCGAGAGCGCGATCACCCCTGCGGTGAACGCATTCACCTCCACATAGCGGCCGGCGACCATGCTGGCGAACGTGGTGCCTCCGAAGTAGATGAGCAGGATAATGACAAGTTCTGGCACACCGCGAACCAAAGTCGTGTAGGCCGTCAAAACCCCGCTTAGCCGCGATGCCGTCGCGCCTTTGGCAATGGCCAGCAGCAACCCGATTACTGTACCGATTGACCCGCTGACAAGTCCAAGGCTCAGCGTAATTATGAAGGCGGCAAGAAACTGAGCAACAAAACCGTTCATGGCACACCTTTTGGGCCGCAACTCCAGTGGCGCACGGCTTAGGCAGCGTTGCCAACTTGAATATCGAACTAGGTATTCGCACTATTTTCTCAGAGGCTTTCAAACCATTTGCGATGTTGACCAGGTTAAACTTCATAGATCGCTGATCAATCTATAACTTTTATGATTTTCGCTATAACCAGTCGTTATACGATCAAGTTTGCGTTCGAAGCTGTGGCCGGCAGGCGACGCGTGAACGTTCCGGCACAAGCGGATTGACACCAAGGCGGGCGTCACAACGCGAGGGTGGCCGGATGGTGGGCAGAAATGGCTGCTCCTCCGCCTAGTGACCAATTCGCCACGCTAGAGCTAATGGCAGGCTACGTGACTGACGAAGTTGAGCTGAACAACGTCACTGGATCGCTGTCCAACGCCTTTGCGATCCTCTCGGCCACATCGAGGCTCGGGTTCCGTTGTCCCCGCTCTATGCCGCCCATATAACTGTAAGCGAGGCCTGCTTCGGTAGCCAAAGATTCCAGGGTCATTCCGCGTCTCAAGCGGACCCTGCGAACGTTCGCTCCAAAAATCTCCGCCAGTCGCATGGGCGCATAGCGATAAGCAAACGTTCAGCTTTACCAGTCACTATAGTGACTATATTATGGTAGATTCAGACCTTGCGTGTTGAGCGGGATTTAAGAGCGCGCATGGACGCGGCTCCCCGCTCCATCCGCCGAGACAGTCGTCTCCAGTTGCCTCGGGACGTATTCGGAAAGGAATGCAAAAGAATGGAGTTGCTGCAAAGCGGCTTGAAGCTCCGACAACTGCAGGTTTTTCGCGAGGTGCTGCGAACCGGCTCCACGAGGAAGGCAGCGCGGGCGCTGGGGATCAGTCAACCGGCGATCAGCCAAACTGTAAAGCAGCTCGAGGCAACGCTTGGCATCACACTCTTCAAAAGGTCATCGAACCGCATCGTTCCGTTGCAGGAAGCCTGGGAGCTGCTGCGAAACGTCGAGCTCGCCATAACGTCGCTGGATCGGCTGGAATCGTCGATCTTCGCGATGAAGAACGAAGAAAAGCAAAGGGTCGGCATTGCCGCGCCTTCAGTCTTCGGCTTCGTGACTTTGCCCAGGGTTGTGGCGATCATCCATTCAAAAACTGCCTCGAATGTTCGATCGATTTCAGGAAGCTACGACCATATCGGAGAACACATCCTGGCCGGGCGGGCGGATCTGGGGATCTCAAGGCTGCCTCTTGATCCCCAGTTGTTTGAATGGGCGCCGCTGGGTACGGCACGCAATGTATGCATCTTTCATCCTGATCATCGCTTCTCAAAACAATCGTGCATCGAGGCTCATGATCTCGCGGGCGAAACGATTGTCGACATTGATCCTCAATTCGCCGCCCACCAAATGAATTTTAACGCCCTGCGATTCGGGGGCGTTGAGCCAAATATACTTGTGGAATTCGACTGTAACGGTCATGAGGCGGGTTACGTTTCGGCTGGGCTTGGCATCTCGATCACGAACGAGATTATAGCGCGTGAATATGCGGTGTTTCACCTCGGGATAAGACCCGTGGAACCCTCGGCACTCTATCACTACGTGGCGATCTGGCAGAAGGGCAGAACCTTTACCAACGCCTTGAATGTCTCGCTCGAAGCTATCGTGACCGCCTTCGCTCCGACCATCTCTGCGGCTGCGTAACGTTCAAAGAACGCCTGCGGCGCAACGGCATTGGTCGTCGTTGCTTCGCAGCCTCGAAATCTCAGGACTTCCGCTCCTGCTTGGCCTTGGCAAAGCCGCGATCCGTCGCAATGAAGCGCTCCAGCATCGGCACGATCAGGCGAAGCGGATCGGTGGACGGCTGACCCGCGTCGCGTCCGAGGATCTCAGCATATCTGGACAGATCGCGGTGCAGTGCAGCCGGCAGTTCCACCGTGACCTTTACAGGCTTGTCGTCTGCAATCGGACCGAGTTTCAGCTTGGCCATTTCAGGCTCCGTAGGGTTCGAACACGAGGTCGCGCGTAACGACGACGCGCACGCTGAAGCCCGGCCGTATCGTCAGCGTCGGCGCGATGTTCAGTTGGCGCTGGACGATCTGCTGGCCGACCTGGCTGGCGCTTTCGGAGGCGCCGGCACGCAATGCACGCATGACGTCACTCTCCTCGCCCGACGAGCCGGCCTCCGCGCCGATGCTTAGAATGGTGGTGAGTGCTGCCGCCTTGAACAACTCGGCCCAGTGATAGTCGACGCCATCCTCGAGGCCGGCATAACCTTGGGCATCGGCGCCAGGCTGGCGCTCAAGAACAATGGAACGGCCGTTGGGAAAGACCAGCCTGCTCCAGACCAGCAGCACGCGCCGCTGGCCGAAGCCAATCCCGTTATCGTACTGACCGATGACCCTTGTCCCTTGCGGGATCAACAGCGAGCGACCTGTCGGACTGTCATAGACATTTTCGGTGACCTGCGCGGTGATCTGGCCCGGCAGATCGGAACGGATGCCGGTGATGAGTGCTGCCGGAATGACGGCTCCGGCCTGGAGGACGTAGGGCGACGCCGGCGGCGTGACGCGATCCGGCGCCACGGTGCGCCGATCAGCGGCCGCGTTCAGGAAGCCCAGCTGGCGGTCTTGCGTGCCCGACTGACCGGCCTGCCCGCCTTGTTCAGCGGCGGCGAGGTTGAATGGAAGCCTTCCTTCGGGCTCGTCGGCCCTCGCCGCGCTTGCCTGCTCCGTCTGAAAGAAAACACGCGAGGTTCGCGCCGCCTCCACTTCGGCTCGCCTGCGCTGTTCAGCCTCATCAACCGTTGGTGTCGCGATCACTGGCGCCACAACGGGCTGCCCCCTGTTCTGGGCGTCAAGAATGGGCCGGCCAAGATCGCCAGGCAGCGGCGGTCCAAGAACTGGGCCGGCATAGTCGCGCGGCAGGCCCGCCAGCCCATCCGCGGGCTGCCTGTTGGACGTCGAGTAGAGCTCGTCGCCATGCGGGCCTGTTTCACTCGTCTGAAGTGCGTAGATGAGCGCGCCCCCAACGCCGAGCGCTGCAACCAGGCTAACGCCGGCGAGCACCTTGCGCGACAGGCGGGTGACACGCGGCGGCTCGGGGCGAAGCTGCATCGGGGCAGCAGCGATTTCATTTTCGTTCATAACTCCTCCCCTCCTCGTTGATGGGGTGCGTTCGTGAAATTCGGCGCCGCACCGAAGCCTGCCCCACGAGCGGCGCTCCGCGTCCCGTCGGTTCGCACGATCCTGACGCTCTTCTGCCGCTTGCCGTTGCCAAGACGTAATTCGGCCGCGCCGAACAGGCGGTCGACGATCAGTATGTTCAGGTAGACGCGGCTGTTGGCGATCTCAGTCTCGCCGTCGGGGCCGATGACGAAGAGGGGCGGCATTTCGCCTTGCACGATTCCGAGCGGGAACTCGACATAGACGCGCCTGCCGTCGTCATAGACACTGACAGGCCTCCAGGGCGGGGTGTCCCCGATCAGACCATAGCGGTAGTTGCGTGCGGTGAGCGCGGGCAACGCCGGCGTCGCGGGCATGCTGCGCGCCTGTCTAGTCGGGGGCGCGGGGTAGGCCCACGCCACGGCGGGCATATACGGCTTTTCGCCAGACTGCAGCTCGATCATGTAGCTGCGCCGGTCGGTGGTGATGACGAGATTTGTGGTGATGTCGGCGCGCGAAGGCTTGACCAGCACGTGGACGCGCCGGGTGACGCCAGACCCACTTTCGGTGTCGCCGATGATCCAGCGCGCGGTGTCGCCAGCCGCGATCGGACCTTCGCCGGTCAGGCTTTCGCCAGGCTCAAGCGCGATGTCCGTTATCTGACCGGGGGCGGCATAGACCTGATAGAGCGCCCCTTCACTCCAGGGATATATCTGAATGGCATTGTAATAGCCCTCACGACGCGGCTGGACACGCGCGGCGGCGTTGGCGTTTTCAACGCGTGTCGCCGGCGTGTCCCCAACCGCGCCGCCGCGGGCCACCACCCACCCTGGCGGACGATGCAACGGTTTTGGCCTCTCATCGGCAGCGGCTACCGGCGAGACTGGCAGAGGCGGCACGTAGGCATCGTAGGCAATCTGCGGCGGTTTGCGGGGCGTGGCGCAGCCGGCGAGCACGGAACCTGACAGCATCACCGCTGCAAAGGCGGACCAGCCCAAACGAGAAGCTGCCTCCCTGTGCGAAAGCATTTTCATTGGTTCATCTCCCGCGACCAGTTGAGGGCGTTGACGTAGATGCCAAGCGGATTGGCCCGAAGCCGGTCGGCGTCACGCGGCGGCTGGATCACGGTTGTCAGGATGGCGGTCCATCGCTCGGTGGTAGAGAGCTGGCCGTTTTCGTAGTGACGCTCGGTCCAGGCGATGCGAAAGGAATCGGCAGAGGCGCGAATGACAGACGAGACGTCCACCGAGACCTGCTGCTTGCCGACCTTCGAGAAGGGGTCATTGACGCGAGCATAGTCGTTGAGCGCCGCGGCGCCCTCGTCGGTGGTCCACTCATAGGCGCGCAGCCAGTTCTGACGCACGACGATCGGATCGGCTGGGATTGATCGGACCTGTTCGATGAAGCGGGCGAGATGCCAGGCAATTTGTGGATCGGTCGGCTTGTAGTCCGTTGTCGCGGGCGCCAGCGCCTGCGGCTGTCCGAGTGTGTCGACCTGCACCACCCAAGGGACCACGGTTCCCTGCGCCGTCTGCGACACAAGCGCGGCAACCAGGCCTGCCGAGAGGATCAGAGATCCGAAGGCCATGTAGCGCCAGTTCCTGGCCTGCACGCGCGCAGAGCCAATGCGATCGTCCCAGACCTGCGCGGCCTTCTGGTACGGGGTCTCGGGCTGCGGGGTCTTGCCGTAGTGGACAGCGGGTCGTCGAAAAATGTTCATGTGTCAGTTGCCTTCGGAGAGAGAAACGGAACTGCCGCTGCCATGGGCATCGCCGGCTCGCACCGCATGCGCAGCTGTCTGGACGCCGTGTGACAGGCGCTGGGAGCGCTGCATGCGTTTGGCCCAGTCGGGGGTATTTTGTGCCGCCGGCGCGGTTTCACCGATCCCCGCAGGCACGGACGCCGGACCAGCGGCCGACGTCGATTTCACGGATTCAGCGGCTGGTGCAGCGGCGCGCCGGAGCGGCGAGGCATTCTGCGAACCGCCGGTGTCTGCAACGCCGCCAAGGCCGGAAGCACCAGCCTGGCCAGACGAGCCTGCAGGTGTGCCGCCACGCGCAAGGGAGTTGCCTGCGGAAAAAGCCGCCGACCCGCCACGCGCTGCGAGGCCTGCGACGCCACCTGCCGCAAGCACCATGCCGCCTGCGGCGAGGCCTGCGCCGACGGCGGCGCCCGCACCCAACTGCGGCCCGCCGGAGACGATGCCGTTGGCAATGCCCGGGCCGAAGATGCCGAGACCGAGGAGCGACAGCGCTGCCAGCACGATCGCCATGGCCTGATCGATACTGGGGTTCTCGCCGCCGAATCCAGCAGTGAAGTCGCCGAACAGCGTCGAGCCGATGCCGATGACAACGGCAAGCACCAGCACCTTGATGCCCGATGAGATGACGTTGCCAAGCACACGTTCGGCCATGAAGGCCGTTTTGCCGAAGAGGCCGAAGGGGATCAGCACAAAACCGGCGAGCGTCGACAGCTTGAATTCGATCAGCGTGACGAACAGCTGCACGGCAAGAATGAAGAAGGCGAGCAGAACCAGCGCCCAGGCGAACAGCAGGCAGACGATCTGGATGAAATTTTCGAAGAAGGACACCCAACCCATCAGGCCGGAGATGGATTCGAGCAGCGGTCGTCCGGCATCGAGGCCGGTTTGCGCCACCTTTCCGGGGCGCAGCAGGTCTTGCGCCGAAAACCCTGTGCCGCTGGCTTTCAGGCCGAGGCCTGAAAAGCTTTCAAAGACGATACGGGACAGACTGTTCCAGTTGGAGATCAGATAGGCGAAGACGCCAACGAACAGGGTCTTCCTGACGAGGCGCGCCAGGATGTCGTCATCGGCGCCCCAACTCCAGAACAGCGCGGCGAGCGTCACGTCGATAACGATCAGTGTGGTGGCGATGAAGGCGACCTCGCCGCCAAGCAGGCCGAAGCCGCTGTCGATATAGCGGGTGAAGGTGCCAAGGAATTGGTCGATGACGCCGGTGCCGCCCATACTATCGGACCTCCGGCCTGGCCGGGTCTGGCGACTGCGGCGCGAGCGGCTCGGATAACGCCTTGATGCCGAGGAAGCGATCACGCTCGTCTGCCCACAAGCGCAAACAACCGCGATCACGCAACGCAGCCTCGCCGAGCTCCTGGCAGCGGCGAAGGCTCTCGCGGCGTGGATCGCGCGGCGACGGTGCCGACACTGAAGCTGCCGTTTCGGCCGGCAATTCTTGCTTGCGCGTCATCTCGATCGCGGCCGCCGTGACGGCGACCGCGATGAAGGTGACGGCAGCGATGCGGGCGAAGGTCTTGGCGTCCATTGTCTCAAGCCTCAGCGGTTGAACATCCGGGCGTTGCCAGCCTGGTAGCCGGAGCCCGGAGTGAGGAAGCGGCGGCGCTGCTCGCGCCCCTGTTCGGCGGCCGCCGAACGTTCCGCTTCGGTCAATGCCTGGGCGCGGCCGTTGGCGGCGACGACGGCCGTGAGGTCGGCGAGCTGCTGGGCCTGCAGCGCCAGAAGCTGGTTGCCAGCTTGCGTCGCCTGGAGCCCGCCCGTCGCGGACTGGCTAGAACTGACCAACGCCGACATTTGGGAGCGGTTGGTCTCGATGTTGCCGACGACGCCGGCCTGCACGCGCATGGCGTCCTGCAGGCCGCCAACCGTGTTGCGCCAGCGCAAGCGCGCGTCGGCAACGAGCGCCTCATCCGATGCGGAGAGCGAGACGTTGCCATATGTCTGCTGGAACATCTGGTCGACCTGCTCGACATCGAAGGCGATGTTCTGCGCCTGGCTGAGCAACTGTTGTGTCCGTTGCACTGACTGCTGCAATTGCTGGAGCGAGGAGAAAGGCAAACTCGCCAGATTGCGCGCCTGGTTGATCAGCATCTGCGCCTGGTTCTGCAACGAGGTGATCTGGTTGGTGATCTGCTGGAGGGATCGCGCGGCCGTCAGCACATTTTGGGTATAGTTCGATGGATCAAACACGATGAAGGCGTGCGCCGGCGTTGCCACCATCGGCGAGACCATGAGCGGCGGCGCAAGCATGGCTGCGGCGAGCAAGAGAGCACGCGAGGGGATCCGACGAGTGTTCATGATTGAGGCTCCTTTTCGACTTGGGGGGTGAGGCTGGGGATGAGGTCGGCGGCCCAGCCAACGCCGCGCGCGCGCAGCCAGGCAGCAAGGAAGCCGTCGCGGCCGTGCTCGGCCACGACGCTGGCGATCATCGCCTGGTCCGTCCTGGAGGATGCGGCGCAGAGCGCCAGGCCGACTTCCGACAGGCCAAGCTCAAAGAGCCGATTGCCACGCCGGGACTGGCAATAGTAGTCGCGCTTGGGTGTTGCGCGCGCCACGATCTCTATCTGGCGATCATTGAGACCGAAGCGGCGATAGATAGCCGTGATCTGCGGCTCGATCGCGCGCTCGTTGGGCAAAAGCAGCCGCGTCGGGCAGCTTTCGATGATCGCTGGTGCGATCTTGGAGCCGTCAATGTCGGACAGGGACTGGGTGGCGAAGATGACACTGGCGTTCTTCTTGCGCAGCGTCTTCAGCCATTCGCGCAATTGGCCCGCGAAGCCGTCATCGTCGAGCGCAAGCCAGCCTTCGTCGATTATCAGCAGCGTCGGTCGTCCGTCGAGCCGGTCACCGAGGCGATGGAACAGGTAGGACAGGACAGCTGGTGCGGCCCCGGTGCCAACAAGGCCCTCGATTTCGAACGCCTGGATGGGTGCCGAGCCAAGGTGTTCGGTCTCGGCATCAAGCAGTCGACCATGCGCGCCGCCGATACAGTAAGACCGCAGAGCCTGCTTTAACGCGTTCGCCTGCAACAGCACGCTCAGGCCGGTGATGGTGCGCTCCGCAACGGGTGCCGAGGCCAGCGATGTCAGCGCGGTCCAGATATGCTCCTTGACGTCAGGGCTGATGTGGATGCCCTCGCGGGCAAGGATCGCTACGATCCAGTCCGCTGCCCAGGCACGCTCAAAGGTGTTGTGGACGCGGGCAAGCGGCTGGAGGGACACGGAGGCGAGCGCACCTTCGGTGAGTTCGCCGCCGAGATCGTGCCAGTCACCGCCCATGGAAAGCGTTGCAGCGCGTATCGAGCCGCCGAAGTCGAAGGCGAAGACCTGCGCGCGCGGGTAGCGACGGAACTGCAAGGCCATCAGAGCCAGCAGCACCGACTTGCCCGCCCCGGTGGGGCCAACGACGAGGGTGTGGCCGACGTCGCCGACATGCAGAGACAACCGGAACGGGGTCGAGCCTTCGGACTTGCCGTAAAGCAAGGGGGGGCTACCGAAATGCTCGTCCCGTTCCGGCCCCGCCCACATGGCAGAGAGGGGAATCATGTGGGCGAGATTGAGCGTCGACAGCGGCGGTTGGCGGACATTGGCGTAGGCGTGTCCAGGCAATGACCCTAACCAGGCATCCACGGCGTTGACGGTTTCGACCATGGCCGTGAAGTCGCGACCCTGGATGACTTTTTCGGCAAGGCGCAGTTTCTCGTCTGCGAGCCGCGGATCGGCATCCCAGACCGCGATCGTCGCGGTGACATAGGCCATGCCCGACATGTCGGCGCCGAGTTCCTGCAAGGCCATGTCGGCGTCGGCCGCCTTGTTGGAGGCGTCCGTGTCCATCAGCACGGACGCCTCGTTGGTCATGACCTCCTTCAGGATCACTGCGAGGCTCTTGCGCTTGGCAAACCACTGACGCCGGATCTTCGTCAACAGCTTCGTGGCGTCGACCTTGTCGAGCAGGATCGCACGCGTCGACCAACGGTAAGGGAAGGCAAGCCGGTTCAGTTCGTCGAGCAGACCCGGCGTCGTCGTGGTCGGAAAGCCGATTATGGTGAGCACACGCAGATGCCGGTTGCCCAGGCGTGGCGCGAGCCCACCGATCAGCGGCTCGTCAGCCACCAGCGCATCGAGATAAACCGGCGTCTCAGGAACGCGTACGCGATGACGCTTCGTCGATACAGTGGAATGCAGGTAGGTCAGCGTCTCGCCATCATCGAGCCAACGGCATTCCGGCATGAAGCCGTCAAGCAGAGAGAGCACGCGCTCGGTGCGGTCGATAAATGCGCGCAGAATTTGATGCGGATCGACGCCGGATCGCTCGCGCCCCTCGTAGAGCCACCCTTCCGTGCGCCTCGTCTCCTCTGGTGGCGGCAGACAGAGGAAGGTGAGGAAGTAACTCGACACAAAATGGGCACCTTCCTGCTCGAAGTCGGCTTTGCGTTCGGCGTCGATGAGACTGGAGGCCGCATCGGGAAACTGGCTGTCGGGATAGGTCGACGCCTCGTGGCGCTGTGCCTCGACGAAGATGCTCCAGCCCGACCCTAGACGACGGAAGGCGTTGTTGATGCGTGAGGCGACCGCGACGAGCTCGGCCGCGACGGCTGAATCGAGATCAGGACCGCGAAACCTGGCGGTGCGCTGCAGGCTGCCATCCTTGTTCAAAACCACACCTGGCGCGACCAGAGCAGCCCAGGGCAGGTAGTCGGCAAGGCAGCTGGCGGTGCGGCGGAATTCGGCAAGCTTCATCATGGCCACGTCCTCAAACCGATAGATGCCCGGGGAGGCGCAGATGCCTGCGACCCACCTCGAAAAAGAGCGGATCGCGTCTCGCCGCCCATACCGCGCAAGCATGTCCAAGCGCCCAGATGATGAGACCGACCAGCCAAAGCCGCAGGCCAAGGCCGACCGCGCCGGCAAGAGTGCCGTTCAGGATTGCGATGGAGCGCGGCGCGCCGCCCAGCAGGATGTGCTCGGTCAGCGCCTTGTGAACGGGGACAGCCCAGCCCGGCACCGCATCGAGCTGTTCGAGAGCGGTTGCCATCAGATGAGCGCTCCGCCGCCGAACGAGAAGAATGACAGGAAGAAGCTGGACGCTGCGAAGGCGATCGACAGGCCAAAGACGATCTGTATCAAGCGCCGGAAGCCGCCCGACGTATCGCCAAAGGCAAGCGTGAGGCCTGTCACAATGATGATGATGACGGCAATGATCTTGGAGACGGGCCCCTCGATTGACTGCAGGACCCTTTCGAGTGGCTGTTCCCACGGCATCGATGAGCCGGCCGCGTGCGCGGCTGGGACAATGGCGAGGCTGACGACAAAGGTCGTGGCCGCGGCAACGGCGGTGCGGTAGCGGCGTAAAAGGACGGCGATCATGAGTTCTCTCCTGTGTCGACGGGTTTTGCCTGGATGATGCGATAGTCGCCGTCCGGACCGAGCCCTTCGACGCGCGAGAGTTCGGCAAGCCGCCGCGCTGAGCCGCGCCCGGCGAGCACCGCGACGAGGTCGATAGTCTCTGCAATCAGCGCGCGCGGAACGGTGACGACCGCTTCCTGGATGAGCTGCTCGAGCCGGCGCAGCGCGCCGATACCGGAGCCGGCATGAATGGTACCGATCCCACCGGGATGTCCCGTCCCCCATGCTTTGAGCAGGTCTAGAGCCTCCGGGCCGCGAACCTCGCCGATCGGGATGCGATCGGGCCGCAGGCGCAGCGACGAGCGAACCAGGTCCGAGAGCGTCGCGACGCCGTCCTTGGTCCGCATGGCAACAAGGTTTGGCGCCGCGCATTGCAGTTCGCGTATGTCCTCGATGATGACCACGCGATCAGATGCTCTGGCGACTTCCGCCAGCAGCGCGTTGGTCAGCGTCGTCTTGCCGGTGGATGTGCCGCCGGCCACGAGTATGTTGGCGCGGGTGGCGACGGCGGCGCGCAAGATCGCGGCCTGTTGTGGGGTCATGGTGCCTGCCGCGACGTAGTCTTTGAGCGTGAAGACGGCGACCGCAGGTTTTCGGATTGCGAAGGCTGGCGCCGCAACGATAGGCGGCAGCAGACCTTCGAAACGTTCTCCGGTGTCTGGCAGCTCCGCCGAAACGCGCGGCGAGCGGCCATGCACTTCGGCGCCGACATGATGAGCGACCAGACGCACGATGCGCTCACCGTCGGCGGCTGAGATCAGCTCGTCCGTCCCGGACAGGCCTTCAGCAAGCCGGTCGACCCAAATTCGGCCATCCGGGTTCAGCATCACTTCGGCGATGGTCGGGTCGTCGAGGAACCGGCTGATGGCGGGCCCGAGGGCCGTGCGCAGCATGCGTGAGCTGCGCGCTCGTCCTTCTTCGGCATTGTCGTGCGAAGCAACCATTTTGTCCCCTGTTTCGGTCGGGGACAGCCATCCGGTCCCCGGTTGGGGATGATCAAAAGAGCCAGAAAGCAGGACGATTCAACAAGTTTCAGTCGTCGTCGTAGCGTAGCGTACAAATACAGGATGACGGCGGCGCGCCGATGACCTCAGCTTTGCAGCGCCGGGGCTTCAAATCGTGACAGCATCAATGGCGATGTTGACCCCGCCGCTTGATTCTTGCTGTGGTGACCTTGAAGTCGACGCGAAGCAGTCGGCCATCCTTGCCGGTCTGCGGCGCAGATGGCTCGCCATATGTGCCAGCTGAGCCATCTCCCCATTCGTCGACACCGCTTTCTGACCAGAATTTACATATAATCTTCGGACAACAAATGGTGACCTGATGCCAGATCCGACGTCCGACACTCTTGATCGCATCCATGACAGAATTGCCAAGGCCGCGCCTTCAGGTGTCTGGTCGCGCGCCGATTTTCTCGACATTGGAACGCCGTACGCCGTCGAGAAAGCGCTGCAGAGACTGACCCGACGAGGCGACATCCGCCGGCCTTGTCGCGGTTTCTATGACAAGCCGAGCATCAGCAAGTTGACAGGCAAGATGGTGTTTCCTCCACGTGCGTCTTTCATTGACGCAATTGCCCGGCGCGACAAGCTGCGCGTGCTGGTCGACGGAATGACGGCCGCGAACGACCTCGGCCTGACCACAGCCGTCCCGGCTCGTTCGACGATCTATGCCGATACTTATCCGCGGACAATCGAGATCGAGGCCAGCGTCGGCGATCCAAAGGCGACGAAGCCGGTCATCTACAAACTCGACTTCAAGCGCATTTCAGCCAAGACGGCGTTCTGGGCCGGCCGGCCTGCCATGCGCGTGATTCAGGCTTTGACTTGGTTTCGCGACGAGCGATCCAGCCTCGATGCGGCCGTGAACGGTATCATGCGACATCTGTCGCGTGATCCGAAACGGCAGATCGTCGCGCAAGATCTGCGCGACAACATTCATGCCGTTCCCGCATGGATGTACCCACTGATCGAGACGATCGCCGCAAAGCTCCTTACCGAAAGCGAAACAGACATCAGGCGAGCGAAAGAGGAGCATGCAACAGACGTTCATTGAAATCCTTCGCTCCAGTGCCGACGACCGCCGAGCGCTCTTCTCGACGGTGGCCGGCTATGGAGACACGAGCGGAAAACATCGAGAAGGATCTCTACGTCTGCTGGGTGCTCGACTTCCTGTTCAACCGGCGCCCGAACGATCCGATCGGTCTCTATTTCAAAGGCGGCACCAGCCTGAGCAAAGCCTACGGGCTGATCCGCCGCTTTTCCGAGGACATCGACATCGGAATCTACAAGGCCGATCTGCACTTCCCTCTGGAGGCAGACATCGCCGCTCTCCCCTCCGTCAATCAGCAACAGCGTGCTCTCGCCGAGAGGGTTGACGAGGCAGCACGGCAGTATATTTCGGGTCCGCTCAAGGAGCTGCTGGCTAAGGGGATCGCGGCCGTCGAAGAAGCGGCCGGGCAGCTTGGACATTTCTCGCTCAGCTTCGGTTTCGACGCCTATCGGAACAGGGATGCGCTCGATGTTCTGGTGGTCGGCTACAAGAGCGTGTTCGACACCGGCGCCGGATACGTCCAGGCGGCGGTCCGCATCGAAGGCGGCGCGCGTCCTAATCCCGAGCCGGCCGAGCCTCGCGAGATTGTGCCGTACATCGCCTCGGAAATGCCGGCGGGAACCGACCTCGCGGTTCGCAATGTGACGACGGTCAGACCGGAGCGGACCTTTTGGGAAAAGGTGCTGATCCTTCATGCGATGACCGAAACGACTGAGAAGCGAAGTGCGGAAGGTAACCCTGACCGTCCAGTGCCTGACCTCAATCGCTATTCGCGTCACTACTACGATGTTCATCAGATTTGGACGCATCCGGACTACGGGGTCGCTACGGCATCGATGCGCGAACTCGCCGAAGCATGCCGGCGACATAAGGAACTCATGTATCGAGCGCCGGATCATCGGTATGATCGTGCACAGCCAGGGAGCTATCGCCTTGTCCCGACTGCCGACATGCAAACCAGGCTTGCGGCCGATTTCGAGCGCATGTCGGCGATGATCTTTGGGACGCCCCCTGCCTTTGCCGATGTCATGGCCAGCATCGAAGCGCTCGAGCACCATCTCAACGCCGCGCCGGTCGACGCGCCTGGCGCCGGCGGCAATCCATCGGAGACAGAAAAGGACCAGAAGGCGCCGAACTGACAGCATTGTTCGATGGCGGTGATGTCCGCGAATGCTCCCAGTGAAGGCTCCTACAAGGCGGATACGAGCTACGGGCCCAGGCCCTTCCACCTGGACAGGGCCGGGTCCGCTGGTAGGCGGCCGCCGGCACAAGACTCCAGATCCGATCTCGCTACGGCCGAGGTCAACGCATACTGATCGCGTATCCATCGTTCTAGCGCGACCTGATCCTCCCTATGCTGCTGCTGATCATCATCGGCATCATCGTTTTCATGGGCCGCCATCGTCATCGTGGCGTCAACGACAGCAGTTCCGATCATCGCCATCATCAAGATGACGATGGCTAACCTCTTCTACAAACCAGGTTCTGCTTGTCGACCTGCAGCCCTGCTAAGATGCCATTCCATCGCCTCCGGCCGGATTGATGTCCTCGGAAATCTCCTGCCGCAGTTTCGGCCCCTTCGCCAGGCGCCTGCCCAAGGCGGTGACAAAGGCCTCGTAGCGTTCTGCCGCCTTGGCGCGCGCGGCTTGGGCCGCGGGCTCAGGCAAGGCCGGCGTGGTCGCAAGCCAAAAGCGGACAAACACCGCCAGGGTCTCGACGGCGATACCGATATCGCGCTCCTGCCGGGCCAGGCGCCGATCGATCTGATCGAGACGCTTGACGATTGCCGCCTCGCGACGTTCTTCCGCGTCCGGCGACAGGAACGAAGCTATCGCGGCTTCAGCAATCATGGATTGGGATCGATCGCGCCGAGCCGCGTAGTCCGAAAGCATCATCATGATGGTCTGATCGAGATAGACGGAAATCTGCACCTTCTTTTTACGGCCGGTCATAGCGACTACAACCCCATGCCGTCATCCGGATCCAGCGAAACCTGCCGTGCCACGCCCTGCACGAGGCGAGCCATGCGACGACCGCGAATGGCCTCGTCGTCATCGCCATCATCGGCCCGATCCATCTCGAACTCGTTTTCGATCGGGGTAGCTTTCTCAACCAGTTGCGCGCGACTGAGTTCGGGTTGCAGGCGTCGCTCCGATTCTGTCGGGTCGCCATGGTCTCCCGGGATCGCTGCTGCAGCACCGGGCACCTCAGGTCGAGCCACGAATGGCAGACTGTGCCAATCGTCAGGATTTGCCGCCTCCGATTGCACCAACAAAGGCGGCGGTAGGACACGCTCCCGGAAGCGGACATCCTCGTAGTAGCGTGCCTTCTTCGCCCTGATCGGTGATGTCCCCGACACCATGACGATCTCGTCGGTCGGTGGAAGCTGCATGATCTCGCCAGGGGTCAGCAGTTGGCGGGCTGTTTCCTGCCGCGACACCATGAGATGCCCAAGCCAGGGGGAGAGCCGATGGCCGGCATAATTCTTCATCGCCCGCATCTCGGTGGCGGTGCCCAGCGCATCAGATACGCGTTTGGCGGTCCTTTCGTCGTTGGTCGCGAAGCTGACACGAACGTGGCAGTTGTCGAGGATCGAGTTGTTGGGGCCGTAAGCCTTCTCGATCTGATTGAGCGACTGCGCAATGAGAAAACTCTTCAGCCCATAGCCGGCCATGAAGGCAAGCGCACTTTCGAAAAAGTCGAGGCGACCGAGAGCCGGAAACTCGTCCAGCATCAGCAGCAGCCGGTGGCGGCTGGTCTTGGCATGCAGATCCTCGGTGAGGCGGCGTCCGATCTGATTGAGGATAAGCCGAATGAGCGGTTTGGTCCGATTGATGTCTGAGGGCGGTACAACAAGATAGAGGGTTGCCGGTCGTTTCCCACCAACGATGTCGGTGATCCGCCAGTCGCAATACCGGGTCACCTCGGCGACAACGGGATCGCGGTAGAGACCGAGGAAGGACATCGCGGTGGAGAGCACGCCTGAGCGTTCGTTGTCGGATTTGTTGAGCAGCTCGCGCGCCGCACTGGCGATGACCGGATGGGGGCCAGCGTCGCCGAGATGCGCGGTCCTCATCATTGCGGCCAGCGTCGACTCGATCGGGCGCTTCGGATCGGAGAGAAAGGCGGCGACGCCGGCCAGCGTCTTGTCCCGCTCTGCATAAAGAACATGCAGGATCGCGCCGACCAGCAGCGCATGGCTGGTCTTCTCCCAATGATTGCGCTTCTCCAGGCTCCCTTCCGGGTCGACCAGAATGTCGGCGATGTTCTGGACGTCGCGCACCTCCCATTCGCCGCGGCGGACTTCCAGCAGGGGATTGTAGGCGGACGATCTCGAATTGGTCGGATCAAAGAGCAGAACGCGACCGTGCAGAGCGCGGAAGCCGGCCGTGAGTTGCCAGTTTTCGCCCTTGATATCGTGGACGATCGCGGAGCCCGGCCAGGTAAGCAGCGAAGGCACCACCAGGCCGACGCCCTTGCCTGATCGCGTCGGGGCGAAGCACAAAACATGCTCGGGGCCGTTGTGGCGGAGATAATGGCGATCATAGCGCCCCAGCACCACACCGTCGGCGCCGAGAAGTCCAGCGGCCTCGACCTCCCTCCTCTCGGCCCAGCGCGCTGAACCGTAGGTGTGGACGTTCTTGACTTCGCGCGCCCGCCACACCGACATGCCGATCGCGACAATGATAGAGAGGAAACCACCGGACACAGCGATCAATCCGCCTTCCACAAAGATAGCGGGGGCGTATGCGTCGTAGAAGTACCACCACCAGAACAGTGCGGGTGGATAGTAGACGGGCAACCCGGCAACCTCGAACCACGGATGACCCAGGCCGACCTGGAAACCGAGCCTCCATGCGGTCCATTGTGTCGCCCCCCAGGTCGTCAACAGGACGATCAGGAAGACGGTGAGGATCTGACCCCAGAGGATTTTCGTGGCGGACATCGCAGGCTCCTGTCTTGCGTTTCAGAGGCCGAGCCCTCTCTTGCGGCCAAAGCTCCAATCGACACCTCCACCATCACCCCGAGAGACACCGGAGATGTGCTGGCCGAGATGTTTTTCGAGAGAGGGCGTCCAGGGAACGAGCTGGAAACCGAGGCCGTCGTCGATCATGGCGAAGCGGCCGGATGCCAGCGCCAAGCGCTGACGATAGATGCCAGCGACATAGCCTCCGCTAGCGACGCGGTTGAAGGGCCGTTCGGTGTCGCCCGCAAGCTTGTCGCCAATCATCTCCAGTTCTCGGCGGCGCAGCGTATCGAGAAGGTTGCGGGCGAAGACGACCCGCCTTCCCTGCCGCTCTGCGAGTCCCTGATTGACAAGGTGTTCGGCCCGCCCGTTCAAGGCATCGCGGACCTCGGCGCCGAACCCACCTTCGGAGAGGGCGGCAGGCTCGCGAGCAATCGCCTGGCGGTCGAGCCAGGTCGCACCCGAGGCCGCAACCTGTTCATCGACACCAAGATCGGAGCGCACTGCCAGCGCTACGCGGCGTTGGCCGCGCGCATCATCGAATGCGCGCAGCTCCACGATCGATCCCGGTACGCTGTCGCCAGCCGCCTCCAGATCGGGAAACTTGATGTGATGGATGCGTCCGTCGACGCCGTCGACCATGGCATAGGCCGCGCCGCTCAGCTCGTCGTCGAGCCCGCGTTCGATCAGCCTCCCGATAATGTGCGCATCGAGGCTTTCCGCCGCCAGAACAAAACTGGCTGAACCGCGATCGATGCCTTGCTCCGTCAGCGCGCGGTGCATGCGCTTGATGATGTCGCCACGCTCGCCGAGCTCGCGCAGTGTCGTCTCGGCCTTGTCGTCAATCACCCATTGGCCGGACCCAATCTGATTGGCAAGACCAAGGGCTTCGAGCTTGCGCAAGCGGCCGACCTTAAGCGCATGATACTCATCCGGTTGCCTATCAGGATATGGAGCGAGATCGACGATGCCGGAGTTCCGACTGTCGCGAAGCAGCTGGCGATCAAGCTGCGTCCAACGTTCGGACCGGATCTGCCTGTCGAGCCAGCGGCGGATGTCGAGATCGCTGCGTGGCCCCAGTTCCCGGGTGATCAGGTCGCGGGCTCGGTCGCGCATACCCTCCTTGATGTAGTCGCGCGAGATGACCAAATCCTGGCCGTCGTCCCGAACCCCACGGACGATCAGATGGATATGCGGATGCTCGGTGTTCCAGTGTTCTACCGCCACCCAGTCGAGCCGAGTTCCGAGATCCTTCTCCATCTGCTCGGCCATATCTCGGGTGAAGGATTTCAGGTCCGCAATTTCGAGGGCGTCATCGGGCGAGACGATAAAGCGGAAGTGATGCCGATCGTCCTGGGTACGTGCGGCGAAGGCCTTGACATCGGCGTTCTCCGTTCCCGACCCGAATAGACGTGCCTTCTCTCCGTCCCGGGTCACACCGTCGCGCCGCAGGTACATCAGATGCGCACCAAGCGGGGTCGCGCGCACAGAATGACGAACGACGCGGGCCTTGATGACGGCGCCGCGCGAGCGTGAGGTGATGAAGCGGTTGGCCTGGATGCTGGCGCTCTGGCCGTGTCCAAAGCGGGAGCGATTGCCAGCAACAGTCCGGCCCGAGCGCGCGATCCCCCCGCCAGCTTTTTTCGCTGCGGCCAGCGCCTGGGCGATGAAGGGGCGAGCCTGCTGGGCGCGGGTCGATCGGATGCGGCCGGGCCGAATGCGAAACTCGTGCTCATCGGCCATGGCGCGTTCCAGCAATGTGGAAAAGGCGATGCAAATACAAAGGCCTGGGCGTTCCACGTACATTGCGCCGGTGTCTTGCAATGTGCGGAAGGCGCCAGAAAATCGAGCAAGAACAAGCACACAACCGACGCGCAATGTGCGCCCTTTTATCCTGCCATCCCTCGGTGGTGTTTACTGCCTCCGCCTCTTGCACCCGCCATCGCGCGCAAGAGCCAGCGTTGGTACGAAAAGCACCGAACCGGCTCATGGCTCGGTCCTGTCGTGCGCTTTGGCCACGAACAGCCCGGCCGACTGAGGTGCGAGGTTGTACAGTTCGCGCACAGCCTGCGCCTCCACCTGCGAGGAATCGACCGCGGGCTTGCCTTCCGATGGTGTGACGAACAGCGGCGCCTTCCTCAATCCGCATGACGCGGGGCGTGCCTGGCTGGGAGCTTTGGTCTCTGCGCCACTGCCAATGGCGGACGCAATGGCGGCGACATAGGCGCGCGTTTCCCGAGGCAGCCGCCGCCCCTGCAACGAGGCCTCGTAGCGCCCTGGGCCTGCATTGTAGGCTGCAATCCAGCCGGGCGATCCGTAGCGATCCAGCAGTTCGCGAATATAGGCCGAGCCCGCGATGATGTTGTCGCGCGGATCGTAGGGGTCGCTGCCGAGCCGGTATCGGGCACGCAGTTCGGCCCAGGTTTCCGGCACGATCTGCATCAGGCCCATGGCGCCTTTTGTCGAGGTGGCGCTTCGGTCGCCGGCACTTTCCGAGACAAGGACGGCACGGATCCAGGCGAGCGGAAGCCGGAACCGCTTCGCGGCTTCCGCGATATGGACCTCGTAGTTGCACGCCGACGGTGCGTCGATGATCGGGTTCTGCGCCGGCGCAATGGCGGGAATGGCGCATACGAGGCAGAGCCCGGCGAACAGAACGAGGCGCTTGCTCCGGCCCACGCGAAGCAACGCGGGCGGAGCCAGATGGTTCGTCGGCCGGCGGCGCGCGAACATCACTCAACCTTTCTCGGCGCGGTCGCGTGGACGCGACCACTGCAGCGACCAGGACGTCTTGTCGTCGCCGTTCTGGAACAGATTGGCGCGGATGGGCCGCGCGAAGGTCGGGTCGTCTATCTGAAGCGATACGAACTCGCCGGCCTTCTCACCGGAGCGTTTCCATCCAGCCCCTATCTCGGGCCCGTCTTCGCTGCTGGCGTGCACGCGAAAGTCGGGGGCGTTTTCGGTGCTGCCCGCATCGGCCAGGACGATTGCGATGTCGAGGTCGAGGCTGAGTGTCCTGATGCGCCCGAAATAGCCGGTTTGATTGCGGTTGAATTGTCCAATATGTGGCATGTCCTGTCTCCTTTCGCGGATGGTCGGCGGTGATGGTGGGACGGCATGAGCGGCCGCCGATGGCACGCTCACCGCGCTCGCGCGTGCCATTGAAAGCGGCCGTCGCCATGCTCGTCGGTCCACAGCGGGACGGCGCGGCCGATGATGTGATCGGTTGAGACGATGCCGAAGTAGCGGCCATCGAGGCTGTCCCGGGCCAGCCTGTTCATGAGGAAAACGGCCCCGACAGGAACACGTCGACAGCCCTGCCAGCTCGGCAGATCGCGGCCGGCGCGATCTCGCTCAAGCGCAGCGCCAACGTCCTGGCCATCGACCGAGATGGAGAGCTCGTTGCGGCATACCGTCTGACCTGAAACCGCAATGATGCGCTTGAGCAGCAACACGCCTTTCGGCAGATAGGCCCGCTGGGCAAGAAATGTTGCCAGCGGTGCGGGCGACCGAATGGCGACAAGGTCGCCCGCCGAAAACGTGCCGTCGCCGTCGATCCCGTAGAAGCCGATCGCAACACTGGCCGAAGCGTTCCAGACCAACTTCGGCGGCAGGGCCGTGAGACCTGGAAGGAGCACACCCGTGCTGGCCAGTGCCATTAACAGGACGATTGCCGACCGCTTCATGGCTGCACCCGCCGCCGCAACAGGTAGGCGCAATGCAGATCAAGGGTATAGGCGCGTGGCTCCTGATTAGCCTTCATCCAGTGGTGGACGTGCCGCCAGTGGTCGGGCGAGACTGCCTCGGGATCAATTCCGAGACGTTCGATGGCGTCGATTGTCTGCAAAACACGCTCGACGCTCTGCCAACCTTGCACTGTCAGCAGGATCTCGCCACCGGGCCGCACGAAAGGCAACGTCTGATAGGGTTGTGGCGAGGCGACGGCGAGCACGACATCAAGGCGCGACATGATCGTGCCGAAGTCGTTCGCGGCCCAGCGCACGAAGGCAAAGACGGCGCCCGGCCGAAACCAAAGGACACGTCGGCGTCGATCGAGAATCTCCTCTCGATGGAACGAGCCGAAGCGAATCCAGAACTCGATCTTCTTCGCCAGCCATGTCAGGTCGACACGGGTGAGGCCGTTGCTCTGCCACGCGCGCGCAGATCCAGTTGAACCCAATGCAGCGGTATCGGTCATTATCTGTTTCCTGATCCTGTCAGCATTCAGCCGGATCGAAGGGCAAGAGGCGGCCATTGCGCGACCGGCCCTCAGCGCTGGGCGTCGCGGCTCAGCGTCCATGCCTGCCGGCCTGGATCGGAGGCCCCGGCAGCTGACGCTTGGCGGGAAGGACGGAACCTCGAGGATCCGACGTTGAGGTCACTGCTCCGCGCTCGGCCCAGGCCTGCAGATCATCGATGGCGTAGACGACACGGCCGCCGAGTTTGCGATAGGCGGGACCGGTGCCATAGGTGCGATGCTTCTCGAGCGTACGCGATGACAGGCTCAGGAAATGGGCGGCCTCCTTGGTGCGAAGGAAGCGCGGTGGCAAAACGGCAAGATCTGGTCTCATGGATCGGGCCTCCGAGTGGCTGCGGGGACCGCTGGGGATCAGCGGCGGACGGCGATCACGGTGGCGGAAAGCTGGCGTCGAGGGGGATGGGAAAGATTGGGGGGCGTGATATTTCCACCCCGAGCTAGGATCGTGTGCGGTGGCGAAGGAGGCCCAGATAGCCGCCGCCGATCATGGCGCCGCCGCCCCTGACGAGGCCAATCACCGTGTCGCGAAGCGACGACGTTTTCCACGGCGTGGCGCCAACACGCTCTATCCCGTAACAGACGGTCGCGATGTCGCGGTAGGTCGCGCCGTTCATGCGCCCGTCGGCAGCCCGGAGCATCAGGCGCAGGCGGCGGCGCTGCTGGACCGTCATTCGGGTGTCCGGCGGTACAGGACGCTTGCTTTGCCCACGCCAGAAACGGACGAGAGCCTCGACACGTCCGAGCATCTGGGAATCCAGCGGGATCACAGCGGCAATCGAGCTGCTTCCTTCGCTGCCGGGAAGGAAGAGAAGCTGCGTTGCGGTCCCGTTGTCATGAATGGCGTGAGATCCTTGCGGACTCCCGCGAAGCTCGCTTACGCCACCGAGCGGCGCGGGTTCTTGAGACAGGTAGTCAGGTGACGCGGTGAGAGCCAGCACAGCCGGATCGGCAAAAGGCGACCACAAAACGTTTTGCGTCAGGGCGGACATGTCCGGTCGGGCCGGGAAATCGTAACCCCCAGCGCCGCTGATCTTCGACCGGCAGTGGTTCGTTTTCAAGTCCGGCAAGGACAAGGCGTTGAAAGCGCCGACCATAGGACTGTGAGCGACGCAAGCACTCCCAGGCGAGACCTTCGATTGGCAAGCGATCGAAGAAGTCGTAGCTGTTGTTGTCCCGCCAGCCCGACGTGTTCGGCTTCATCGTGCATCTCCTCGCGAAAACGGCAGAGTCGTGCTCGAATCGATTCCGGACTGCGCCAATCGGCGAAACGTCCGGAGGAGGCATCGCGTGATGCGTTTTGCGCATCACCTGCCGGCGATGGCCGCTATGTGTCGCGCAGCAGCTGGCGGTATCCTGTGCGTGTCATCCAGCGCGCCCGGGCGAGATGGCTATCGTGGACGGCTCTAGCGCGCTTTGGCTCCCTGGTCGGATCGATCCCAAACAGGATCCTGACCACCTCGCGCCAATCGGCGCCGTCCGCGTCAGCGTCAAACAAACGCATGTAGAGCTTGACGTGGCTACGATCATAGTCGGTCAGTTCGTCCCCGGTAGGCGCGGTTTCGTCAAACGGTTCAATCATGGCGGCCTTCCACCCATTGCCGGGCGAGACGTAAGGCAGGGAGTTTACGGGTCTAGCGTTGCCGACGCAGCCGGCTCGAAGAGCATCACGCGATGCGGTGCCGGCATCGCCCCGACGGTCGGATCGGCCCTGAGGTACCATTGAACGCATTGACGAAAGAAGCTCGCCCGACGGGTCGGGCGAGCTTCTCCGGTGCCTTATTCGGCGCTGCGGCGGCTCGGGCGGGACCAGATCAGCGAGAAGCCATCGCCTTCTTCGTCGTTGAAGAGGTTGGCGTAGATCGGAGCGTTGAAGCTCGGATCATCAAGCTTGAGACCCAGATAATCGCGGCCCTCATTGGAGCGCTTGGACCAGGCGGCGCCAATCTCGGCGCGGCCGACCACGACCCGGTGGCTGGGAGCGTTGTCGCCGGTGGCGCGGGTGTCTGGGACGATGCGCACGTTCTTGGCCTGGACGCTGAGGGTGACGATTTCGCCGGTGAATTCGTTCGAGGCGGTCTTCTTGAAGGTGCCGATGGTAGCCATTGTAAGTCTCCGTTCTCTGTTCCCGAGCCCGCACCATGCGGTCTCGATGGCGATCAATTGGCCGGAGGCGACCGACGACGCATCGCTTGCGACCGCAGCAGCGCGGAGGACGACGCAGGAACGGATTTCTTGTTTCGCGAGGAATGGCGGCGCTCGGGGTCCTCGTGCGGCTTGCCGCATGGGGTGGGCGTCGCAGGGGAAGAAAGCCGGGACGCGGCGTTGCGGCTTAGGCGGTCGAGGTGTCAGCCGCCCTTCGGGCAGATCAGGCCATTCAAGAGGCCGTTTGGAGCGCTCCTGGGACAGATCGGTCCGGAGACGGTGGTACCCATAGGCACGCCAGCACACCGCCAAGAGCTTCAACGGCGACGCGCCAAGCCACTCGGTCATCAGATTTGCCCGCAGCTCCCACGCCACGTCTTCGGCGGCAACGTTGCCGCCCGGCCGACCAGTTGGAACTGAAGGCGACGATGAATGCCGGAGCCTCAAGGAAGTCGACTGCGAAGGCATCAATGCCGGTGAGAAGGACAATTCGGCGCTCGTCACCAAGCTGAAGGACCTCAAGGCCGACGTCGTTCTATTTCGGCGGCTATAACCCTGAAGCCGGGCTGATCCTGCGCCAGTTGGCCGAGCAGCGCGTCAAGTTCCAGCTCAAGCGGAACCGATATCCGTCGAACAGATCCTGAAATGGCCGCGGTCACAAACTGTCCAGTCCACCGGGTTCTCGTGGAACGCTTATCAGTTCGAGCAAGCGGTATCCGTTGATCGGCAGAAGGATCATCTCCATGACGATCAGAGGGCCAGCGCCGGTAAAGCTGGCATAGGTGAGAAGGGCCACGCTGCTTGACACCGCCGCGATGTGAAGCGGCAGCATGCGGCGCATGGAATAAGACAGGACGGTAAGGCCGGTCCCGGCGTAGCCGATGACATCGATACAGTCCATGCTGCCTCCTTGGAATTGCCCCAAGCAAATCACAACCAACCAGTCGCCCGCGCAGAGTCTAAGTACCTGTTTTATGGAGTTATTTTAGCTTTTCACGGATGAGTGATTGTTGTTGTCTCGGTGAAAGTCGAAAACAACGGGCACGCAGCAATGCCAACCCCCCGCTGACATCGCCACGTGCCGCCGGCGCCTTGGCGCGTTGAGCCGAAGTCGTGACGCGCCGATGGCGCATCACGCGACGCCGAGTTGGGCGGCCGCTGTGCGTGCGATAGCCTCCGCCAGGTCATCCTTGTTGTTGTGGCCCTTCTGAGCATCGACTGGGTTGTCGCCAAAGAACGGCTCGATCAACGCCGAAGGAATATTCAATGCCGAGACGCTTCCATACCCGCGATCGCCGGGATCACATTCCTTCAGGCCACGGTCTTGCGTGCCCAAAGTCGCCAGCATCGCCTCCTGCAAGCGCGTGGCCCAGGCGGCCGATCCCGCGTGCCTGTCCTTGTCATACAGCGTTTCGGTGCCACGGGCCGATCCGTTGAACGCGTTGAAATGCAACTCGACAACGCAGGACGCCCCCCACGCGGAAACCTGCTGATAGGCGCCGCTGATGCCGATGCCGTCACGGTAGAATATTTTGGCTGGAACACCGAGCCCTGCGCATATGGTTTTGATCTTCGAAGCCAGATCCTTGTTCCAGGGATATTCGCTCTGGTTGATCGGCGGCCCTCCATATGCGCCGGCACTGGTCTGGGTATGGCCGACCACGATGGCGAAGCCGCCTGCCGATCGTGGGACCAATCTGTCGGCGTGGGCAGTGTTGGCGTTTCCCCGCATCATTTCCAAAAGGTCGTCCAGCTGTTCTTGCTGGGCAAGAATTCGCTGGTACTCATCGTAGGAGAGTTCGCCGCCCTGTCTCAAACGGCCCTGAAGTTCCCGCAGTTCGCTCATGCCGGTCTACCTCCTGTTTCATTGAGAGTGACGGCAGATCCCGGCGCCAGTCGACGGGATCTGCCTGACAATCGCCGATGGTCAGTGACAAATCTCCTGGGCGATCTTGTCGCCAACGACGATCAGGCCCTTCAAGACGGCGCCTGCCGTCGCCCCCACCCCCGGAATCAGGATGGCGATGCCGGCAAGCAGTTCCAATATCGGCTTTGCTTTGGTCCATATGGAGCAGAAATCGTCTCCTGCTCCGGCACTCCTGACCGCGCCGGGCGCCTGGTTCACTTCCCGCATGATCAGGTCAGATGCTTCCTGGGTATTCATGATGTTCTTCCTTATGCTTTGGTCAAACGATGCCAGCCTCCGCCGTTATGGCCGAGCGCCTGGTTGTCTAGTTCCTGAAGTCCATCGCCTCGCTAGGCGTAGAATGACCAGTCCGTCATACTCATGCCGGGCTCGTCTTACGCTACAGGACGGCTTGCGGCTTTCGTGCCGGTGTCCGTCTTCTTCTTGTTCTTGCGCGGGCCTGGCGCAGCACCCGCGTATGCGACCTGAGGTATCGCCGCCCGAACGGCCGCGAGAACGTTGAGCCGGCCGTGGCCGAAATAGTCGTTTCGTCCGCTCGCGCCGTAGGGAAATGTGCCGATCTTGTCGGCGGCCTGCTGGATGATCGTTCGAACCTCATCCTCGCGCAGGTCGGGGTTGACAGACAGCACAAGCCCGCACGCACCCGCGACAATGGGCGTTGCCGATGACGTTCCGTTAAATGTCGGAAAGTAGTCGCCGCCGGCGTAGCCGGAAGTGCCTGAGATGTCGGTTGTCAGATTGTGCACGCCTGGCGCTGCAACGCCAATCTCCGGACCGAAACAGGTGCCCCACCAGCTCTCCCCGTCCATGCTGGTCGTTGTCTTCAGTTCGTCGAACTCATTCGTCGCAGAAACGGTCAGCACATTCGGCAAAGTGCCGGGGAACTGTACCGCAGTCGAATAGTTGCCGGCAGCGATGACGACCACGCAGCCCAGCCCCGCACGACCTCTCGTGCGCGCTTTTTCAAATTCCTCCGCAATGGCGCTGGAAGGAAGGCCGCCGCCCCAGCTGTTGCTGAGCACGTCGGCGCCGTTTTTCCAACTCCATTCGATGGCGTTTGCGATCTTGGAGTTGCTGGTGATCCATGGACCGTCCTTGAAGGCCGAGTAGGCGATCCTCACTCCTAGCAGCGAGCACCCGGTGCCCGCTCCTTGAACTCCAATACCCGCCGCGCCGGCAGCGGCCGCAAGTCCAGCGCAAGCCGTTCCGTGACCGTCCCAGGGATTGGGATCTTGATAGGTATCGTCGTCACCAGCATCGAATGTGCCCGCGATCGCACCAGCAAAATCCGGGTGCCTGGTGTCGACACCTTCGTCCAGAATAGCGATACGGATGCTCGGATTCCCTATGGATATGGCCCAAGCTTCATTGGCGCGCGTGATACGCATTGCGTACTGATCCGTTACGATCGGGTTCAGCAGCGGCTGCGCCTGGCCGACCGGTCGCTTGGGGATGTGCCTGCCTATGGTCACAAGGTCAGGCTCAGCGAAGCGGACGGCGGCCTCGTCATCGAGTTGAGCCGTTACCGCAAAGACGTCCGCGTCTTTGGATACCCGCGCAAGGATGCGGTCGTCCGTGGTGCTCACCTCGACAAGTTTGTACTTCTTCAAGATCGCCTGTTTCATGGCAGGCTTGTCGAGACCAATCAGGATTCGATCGCTTGCGACGACCTGATTGCCGTTCACTCGAAAGACCGGGGCGGCCCGCATCACACTTGGCTGCTCGTTGAACGCATTTATTGCGCCTTCGGATTGGGCCCTCGTCACCGGGTCGGCGACGTTCGGCCCTGTCGAATCAACCGGTATTATCGTCAGGTCCTCGCCTGGGATGTCGAAGCGGTTCGAAAACGGACCCGCTCCCGAGGCCACCGTGGCGGTCATGCGAACGCTGTTGGGTTGCGTCGGATGAAATTGGACGGCGACCGCGCTGGGATCAACGTCGAGGCGCACGGTCTGTCCCATTACCTTGTATTCGTATGCCATGATTTTCTCCTCTCAAGAGAAGTGTCGTATTGGATGACGTCGAACGATCTGATCCTTGCCCGCTCACTTGTTGTCCAAAGTGGTTTCTGTGACGCCGGACGATGACGAGCAGCCTGTTAGTGGACTCCGATCTCGATCAGATAGGCGCAGGCATCGCCGTACCATTTGGCCGCGCGGTCGAGATGGTCGCCATAGGTGCGTAAGCCCCAAGGGCTGTGCGGGCTCTCGTAGAGTCCACCTGCGTTGAAGGCAGCCGCCACGAAGATTGGATCGAGGCCGCTTTTGCTCAGGCGAATGCGTATCTCGGCCGCACCCAGATCCAGATTCGCCGCATATGCGTAGAGTGGATGATCGGCGGGTCTGGGATCGGGCTTTGCCGGGTAGACCGGCGCGATTTCGAAGGGCGCGTAGTGAAGGCCGTATTCGGCTCCCTTCGAGCGGATAACCCAGCGCGCCGTCGTGCCGAGCGATTGCATCGGACCGGCCGAATAGTCTCCCAGCGTCGGCGGTTTTACATCGTCGTTCGGTACATGGGCCTCCCACCGAAACGTCTTGGGGCCGGTGAACTTCTGTGACTTGTATATGTGTGTTTCGGTTGCGACCGTCATCATCAGCAGCGCGGGCGGTATGCTGTGCTTGGCGCTCGCGGCCAGCAACTCGTCGCCCATGTACTCCATGATCTTGCGCATGGTGTCGAGGCTTTCCTCCCAGCGCTGCTTCGTGATCACGCCCTGTTCCCTGGTGTCGAGACCGCGCTCGTCATAGCGCCACTCCCGCACGCCATTGCCAAAGGAGTGCCAGTCCTTCTGATCCATCGGAGGGATGGCCGCTGGCGCAAAGGCAATGGCGGGCGCGCTGAGGGTCTTGACGCGTTCCGGCGCCACGATGCTGACGCGCGATACCGATTGATCGGTGTCGAGGCGTTCGGCCGAGGCCGCGAGATTCAAGAGAAGTTGACTGGGATTGCGAAGGCGGCTGGGGCGCGGACTGGATTGAGGCCAGGAGTAGTTTCTGGTTGTGCCGCTGGCATAGGTTTCGAAATGCAGCATGTTGAGGCGGCCGATCGTGCCGATCCGTTGCCCCGCCCGCACCCGGTCGCCGATGTGAAGGCCCAGAGCAGTCAGAGAGTTAGGCGCCACCTCGCCGTAATTGACGACATAGCCCGCATGCTGAACCAGCAGCGCGTAGGTGTTCTGGTAAAAGTGGTAGAAATTGACGATCCGTCCATCCTCGACGGCGACGACGGCGTCGCCTTGCGAACAGTAGAGATCGATCGCGCAATGATAGCGCGCACCGCCACTACGGTCGGCCATGAAGCGCCGGGAAGCATTGCTGCCGGAAGTGCCGCCGCCGGCGAGTCGCGTGTTTACCTCCATCGCGCGCGGATGGCGCGTCACCACGGGCCAGTAGGTCTCGGCGGCGGTGGAGACGGCAAACGCAATAGGATCGCCTGCAGGGATTGGAAGGGCTTGCGCGGGCGTATCCTCGGCATGTTCGGCAAAGTGCTGATCGATGGCGGTGAGCACATTCTCGCCGTCCGCCCCTGCCTCAAATGCTTCAGCAGACGACGTCGACGCCGAGAGGAAGGTGACATCCGGAACTGTGCTGGCGCGGGCTCCCCGCCTCAGGGCTGCCACCCGGTCCAGGAATCCCTGCCAGCCGCCCGGCCGGCCGCGCAGCACGCGCGGGCAATTCTTGCCTGTCCAGTCGTGATGCTGGCGCAGACCCTGCGGCATCGCGATGCCCAGCTGCGTGCCCAGAAACACACAGAGTTTGGCTGCGCGATCGTAGGCGGCGGCCTCGTTCATGCCGCGATACATGCAGATCTCGATGCCTATGCTTGTGGCGTTGGCCGGGCCTGCGTGCCAGCCTTTTTCGTTGATGGGCAAGTGCTGGTAGATCGTGCGGTCATCCACCGTGAAATGCCAGGAGACCTTGCGGGCGATGGCATCGGCACCGCGAATGTAGCGGTTATGTGCCGCCGCGTCGGCCCCCGGCGAGGCATTGTCGGTGTTGTGGATGGTCAGGGTGGTCGACCGGATCTGTGTCCCGGGACGCGTGGGGAATCCCGGTGGCAGCAGGTCAACAATAATGCCGAGGGGAGCGCCTGCTGCGGCATTGACCTGGCCGCCCTTGCGGTTCGATTTTTTGTTGCGGGGTGTTGGTACGGAATTGTCCAAGGCGTCCTCCTTTGGCGCAAAAGTCCCCAAGCCAGGCGGCAACGATGGACCGGCGTGTCCCAAAGACTTTGTTTGACTTTCGCTTCGAGCGAGAATGTTGGCGATCCTAGTTCATGCCCGCAATTTGCGGCGTGAATTGCTCGTGAAAAAATCTCAGCGCATGAACAGTAGCCTTTGCGACTTTGGGTTCATCTGCGAGATGCCGGCCTGTATTATTTTTACAGGAATGATTTTCGTACTGGCCGGCAGGTAGCCAAGTACAAGAGAGTGGGATATTGAATCCTGGGTTGGAATGTGCGGCGCAGGGCGACATGCTGAAGCTGAATGCTCTTGGCAAGCTAAGCCTGATTGACGAGGAAGGCCGGGATTTTGCTCCGCACGGCAGCAAGGCGCGCGGGCTGATCGTGCTTCTGGCCACCGCACCAGGTCATTCGCGCTCGCGAGGGTGGCTGCAGCAGCGTCTGTGGAGCGACCGCGGGCCCGAACAGGCGGCCGGGAGTCTGCGCGCCGCCTTGAGCGAAATACGCCGGACGCTCGGAGCGCATCGGGCTCTGCTGATGACGTCGCGCCATGCCGTCACGTTGGATCCCTCGGCTTTCGAATTGGTTTGTGAAGCACCGCCTGATACCGGGCTCGGCGGCGGCATCGAAGCCTTTGAGGGCGTCGAAGTGCGGGATCGCGCTTTCGAGACGCTTATCGGCGACCTGCGCGGCCGGGCGCTGGCGCAGTGGGCGCAGCGACGCAAAGCCGGACCGAAATCGAAGCGGATGGTGATGGTGCGCAGTGACGCGCGCGGATCGCCCGCGGCCGATGTCGGCGCGCGGTTGTTGCAGAACCGTATCCTGGGCGCACTTCGGCAGATCGACGATATCGAGATTATGGATGCGGGCGGTGCCGGCGATGGGCAAGGCGAAGCCTCGCCTGACGGATCCCCACAGTCGATACTGCTGATCCGGCTCTTGTCCGTCGCGCTGAGCGATGGGGTGTTTCTTTCGTGCGAGATTCACAATGGACGCAAGCTGTGGTCCGACAATGCCAGCGTTCCCGCTACGATGGCTGCGATGCACGACTCTGCCAGTCTGGACAAGCTCGCACTGAGCGCGGTGGAACACGTCATGGGCGCATTCGCCGAGCGCGCCGCGATCGAGGGAGCCGGCGCGTGTGCCTTTGTGCTCGAGCGCCAGGCAAAGGACCTGTTCTTTCGCCTCGACAAGGCGAGCCTGATCAATGCGGACCGGCTTTTCAGGCGTGCCTTCGAGATCGAGGCCCGTGGCCGCTACCTGGTTTGGCGCGGTTTTCTGCGCAATGCGGCGCTGTTTCAGCACCGCTCGATGTCGTTCCTTGACGAAGCGCCATCCGTGACGGAGCTCGCGGTCGAAGCGCTGCGACACGCACCGGACGATGCTATCGTGCAGACGATCAGCTCGCAGATTGAGTATGTGCATCAGGGCAATCTGCGCACGCCCTTGCGAATGGCGCAGCAAGGTGTCGAGCGCGATCCCACCGATCCGCTTGGCTGGGCTCTGCTCTCGAACGCGCTGACCACCAATGCCAGGTTCGAGGAAGGCTACCGCACGGCCGGCCACGCCCTGACCCTTGCCCGCCACGGCCCCTACGCGTTTTACTTTGAGCACTTTGCCTGCATGGCGGCAGTGGCTCTGTCGGAGTACGAACAGGCGCTTGTGCATGCGGAAGCGGCGTTGCGGGTCCGGCCGGATTTCGTGTCGACACGCCGCTATGAAGTCGCGCTCAACCTGCTGGGCGGCGACACGCCCAGCCTTGCCCGCTCGGTCAGCGCGCTGCGGCGACAGGAGCCAGACTTTACCCCCGCCACGCTGCTCGACCCGGCATACCCGGTCAATACGCTGCGGCGGTTGCCACTCATGGAGACAATAGCCAAGAGCGCGGTCGCGTCGGTGGGCGGGTCGTGAGCAGGTCTTGCCCTTCAGCGGCAGCAGTGTTTCATCTGGATAGTCGCAGAACTTGCGTGATTCCGTGACGCCCAAAGCCGAGCTTTACCGCAGGCTTGCCGGCAGCGAGACACAGCGTGAAATCATCGTGAATTCGCATCTATACTCACTCTGACGGCCCGCGCATGACTAGCCATCCATCAGCGGCGCTGCTTTACTTTACGTCAACGCCGTTGCCTGACGCGGAGGTCTGCCTTGCCTGTTCCCACAAAACCGATACCGAAACGCTCCGTCCGCTTCGACGCGGCTGAGCGCGCCGCGCTGGACGCCGCGCTGCAGAAGAATACGCTGTGGTATCTCGGTGCGGGCAAACCCGACGATGCACCGGTCGCGCTCACGATGCAGCGATATGCCGATCGGTTCGGCGCGCATCGGGCGGTCGCAACCTCGTCTGGTACCGCAAGCCTGCATGTGGCGATCGCCGCGTCGCAGATGCCAACCGGCTCCGAGGTGATTGTCACGCCGATCACTGACATCGGCACGATCAACGCGATCCTCTATCAAAACCTCATTCCCGTGTTTGCGGATGTTGATCCCGACACGGCGATGCCGCAGGCGAAACATATCGAGGCCGCGATCACCGAACGCACGCGTGGCGTGGTAGCGGTGCATCTTACGGGTCGTCCGGCAGAGATCAGTGACATCGCGGCCCTGTGCGACGCAAAGGGACTCGTGCTGATCGAGGATTGCGCGCAAGCGCTGGGTGCGACGCACAAAGGAAAGCCTCTCGGACAATTCGGGCGTTTTGGCTGCTACAGTCTCAACGATCAAAAGCACATCACCTGCGGTGAGGGCGGCTTCGTGTTGACCCGCAATGACGCTGACTATTTTCTGTGCCACAATTACGCGGACAAGTTCTTCGATCGCCACAGCCGGGGCGTGCGCCTGCATGCGCTCGCGCCCAACTACCGGATGAGTGACCTTGATGGCGCGATGGCCGAAGTCCAGCTGGCCAAGCTCGATCAAATGGTTCTGCCGCGGCGCCGGCTTGGAGATCGGCTCAACGACGAACTGGCCAAGATCCCTGGGATCATCCCGCAGGGCAGGCCGCTCGACGGTGAAAGCAGCTACTTCTTCTTTCTCTTCCGCATCGACAGTCCTGGCGTGATCAAGTGCTCACGCCAGGAGTTTCGCGATCAGATGTTGGACTTGGCCGGGATCAGTTCGTCGGGTGCCTACGTGCCGGAGCCCATCTACCGAAGCCACTACTTCCTGAACAAGTCCTTCTTTCCCGGCAAATGGCCAGCCGAAGTCGTGGCGGGGCGCACCTACGACTACAACACGGTAAGCTTGCCCGGTGCTGAGAAGGCGGTCGAGACCGGCATACGCTTCATCTTGCATGAAGGTTTCAAGGATTCGGATATCGACGATTACGTTGCGGCGGTCAGGATGGTCGCCGAGCGCAATTCCTGATGCAGTGTTCCTCTGAGGTCGGTGATGGGCAACCGCGCACTTTTTCTCTCCCTGACCAGCATCTTCTTTGCATGCTTGTTGTCGACAAGTCCGGCGCAATTGCCGGGCAACAAGCGGTGTGACACGGAAGGTATGCCGTTTGGCGAAGCCGCGCGCGTTAAGTACGAATGCGCCAGCACGCACCCGCTTGAGGCCGGGTCGGGCGAGCGGGAGTTTTCGCTCAAACTGGGATCGCTCGCGGCCTATCCGGCCCAGACATATCCCTGGAAGGACATCGATCCCACCAAAGAGCCCGAGCGCTATCTACGCACGTTGCTCGCGTATGGGCTGAAAGACAACGTCGCGCTCGACTGGCGCATCGAAGACGACAAGGAGAACCGCTGGTGTCTCGCGCCGTGGTTCCAGGATCTACGCGAGCGGCTTCGCGGCATGACCAAGGAGCGCGGCTCGCGGCCGTTCGAGTTGCATGCGCTTCAAAAGCAATCCAGCGAGAACTGGGCGGTCGGATTTTACAATGCGCCCGGTTGTGCCCGGCTGGCGCTGCTCTGGAAAGATCCGGCCTTTCCCAAGACCAAGGACTTCGCCTTTGTTGACGGCAGCTTCGCGATCAAGCTGCTCTTCACCACCGCGACGCCGGCCGACGTGCCGTATCTGGCCGGCTCGCTCGAATGGAAGGCCGCGATCGGCAAGGAGGGGCAGATCGCAACCATGCGCCTCCTGCAAGTCGATGTCGCGGTAAAGGACGACCGTCGCAACGGTCTGTCGGGCTGGGTGTTCGGAACCTTCCTCTACGATGCCGCCACGCCGGGCGTCACACCTTATGAGCGGCTCACGCCCGTTGGACTGAGTTGGGGCAACGATCCGACTTTGACGGCGTTCCAGTATGAGCAGGCAGGCCAACGCGTCAGCCAATCGTGGGTCAACCCGCGGGTCTCGGAGAAATTCTTTGCCCTGCCGCGCCACAATCTTGGACTGTTCGGACGCCTGAACGGTCCGGTGGACAATCCACGATCGACCTGTATCGCCTGTCACGGCCAGGCGCTCGATTGGGGCCGCGCCATACTGAAGGACACGCTGGCCGAACAGACAGTCGGCCTTCTTAAACCCGGCCCGCCCGATCCCGACAATGACAGTGCTGTCCAGAAGTATTTCGCCAATCTCGGCAAGGCGTCTTTTGTCGGTGGCACCCAGGCCCTTGACTATTCTTTGCAGGTGGCAATTGGCGTCCAGAATTTTCGGGCCTGGGTTATCCGAAGTTACCCGGGGATGGCGGATCAAACCACGGATGTGCCAAAACTCGTCTTCCCGTCGGACCCTTCAGATCTGGGGCCGCTTGATGCGCTCCGTAACAGTGGCGGGGATCTCGCCGGGCCATCGGAGATCCTTTTCGCCCGCTGACGGGCAGGCCCCGAAAGCCTGCTGTTTCTCCCGTCAGCCAGCAGATGTAGAGCGGCAATCTGCAGGAGACCGCTCCTGTCCAAACACAATGATCGACACAGAAAGCAAAGGTGACTTATGAAAGACACGATTGCGACATGGGCGCTCTACTTCTCAATCGCTTCATTCGCCCTCTATCTGGTGACGGCCGTCGCGCAGCTCATCGCGCAACTTAGGGCGATTCGCCAAGACGCTCCCTCACCACAGGCGCTCCCCAACGTCTCCGGTTTCTTTACGGTGATCAAGGACCTCGTAGAGGCATTGTCCAAAGCCAGTCCTTCGCTCGTCGCCTTGATCGCTTCGATCGCCTATCTGGCCCTGGCCGGAATGGCCGTCGGCATGTTCGGCACCGGTTGAGCATCTCGTGTTCGGCACGAGAGATTTCTGGACGGAATGACGCCAGTCAAGGAGCGAAGGGATCGATTTCCGCCACGACCTCGGCATCACCATCAAACTCGTTGATTGGGCTGACGGAATGGGTGCCATCGCCGGCCTTGAAGATGATGATCGTGATCATGAGGGTGGTGGCGAGGCTGTTGGCGAAGGCGACTGCATCGTTGAGGGACATCTTTCCAGCTCCTGTCTTGGAGGCGGGAGACCATCCCCCGCGCGACAGGCGCCCGATGCGTCCGCTCGAGAGCCGCGATCAGCGCGCAGGCAAAGCCGAAGCGGCGGCATGCTTGCATAGCCGACCCTTTACGGGTTGATGGCGCCAGGCACTCGGACGGACCAAGGATGAGCGCAATGGAAGCGGGGGATGGTCTCCGCTTAAGCCAGGTGCTGGAAATGTCTTTCAACGGTGTCACTGCGTAGGATTCGAGCCGTCCAGGTCGTCCACGTCGGAAGGCAAGAGTTGGCTGCGAGATTCCACCTACCGTAACGCAAACGAGGCTTTCGAGGCGTCGTAGCGGGAGTGATGGACTCATCGAGCGAACGCCACTGGATGAATTCGGAGATCTCCCAGCGATCGCCGGCATTGGCGCCGGACGCTGCCCAATCGCCCGCTCTACGACGCGAGTTGATGGCGCAGCAGCCTGACATTCTTGGCGATCGATATGGGATGACGACGCTCACGCGCCGCCTCCTTTCGGGCGGAAGTCAAAAACCGGTATCCCGAGCTTTTTGGCTTTGTCTGCGAGATTGTCCTGGATGCCCGTACCCGGAAAGACGATGACCCCGATCGGAAGCACATCCAGCATGGCGTCGTTACGCTTGAACGGGGCGGCTTTGGCGTATTTCGTCCAGTCGGGTGCGAAACCGATCTGCGGGACTTTGCGATGATCCGCCCAGCGGGAGGCGATTTTCTCGGCGCCTTTCGGCGACTTGCCGTGCAGCAACACCATGTCGGGGTGTTTGGCGAGAACCTGATCGAGCTTTGCCCAGATCAGGCTATGATCATTGAAGTCGAGCCCACCGGTGAAGGCGATCTTCGGGCCGGGTGGCAGGAGCACATCCTGCGAGGCACGTTTTTGCGCAGCCAGAAAATCACGACTGTCGATCATGGCCGAGGTCATTGCCTTGCGGTTGATCATCGATCCGCTGCGCGGTTTCCAGCTTGACCCGGTATGGCGCTCATAGTGCTCAGCGGCTTGGTCGCGCATCAGCTCGAACGCGTTCTGGCGTTCGATCAGCGTCTGGCCTTCGGCCGTCAGGCGTTCCAACTCGACCGACTTGACCTCGCTGCCGTCCTGCTCACGCTGGCTGCGGCGCTGGGCCTGCTCATTGTCGTCCAGTTCACGGCCGATGCGGTCGGTAGCGCGGTGGAAGACATTGACGGTCGACCAGAGGAGATCCTCGAGGTCGGGCTGAAGGCGTGTGTCGTCCAAGGTCGCGATCAGTGCGTCGAAGATATCGGCGATGGCATCGGCCACTCTGTGGCCATCAGGAAGTGGTCTGGGGTCCGGTTCGTCCACGAAGTGACGGTGCCCATAGAGTTGCAGTTCGGTGAGGAGATGGTCCGTGGGAGAAGAGGCGTGATGGGGTTCGGTGTCGTCATGCTCATCCATGGGATGCTCCGTCGGATTGACCGCGACCCACGCGGCCTTCATGGCGACGAAAGCCGGTGAGCGGGCCGGACCTGCACCCGCGGCGAAGCGAAGGGCCGGAGTACAGCGGAGGATGGCGCAGGCCGGCTATTTTGCCTCGCGATGGAAAGCGCTCGCCCACGAGCGCGCCGGAAAATAGTCGGCCGTAGACATTGCCGGTCCGGACCGTTTGCCGGCCGATCGCCCTCTGGAGGGCCGGAGCGCGGCTCTCTCCCGAATTTGGGGCATCTGAGCGATGGCCAACGAGAGCCGACCGACACCCCACTTGCCTGTTCCGGATCATGCTGCCGGCGATATGAAGCGGACCACATCCTGCGGGGCGAGTTGAACCCGGAGGTTTGCCTGAAGAGCTTCGACGCCGAACACGCGGAGATCCTCGTTGAAGTCCCCGAGTATCGGCGACAACACGATCACCTCGATCCCGTCGGCATTCGCCCGTTCGATCAAGGTGTCGCACGCGCCATCACCGGCCGGATCGTTGTCACGCACGATGTAGAGTCTCCTCACCGAGGTCGGAAACAGGAATGCCGACAGATGGGCTGCCGAGAGTGCGGCAGCCATGGCCATGGTGGGCATGGCGCATCGCGCCGACAGAACCGTCTCGATGCCCTCGCCGGCGGCCATGACATCGCTCGGCCGCCCAAAGGAGACCGCGTGTCCAAGAAGGTCGCCCATAGCGCGCCTCGGCGTATCGATCGGCGCCTTATCCGTACCCGAAGGGTTGAGCCAGGTGCGGTGCGCGCCCGTCTGACGGCCATTGCGATCGGTGACGGACGCAATCATCGCGGGCCAGGCCTCGGTCGGCGAATGCATGTCGGGGCGATAGTAGCAATACGGATGAAATCGCAGGCTGTCGGTTCCGTCCAAAGCCGTGATCCCGCGATTGCGAAGATAGATCTCTACGATGGTGCCCGAAATGGGCTGCGCCATCGCCACCAGTCGACGCGCTGCCTCTGGTGATCCCAATGGTGCGGGGGTCGATTTCGGGCGGAGCGAAATCCTTTTCGGCTCGGGATGCGTCACGCCGAGGAATGTCCGTGCTTCGTCGACAACGTCCTTGAAGTCGATGAGGCCGTAGCTCTCGCGGATGACGTCGAGAAGATCGCCATGCTCGCCGGTGGCGGCATCGGTCCATTTGCCGGCCGCACCTTTGCCAGATTCGCTGCCGTACAGCCGCACGAACATCGACCGGCCGGGTGCGTTGCGGACATCGCCAACAAGCCAGTAGCGACCCGCGCGGTGGCCATTCGAAAGATAGTGGCGGCACACCGCCTCGGCCTGGGCAGCCAGCCGTCGCGCAAGTTCCGTGACTGGGTGCATTGCGGACTCCCAAACAAAAACGGGCCCGCCGTTGCCGACGGGCCCTCGGGTCTATGGGTTGCTCCTTTGGCTATTCAGCCGCGACCGCATCCGTCTGGATCTCGGCTGCATCAGCTTCGGTCCGCAGCTCGGTTTCCGCCATAGCCGGTTCGTCGCCGCCCACCGCCATGTCCGCGACCTGCTCGTCGATGGAGCGGTCGCTCGCGATCGACGCGGTTTCATCAACCGCCTCGACTGAGCGACCTGGCGTGCGAAGCGGCTCCGGCAACCATCCGGAATCCGCGAGCAACTCCTGCGCCTTCTCAGCCATGTCGCCCTTCTTCAGATGCTCGATCCGGTCGCCGGCACGAGTGCCCTTTGCTTCGCGAACGCAGGCGAGGATACGAGCCTTGGTGACGCGCCCGAGATAGGTGTCGACCGTCGGTGCCCAGCCGGCCGCCACCATGTCGAGATCGACGGCCTGCGCGAGCTGGTCGGCATTGGTAAGTGCACGCGGTCGACGATTGTACGCCTCGTAAATCGCGTTCACCGACAGCGACACGCAATGCGCAAACAGGGTCTGGCGACTGTCGCTGTCGAAGGCCTGCAAGGCATTCCACAGATCTCCAGGCTCCTTTGGAAGTGCCGCCACCCAGGCCTGGTGACGATCATCGACTGCCGTCGCCAGGCCGCTGCCGTTCAACCCCGGGGCCTGTGCCCCGAAGCTGACGATTTTCAGATCGAGCTCGAGGCACGTATCGGAGCCATAGCTATAGAAGGCACGAAGCGTGAGGGCATGGAGTGCTGCGAGAAAGGCGACTTCAGGCCGCTCACCGAGCGCCTGGCGCAAGGCAAGTGTCCGATGGGCAGTCAGTTCGGTCATTAAGCGGTCCGGGATCGGCTTCAGGCCATCTTCCTCTTCGGCGTCGACCGCAGCGTCGATCTCTGAATTCGAACGCTCTGCATCGTGTTCCGTATGTGCCTCGATAGCACCAGCCTCGTTTGCGCCATGGGCACTCGTTTCAACTGGACGCTCGTCTTCTGGGCGAACATATCCACGCTCGACCTTCAGGGTGCCCGTTGGGTCGATGCTGACGAAGGCGCCGGCGCGTTCGATTTCCTCGGGATCGAAAACCTCCGGCCTGTCGTCAAGCGCGCTGATCGCGGTTTCGATCTCGCCGAGCCGTGCGTCGACCTCTTCGGGCAGGTCATCGGCGTCGGTGAAGGCCTGTTCCAGGTCCTCCAACTCTGCCTGGAGAGCGGCGCGCGTGACCTGGTCCTGCTCGGTGAGCGTGGGCTGCTCGCCACGGAGACGGCGCAGGCCATAGGTATGGCCGTAGGGAAAATCCGGAGCGACCTCGATCCATTTCCAGCCTTCGGGGGAGATTGCCTCTGACTGCAGCCGGAGCTTTTCCGCAACCAGCGTCTCCAGGAGACCGACATCCTGCAGCCAACCGCCGTCGTCGCTCTGGAACAGGTCACGCATGATGGCGCCACCAGCCTCGGCATAGGCGTCGAGGCCGATGAATTGTGCACGCTTGTCAGCAACGCGGACGGCGGTTTCAGTCAGCATGCGGCGGATGACGTGCGGTTCCTTGTTGTAGCTTTGCGTGAGACGTTCGAAGACCTGCTCCTGCCGTTCATGGTCACCATTGACCGTGAACGCCATGAGTTGATCGAGGGTCATGCCATCGTCAGCATAAACATCGAGCAATTTGGGCGAGACCGTAGCCAGGCGGAGCCGTTGCTTCACCACCGTCACCGAGACGAATTGGTTGGCGGCGATTTCCTCTTCAGACATGCCCTTCTCGCGGAAAGTCATGAAGGCTCGAAACTGGTCGAGCGGATGAAGCGGCGCGCGCTGGATGTTTTCAGCAAGCGAGTCTTCCTCAGCCAAACCGCCTTCGCGAATGACGCAGGGCACGGGCGCATTCTTGGCAAGGCGCTTCTGCTTTACAAGGAGTTCGAGAGCGCGATAGCGGCGCCCGCCGGCCGGGATTTCGAACATGCCGGTCTCGTTGCCGTCGGCATCGCGCACGGGCCTGACGGTAATGCTCTGTAGAAGCGTTCGCCGGGCAATGTCCTCCGCCAAATCCTCGATCGATACGCCGGCCTTGATCCGCCGAACGTTTGCCTGAGAGATGACGAGTTGATTGAAAGGGATGTCGCGCGACGACGACAGGGTGATTTTCTTCGCAGCAGTAGCCATTGCGGTGCACTCCGCGACGGGCGGCCGAAAGCCTCTCTCTCGACCTCCAACCCGTCATGAAGCTACGGGCCCACCTCTCACTCTGAGAGGCGAGCCACAGAACCAGACAGCAGGAAAGGTCCAGAACCGGAACGGCGTTAATCGCTTTCAGGCCGTGCGATCGAGCAGTTTCTTTGCCTTGGCTTCGAGGTCGAGGCGTGCATCCTGATGTGTCTTGTCGCGCGCGACCGCGGTGATGCCTTGGACGAAGTCGAAAACGCTCTCCGGCTTGCGCCCTTCCTCGCCAAGCACCGTGTCAATGATCTTCGTGCTTTCAGCCTTGCCGAAACCGCGCTTGCGCAGGAATTCGGTGCGCTCGTCGTCCGAACGGGCGACGATGCGCTCCCGAGCCGCCCTGATGCCGTTGACGAACGGCGCTGCGCTCGAGTCCGCGAACCGTTTCAGCGCCGGAGCCGCCTCATGGGCGAAACGCGAGGCCGCATATTTCGAGTGGCGGATCGTAATCTCCTCGAAATCTTCGACGCCCCACAGATTGCGGTTCTGGCAAACAGCCCGGAGATAGAAGGAGGCCATGCCGAGGGTTTTGGCGCCGACCTCAGAGTTCCAGCAGTAGAAACCGCGGAAGTAGAGATCCGGCGAACCGTCGGACAATCGGCCTGCCTCGATTGGATTGAGGTCATCGACGAGGAACAGAAAGACATCACGGTCGCTAGCGTAAAGAGTGGTTGTGTTCTTGGTCATATCGACACGCGGATTGTAGATGCCGGTCGACCAATCCAGCACGCCAGGCACTTTCCATCGTGTGTCGCCGGTGCCGTTGCCCGCAATCCGCTGGACCGCTGCGACCAACTCGTGGTCGTATATCCGGCCGTAGTCTGGACCAGTAACGGCGCGCAGTTCCACGCGTCCATTGTCTGTCTCAAGCGTCTTGATCTGCTCGGCGCGGTGCGAGGCCAGGCCGTATTGCAGGTTGATGCCGGCAAGCGGTGCGGGCAGTTGGCGAAGGTACGTCGCTGGCGCACCAACTAGGCCTGCAAGTTGCCCAAAGCTCCAGTGGGTCGGTGAGAGCGGGTCGGCCTTGCCGGGCAGAACAAGCGACAGGCGCTTGGCGTTATCGCGGCTGGCTTCGACACGAACCGCAGCACTCTCCACTGTCCGTGTCGTGCTGTGTTCGCTGCGAGTCTGCACCGACGTAAACAGATCCGACAAGGAAAGGAACTTCTCGTCGTCGGGGCGGGAAAACCATTCCGACGACACCCGGCCAATCCTCTGTCCCCGACCGATATCGACTTTGTAGCCGCCGCGTTCGTCACGCACCGCGTCCAGAACTTCAACACTGCTCATGGCTGATCTCCACGACGGATCGCCGAGAGCCTCTCTCTCGACTTTCAATCCGTCACGGCGAAGGCCGCAGCCCTCTCACTCTGGCGTCGCAAAGCGATGACCTCGACGAGCGCGCCCGGCCAATGAGAGCGCTTCCAGTTGCCCATCTCGTTGCAGTCGTCCAACTGTGCGGCCCAGCGATCAGCTCTCGCCAAGTCAAAAGCGACATCGAGTAAATCGAAGCAAAAAGTCCCGTCGACGAAAATTGCGCCGTACAAGCCAGATGACGAGGTCCGATGTACACCAAAGCGGGCAGTGCTCATTTCTCCGGATCAGCCCATCGGCCCCGGGCCGACAAGAGGGGGTCGGCGTCTAGTGATCATTAGCTCGCGGGATTGATCTCATCGTTCTTGGGGGGCATTGTTGGTCTGACCGGTCGAAGCGCACCCTCTAGCAACCCGCCATCCCAGCGGGTTTTTGCTGTTTGGGCCAACCTGTCGCGGATAAGGACTCACGATGTCAGGCGTGTCGTGGCGGAAGGCGTCTTTGACTGTTGGTCTGAGCGCTGGCCACCGCCAGCGCCCTAGAAGGAAAAACGGCGTATAAACCGTAGTCCTGTACGCGTCCGCGGAGTGGACATTGTCGCGCGCAGGACGAAGGAAATTCGCCTCCGGCGTGGGCGGTTAACAGGACAGCCGTAGGAACGTCAGCATAGCGCCGGCCGAAGGACGGGACGCGGGACCGACTGTCCCCGTCTGCGGTGGCCCGCTTGTTACAGCGGCCATGGATGCGGTTTCGGCTAGGCAGTGAACAATGTCGCATGCTTTGAGGCTGCGACCGCTGGCGTGCAGCAAGCCAATCCAGATGTCGCCGGCCTATGCGTTGGCTGGGAGGTTCCGACGGCCGGCACACTCGCGGAAATCCGCGATGCGGGAAAGACAGTGCCGGTGGCCACCGTCGAGACGAAAGAGATGGCCATGCCCCTAGCTGTCGCGTCGGGTGCCGATTTTTCATCGCGTGCACATTTCCAAGACGCTGAGTACTAGTTGCATCGTCGAATTCAATCACCTAATGCGAAGCAATATTATCCTTGGTTGGAAGACCTTCGCTCCTTGCGGCTGGAAGTTCCACAAAGGCCGGTCATGAAATTTTATATTGTCACAGGAAAAGGAGTTTGTGCATGCCGGAAGAGATTGAGAGCAGCCGAGACTATCTGATCGAACTCACCGCAGATATCGTGTCTGCCTATGTCAGCAAAAACGCAGTCCCGGTTGCATCACTCCCGGAACTCATCGCGATCGTGAATTCGTCGCTTTCGAAGATCGGGCAGCCAGCTGTTTCGGAAGAGCCGGTTCAGCTTCCAGCGGTAAATCCGAAGCGATCGGTCTTCCCCGACCACATCATCTGCCTTGAGGATGGGAAAAAGTTCAAATCGCTGAAGCGCCATCTCGCCGTGCACTACGGGCTGACGCCCGATGAATACCGGACCAAGTGGAGGCTGGCCAGCGACTACCCGATGGTGGCGCCCAACTATGCGGCCCAGCGATCGGCTCTCGCGAAGTCAAGCGGGCTCGGCCGGAAGGCGCCGGTGAAGCCTTCAAAACCGGCATCGAGAAAGTCGCGCTAGCTCAGTTTTTCAGGTAGCTCTTACGCGCGCTGGCCGTGATGCAGTAATGGCCTCCGCGGGGCCCGGTGCAGAAGTGCCGGCGCCGGCAGTTGCGTTGGCCCAATTCACTGGCCGGCGACATGTCCGCAGACCCACCGTCAAGCAGTCCGAGCGGCTGATCAGATGACCCGCCCATATAGGCCGAGCAGTTCTTTTTTGCTGGCGCTGACTGAACCGTCGTTGCAAATGAAGGTGCTGTCCTGGCAGGGGGAGATTCCCCTTTGTGTCCACGGCAAGGAGTATTTGCAGCAAAAGTCGATTGAATGCCGATCAACGCTAAAATCGCTGCAAAAAGACACACTCTGAATAGCTGCAAGAACTCCTCACCGAACCCCATTCGAAGGTGTAACAATGCCGCCGGAAATAGGATAGTGCGCGCCCTGGCAGTCTCATTTGCCCTCATACTTTTCTCGAGCGCAATCCCTGCCGCTGCCCAACCGCTGGTCGGCGTGGCTTCCGTAATCGATGGTGACACCCTCGAGATTCACGGCACCCGCATTCGCCTCAATGGCATAGACGCGCCGGAAAGCGATCAGCTTTGCCGAGACGCCGTCGGCAACAAATACCGTTGCGGGCAGAAGGCTGCGCTCGCCCTGGATGACTTCCTGAAGGCGCGCCGTTTGGCTTCATGCATCGAAGTTGACCGCGACCGCTACAAGCGCATGGTGGCTGTCTGCACGGCCGCCGGCGTCGATATCGGCGAATGGATGGTCAGGCAGGGTTGGGCGCTGGACTGGAAACGATACAGCGCTGGCTTCTATGCCCGCGCGCAGCGGGAGGCCATGGCGGCTCGGCGCGGCATATGGTCAGGGTCATTCACGGCGCCTTGGGAATGGCGCAAGCAGGCCAAGGCTCAATAGGACATGACAACTAGTTCCGCGGCAACTTGTGGATCTCCAGTCGCACCGGACCACCTCGATCGCAACTCGTGCAAAAGAGCGCTCTCTCGACTGAGCTGAAAAGCGCGCCCTTGCCGTAGCGCCGGATGAGCGCGGCGGGCTTCACCTGGGCATGATGCGAGCAGTTCTTGCACCAGGCACGCAGCGTGTGCCATTCGCGCAGATCGCTGAGGGCGACATCGAGGCCGGCGTGCACGCTGCCGTCTACGATTGTCTGAGGGTCAATCTTGACGTCGCCAGGTGTCAGCATCTTCTCCATCACATGCCGTGCATTGTAGTGGATCAGCAGCATTCCCGGCCGGCGCCGGATAGCGACGTGCCAGGCGGTTTGGCTGATAAGGAAATCCGGTGACCGGCATATCGTCTCGATGAGCTGGGTTTCTTCCTGATCCCAAACTTCGATCCGAAAATTGTCCTCTGCCGTTTTTCCCATAGCTTCGCCGGCCGGCGCGGTGACGCCTCGCCATGGTCCCTTCTTGCCTAGATCGAGGATGGAAATAAGGAACATATTCCTCGCCAGTCAAGATCATCTTGACTCTTGTGTTCTCTTTTTGTTCACTGTCGGCAGGCTTGCCACAGGAGGAAGTCATGGAACTTCGCTTAGCCATCGAGGGCGCCAAGCCCGAAGGAATCGCGCGCGGGGTCGACGCGGCCCAGGTTGTTTTTGATCGCGAGGGGATTGCCGCCGAAGTCGCGGCGAGCGGCGCTTTTGCGGTCTACATCCGGGATATCAAAGGATTTCTAGGAAGCGAAGCGCCGAGCGAGAGCCAAAGGTCTGCAGCCAATATCTGGCAAAAAGCCGAGCGCGTCGCTTACGAAGCCTGTTGCGCCGGATGGCGTGAACAACCGGTTGTCAGTCGCTGGGCGCTATGTCTGGGGCCAACGGAACCAAGGGTGAAGACCGCCAACCCGGCAACCTGGCCCGAAGACAGCAGCTATACCCCAAGCTCATTGAACATCGAAGCAGCTACCGGTCCAGATCGGCAACTCGACATCGACATCTGCTATGTGATGGGCTGGGTAAATGAGCGGGGGACGCCGGAAGAGGCCGCTGAATTGGGGTGCCATATCTCACGGGCAAATTGGCAGAGGTTGCGGCAATCACGCAGAAGTCTCTTCAGGGCTGGACGATCGAGATCGACCAAGCCCCTTGCGATGCTCGCATCATCGCGCCGGAGCGCGACGAAGATGACGATAGGAGCGTGGCTGCATGGCGCACCTTCGATGGCCGATTTTATATGAAAAAGCCACCGGCGAACCCCGCGATTGCTTTGACACTGGCGGCGCTGCGCCTTCAGGCTGACAGTTTTTTCGAGCCAGCATGGTAAGGCGCAGCAGAAGCATTCCAGCGCCATCGACCATCGACCAGAATTGGCCACACCAGGTCGCGCTGCCGGACGATATCTGCACCGACCGGAACCTGACTGCGATCAGCAAGTTCTGTCAGGATCGCGGAATGAAGTTCCAGACCAGGCATGTCCAGGCGATTTGGCCGAGTGGCGAGTATGTAGACTGGAGACTGCACTGCTTCGCTGACGCCGCGACCGCCCAGGCATTTCTTGACCACTTTGGCGGGGTGCTGTTCGATCCGAAGCGTGACCGGGAGAACGGCAAGGTGCGTGGTGTCTGGCGTCGGATTGGCCGCTATGAACGAATTCTGGAGCTTGGGCCACTCAGCGTGCCGCAGATCCTTCGCAACTAAGGCTGAACCATGTGCGGACGCTACACGAGATATCTGTCGTGGTCGGAAATCCACCGGCTCTATCGTCCGACGGCGCCAGCTGAGATCGGGCGCAATGATGCGCCCCGCTACAACATCGCGCCCACTGACGAAGTTCCGTTCATCACCGCCGGCGATGACGGCAATCACAGGCTTCAGAGCGGCCGCTGGTGGCTGGTGCCGTTCTAGGCGAAGGAAATGCCCAAGGCGGCGATGTTCAATGCTCGGATAGAAGGTGTCGACACGACCCCGGCCTTTCGAGACGCCTTCAAATCGAAGCGCTGCCTCATTCCAGCCGACGGCTACTATGAATGGACGATATCGCCTGCAGACGGCAAGAAGGACCCCTGGTTCATATTCCAGCCCGGCCACGCACCGTTCTCATTCGCCGGCCTCTGGGCCCACAATTCGAACCTTGAAATCACGAGTTGCACGATCATTACCGAGCCTTCGGCGGCGCCCGTCAATCAGATCCATGACCGCCAACCGCTCATTCTGGATCCCGCTTACTACGACGCCTGGCTCGATCCCAAGACGGCGGCGGGGGACCTGAAAGACATCTTGCGCCACGACATCGACGGGAGCCTGCAATTCTATCGGGTCGGACGGGAGGTCAATGCGGCCGCGATCGATAGGCAGCCCAATGATCATGGGGGCTCATCGAACCCATCAAGCTGCTATGAGCGACGAAATTCGACTTGCCATGCCGGAACACTTCACTCCGCCGGGAATCCAGCACCACGTCTGCGAGCACGCCGGATGCATCAAGGATGCCGGTTGGGGATTCGCCAAGCACCGACAGGCGCCGCACTGGTTCTGCTTCGAACACCGCGCTGAAGGTGAACGGTTTCTGTAGGAGGTTTGAATGCCGAATAACGTGCTGCCCACTCAGGCTAAGCCGAAGCTGATTGTGGTTGTTGCGTTTGATCGAGGCGACGACGGCGAGCTATTCACAGCCTACGGTCCAACGAACCAGCAAAGCGAAGATCGCGCGATCCGCACGGCCAAGGGCCTTTCGGCCGGTCATGTCGGCGTCATTGCGTGGAGCCGTGACGCAGACCCTGCGCTTGGTGACTACGGGCCGCCCACGACGCTCTTTGTCAGTGGCGAAGTTCCAGATATGGAATGAACTCGCTTGCGTGCGCTTGTGCCAGTGCCGCAACAATGCTTCTTAGGCGAAATACTTGGGGAGGCAATATTATGAAAACAACATTTCTCACTGCTTTCGTGGTTGCAATAGTGACCTTCACGGCAGGGGCATATGCTCACGGCGGCGGCACAGATGCCAATGGCTGCCACACCAATCACAAGACCGGCGAATATCACTGCCACTGATATGCTGAAAGATTATACTGTCGATCTTGGCCGGAATGGTCCGGGTGCCGCCTCATCTGGACTCCAAGCCCTAGGCGTCGCATTCTCCCATCGGGAGAAGGGGCGTGGGCAAAGTCCATCGTCATGAGGGTGCCAACCAAGCCGACCGCTGGCGCAAACGTGCCGAGAAGCGGCGGCGGAGTTTTTGGCGACCCCAATATCTGTTCGCGCTTGTCATGGTGCCGCTTGCTGCTTTTCTGACTGTAAGCCCGAGCAGCCTTGAGGTGGTCGCGAAGTTCATACCCGCCGAATGGCTTGAGAGGCTAAACGTTCCGGCTCCGTCATCACTGCTTGCCGGTGGTTGCAACATCAAAGGCAACATCTCGATAAACACTGGCGAGCACATCTACCATGTCCCCGGCCAAGAGCATTACTGGGAGACGAGGATTAGCCCTCAGTATGGAGAACGGTGGTTTTGCTCGGAAGTGGAAGCGCGGGCGGCTGGCTGGCGGAAAGCCCGACGCTAAGCAGCATGCCAGCCTGTACCACCTTACGCCGGATCGACATGGCCGGTTCACCGACCGCCAAGGGCCTTGGCGCACATATCCGTGATCCTGCCGGTCGCACATGAACGATTACCGCGAGCCTGCGTGCTGCTGCTCTGACACGTCGCTCTTTGCCGCCGTAGGGTAGATGGCGTCTCTGATGTCGATGGAGGTCGAAACCTCGGACCGTGCGGCGCGCATGTTCCGCAGGCTCAAGGTCGCATCCGCTCCGCCATCTCAAGACCGGACAGGGCTGTCTAGTCAGTGGCTTCGACGGCTTCTATATACTCCAAGGATGACAAGAACACCCGCGATCGGTATCGCCAAAAGTAGGAATTCAAGCGAGCCGGAGCCGCCATCAGGTGAAATTCCAAAAATACGTTCTATGAAATCCATGATAACTCCGTTTCGGACATTGGGAAGCTGAGGATTTTTCATAGTTGGAGGCTATTCGAAATAGATTACTCCTGTTGTGTTTACACAGCAAGTCCGACCTGGCACACATTATTATAATGTCGGCATTATGAAACAACATAGGCTGGAAACGATAGAGCTTCTCTTTGCTCGGCCTCACACCACCTGGCATCAGTCTGGGTGGGATCGCCCGTGGCTCGATGTGAGCAGGGAGGCAACCGCCGGGCGTGAGGGACTTTCCATTCACCCGTGGCGCGAGCCGTCGACTTTCGTCTGTTCGCTGTGGTCTCGCAGGTGCCGACGCTCAAACAGGCTGACCGCCGGTCCAACGAGGCGGGGCAAGCGAAAATCGTCGGCAGCCACGTCAAGGTCTTCCAACACTTCCGCCAGTCGCTGGCGAGAAGTCACAGAAATCGAGAACCTCCGGGACGCGGAATAGGCGACAAAATGTCAAGACTCCTCGGGTTTGTCATAGGCATCGCGTTCGCGGGTCCTGATGACCTTGTAGCGCGCACCCTTTGGCGATCGCAACTCGCGCTCGCTGACGACGTTAGCCGGATCGGGCAAACCGGTCCGGCGCCGTTGCGTGGCGTCGTCGAGGGTGGGTGAGATCCGATTCTTCTTGGAAGGTTTGTCGCTCACGGCTCAAACGCAATCCTCGCGATGGGGTGAATCTCCCAAACAACGGGCATGTCACCACGCAACGACTGCGGACCCGGACGCGACCCCGTTGCGTGGCTCATGTCGAAGAACAGCGAGCCCTCCACCTCGATCGGGATAGGAGGATCGTAGAAATCGTACGAGGTGCCGGGCAGATCGCCGCCGAAGAAGCTCGAGTACGAATGTCGCGCCTCGTCAAGGCGAGCAAAATGCTCACTCGTCGCTGGCGGCAACCCAGACAACTCCATGGTCATGTAGACCGGATCGCGTGCCGGATCGCGGCCCACAATCAGGTGGTAGTCGTTGTCGTTCTCGTGGCTCGCCGCATACAGGAAGGCGGTAATGCGAATGTTGCGATCCTCGCTGTCGACGCGCCCCGAGTTCGCCGCGGTGGTAATCTCCGGTTCATGGCCGACCATCGACTGGTGGTCAGGCAGTGTATCGATCAGTGCGGCAACGTCGTCGAACGCCTCCACTGCGGAGTCCGATATCGATAGTTTGGCCGCCTTGCGCGACGTGCCCGTGAAATTCTGGTTCGCTTCGGGCTGCGCCTCGCCGAAAGGCTGGACGTCGGCGGCGCTTACCGGTGGGTCATATTCGTCGACTTCGACGGTCCGCAGGATGCGGTAGGTAGGGCCTGGACCGGCGGTCGGGCTATCAGTCATCGGACGGTTAGGAGCGAACGACTTCTCCGCAACGACAGATTCGCTCGACGGAACTCCGGCACGCCCACTGCGTTCGCCATTGTCACTCATGTGATGCACTCCATTCCTCGTGCTTGACCAGCCCAGTGAAACACCGGTCGCGCAGCGTTATCGCTCGAATATCGTGATGTTGGGCGTCGCATCATTGTTTCCCGCGCCGTTCATCAGCGTGTAGCCCGCCGCGATGAAGCGCGCGTTGTCGGGATGACAGCGCCGAACACACAAATAGTCGCCCCACTTGCGGTCATTTGGGCCGCGCTGGCCGGCAAAGGTCAATTTGTAGATCGCGGGGTTGGTCAGGATGCCGACGACATGCGAAGGAAAGCGGCCGGGTCCGCCGATCGAATAAGACACGCCGACTTCATTCTGGCCGTTGGTGCCGAGTGCTGCACAGGCAATTGCGTCGACCGGATCCCAGAGATTGATGCTGTCGACGAGCGTTCGTGTCGCTACATCGACACAGGCGATCTGAACGTAAGGGTTGGGTCTCGCGTTGACGCCGCCTGCCCCGGCTGTCCAGGCGAAAAACAATTGCTGCCCGGCCTGTGTCCCGCCCGTCATGCGGCGATCAACCCGTTCGAGCCATTCTTTGTTGTCCGGGGTCGTCGATCTGTAAGGCTGATCAGAGTTGAAAGTAGGGACATCGACGCCGAACGACGTCGCGGTCGCCGACGCATCCGGCCAAGCGAATATCTGAATGCGGCTGTTTGTGACGTGCGAGGCCCAATAGACCGTTCCCTCGGGTTGTTGCGCAACCCGGAAATTGAATAGCTTTTTCGATATCACCTTCTCGGCGGCGATCGAACCGCTGACAATGCTGGCAAGCGAGACACGTGCGATGGCCGTGCCTGTCCACTGCTGACCTTGAAACGCGTTGGTCGTCATGTAGAGAAAGGTGCTGCTCACCGCGAGGTCGGGATAATCAAGCCACGCGCCCTTGAATCCCAATGCCTTCGACGAAATGTCGAAGAAGCTCCAGTTACCATTGACCACCTCGGCCGTCGACGCATAAGCAATACGTTGGACGTTTTCACCGTTGGCATCCGCTGAATATTGAAGTAGCCAGAAAAATAGGTCGGCTTGGCTGCTGTATATTGCTATTTGGTCACAGCAGAACCGGGAACCGACGGGGTCCGGAAACGATCGGTAGGGATCGACATAGACGTAGTTTTGGCCACCGTCGGTAGACACGCACGCGAACCAATTGCCCGTGGCGAAGATAACATCGCCGTTTTGCGCCACCGTCGGCTCGCAGACGTGGCTTGCCGTATCGGAGGTTCCCACGTCACTGATCTGGGCGTTGTAGCGGAAAGCAAGCTGCGGCACCGGCGCCTCGGCCAGCGCCATGGGGACCGCCTGCCCCCCATCCAGCGCTAACGGGCGGGTCGGCTGGGCATCGCCTATAACCTCACCAGAAGCCAGTTCGGGAATAATCTTACGGCGATGGATTGCCTTGTTGCGGTTGAAGCGTTTGGCTTGGTCCAGATAAGTGAGCGCATATGGGTTGACGCTCCGGACGATGCGAAGCGCGCTGGCTTTGACCGAGGTGGGGCCCTTGGACGATGCCGCTTGTGCTGCAATTGCCATATCACGCCCCCAAAATCGATTTGCACGTCAGGTTTTCGATCCGTCGTCCACTGATACGGGCCCTGTGGGGCACGAGTCAGGAACATCCTCGCCCTCCGGCAATCGCGGCGGCGGACGTCGTTCATGTATTTGTTGCGGCCGCGGGGGCATTGGCGGCTTCTCGTTATTCCACACCCGCACCCTTTGAGTCTTTGTGATTGGCACGGAGGATGATGGGACAGGCTTGTCGTCGTCGGACTTGGCCATAACATTACACCACGTTGGAACTATCATCTACCTAGACCGGCTGAGCATCAAGTAACTTCTTTGCGCGATCTCGACAGAATTTGTTGCGAACGTGCAAACCCAACGAAAGTTCCCAGGCTATCCCTCGATCGGATGATGCTCGACTCTGAAGCGTTTGCATCCGCTCTCGTAGCTTTTGAGGTGATCCCGCCGCTACTCGCCAGTCGAGATCTTGCAAATTTCGGCGGTGAGCATCTTCAACCTCCAACACAAATGGCAATTTTTTTAAGAAAACCAGATGAATAGGAAATAAAATAGCCGACTAAATTCGTGCACTTCTCGCGCCTTTGGCGACCCTTTAAAGACCGCTAGCTCGAAGCTGCGATTTCTGGCAAAGTTTCGATGACGTTCACACTTGGTCGGGAGAGAACAATGCGGCGACTCGCATTTGCAGTTGTTGGGCTTTGCTGTTGGTCGTCTTGCGCAATGGCATGGTGGGACGAAGGCCATATGCGCGTCGCCGCAATGGCGTGGGATCAGATGTCGCCCGCCGCGAGAGCGGAGGCCAGCCGGTTGATCCGGAAGAATCCCCAATACAATGCGTGGGTGGCTGCGGTGCCGCAGCCCAACGACGGATCGTTAAGGGACCTGGACCGATATACTTTCATACGAGCTTCCGTTTGGGCGGACGACATCAAGGACATGCCCGATTACATCAGCAAAGGGGACAACGCCAAAACAAGCGATGCCGGCAGAAACATCGGTTACGTCGATAAACTGGTCCACGGCTACTGGCATTTCAAAGACCTCCCCTACACTCGCGATGGGAGCGTTCCCCCTCCCGCGGATCCGGTGGACGCGGCTACACAGATAAAGGCCTTCCGGACAGCTCTTCCGAAAGCGGCGGGGATGTCCGACGACATCAGATCCTACGATCTCGTCTGGCTTCTCCACTTGGTTGGCGACGTCCATCAACCGCTCCACTCTACAGCCCTCTTCACAAAGGAGTTCACGGCCAAGTGGGAGGCCCAGGGCAAACCAGACCAGGGCGATCGTGGAGGCAACGAAATCATGGTGAAGCCGGCCAATGGTGAGCCGGTCAAGCTCCACGCCTATTTTGACGGCATCTTTGGTGGGTACTCGTCCGTATACGGCGCGATATTCGATAACTACGATCCCTTTACCCACAAGCCTTATTTGCCTGCCGCCGATGCCACCGAGGCCGCGATCACAGACGTCGACACATGGATAACCGAGAGCAACAAACTGGCTGTCGACACCGCGTACGCTGCACCTGTCCTCGACGCCAACGGGAATGTCGTCCAAAACGCCGAACTCACTCGTGAATACGAGACCAAGGCGCGTGACGTGGCCAAGCTGCAGTTGTCTCTCGCCGCTGCGCGCCTGGCCAAACTGCTCAACGACGCGTTGCTGTAGCAGTGAACGCATCGCATGCGGTCGGGGGCCTCATGCCGACCCATGGCTGGCTGTTGCACACCCCGCACTCGCACGCCGATCCGATAGCGCAGGCTCACCCGGTGCTGATGCCCGATGTGAAAGCCAAGTTGCAACTCGGGTTCATATCCATCGGGCGATAGCAAGTGTCCGAGTAGTGGGTCCCCTTCCAGACATTCTCGTCGTAACGCTGGCCTCCGCTGATGTTGTAGAGCTCGGACTCGGACATGCAGGTTTGCGCCGACGCCGGTTCCGGTACAACCCACGCCGAGGCGGTGGCCATGAAGGCCACAGCAAGTCGCCTACTTATCCCAACTGTCACGGCAGGACTCGCCTCTTAGGGTCAGAACCATGCAATCCCGACACCGCTTATCGCCTGGCGTAAAGACGTCGCGTGCCTCCGCCAGCTGGATCGCGGATTGTCCGTTGGTGTCCTTCAGTGATCGATTGGCCCCGTGCCGCAGGAGCACGCCTGCCCTGATGGACAACCCATCTTCCCCATTCCAGCAGTATCGAGCGTCGCCCTCACGTTGAAGGAAGTTGTCAGGGTGCTCGGCGGCCACGTCCATTAGGGGCGTGCGTCCCGTCGAGCTAATCGGATCGACCGTTGCACCCGACGACAGCAGCAGATCGAGCGTCGATGACAGGCCGTCGGTCGCCGCAATGGAGATAAGGCTTCGCTGATCACCAATCCAGTCAATCGTCACGTTTGGATCTGCGCCGGCCTTAAGAAGCGCCCTGGCTATTTCTGTCCGGGCTGGGCCATCGCGCTCACTCACCACGGCAGTAGCGAGAGGGCTCCATCCGAGAGTGCTCAAGGAGTCGACGCCCAGCCCGGCCGCGACCAGGTCGGCAATGATTCCTGGTCGCAGCTCGGTGTTGCCGGTCCCGCTTGCGGCCGCATGAAGGCCAGTAGCACCGCTATCGTCGACAAGGAGTGGATCCGCGCCCATTCCGAGGAGCGCTTCGACCAGAGCCTTGCTTCCATAGCTGGAGGCTGCGATTAGCGCTGTCATTTCAGAGGCCCCTCGTGCATTCACATCGAAGTCGCGGCACTTGCTGAGTTCGCGCACAACGTCGAGGTAACCGCGCTCTGCCGCAAGCAGGAGGGGGACGCCTGACGATGTTCCTCTGGCGCTCGCACCCGCCCGGCAAAGCACGGCAGCGCGCTCCGGTGCTCCGAGTATCGAGGCTTCGACAAGCTGATTGTCGTAGTTCGCGATGAGGTTAGTATTAATCGATTGTGCCTGCAGACTCGCTATCAGCCGGTCTGCCCAGGTCCCCGCCCCGATTTCCTGAACCATCCCGACCCAGCTTCCGTCGATCGAAAACAATGGCCCGCCCGAGAAACCTTCTACAACGCACGGCTTGGCTGGATCGAAGTCGGGTGGGCAACTCGTCGTGACAGATACTAAACTAAATTCGGGGCCATCGGACGCGGGGCTGTCAACGCGCACCTCTAGATCCGAAAAATACATCGGCCCGCCAAACGGGTTTCCTACCGGCCGCAAGATGGTGTTGTCAGCCGGTACGCCCAACCGGACGCTGCGCAGGTTTGCTCGGTCCAGTTCCGCGCGCGGGACGGCGATGAGGACTGCCAGAACGTCGTTCAGCGCAGCAACCTTGATGGCCCTGATGACGGGATAAAACAAATACGGCTTGGCGCGCAGGGCCACCCTCGCACTATCCGGCATCGTGACCACGTGCTCCGCGGTCAGGACCGTGACCTCGATCTTGCCGGCGGCCGCGTCTGGTCCGACACCCACGACGATGCCGGCACCGAGCCGACCGGAGGTGTCAGTTCCCGGATCGATCGTCACGACTGGCGCGAGCGTATCCGCCGACAGTTCAGCGGCATGCACCAGTGCCATGCCCCAGGCCATCGACGCGAGCATCAATGCGACCGCCAGCGGGCTAAATTGTCTCATGGCGAAGAGCCCTCAAGCCCAGCGCTGCGAACGGCCATGAACCGACCCTTTTTTGCCAACGGGTCAAACACCGTCGGCCCGGACAAGGTAAAGGGGAGGTCGTTGGAGTCCGACTTGAAGCCCTCAACCCAAAACAGCAATCTATCGCCAGCCACCTCGACCATATCGATGGACCAGTAGAACCCACCACCGGGCATTAACCGGCTATCCATGAAGTAGGGCTCCCCTGCCTCTCCCAACCCGATTGCGCGTTCTTCGGCGAGCGACGCCAGCTCCTCCATGGTTGGTAACCGCCAAGTGTCTGCGCCCAAAAGCTTCTTGTCATTGAGGGCGTCGATGCAGAGCAAGGTCGCAAGCAAAGTGCCGTCTCCCTCCCAGTCGATATCCCGACAGTTCTCCTCGACCGCTTCTTCGAACGGCAGCCAGACAAGTGAGCTAGCGCCATCACGCACTGCCCGGGCGCCTTCGCGCTCTTCAATTGAATATTGATGCCAGAGCGCGCCTCGATAGGGCATTGATTTTCCGAGAACATCCTGGGTTCTTGCAGCGTCTCGCAGCTTCAGGAAGAACGCTTCGTCGAACCGCGCGAACATGGCCGGGTCGTTCAAAAGGCTCAGATCGGGAAATGGCATCTGATCATCCGGCCCGGATACCCGTCCGGAGGGGTTGTTGAAGCCGTTGCTCTTAATCAGGTCCTCGACTTCCGAAGCCGTTAGGATTGAGGGCGTTGAGCGATAGGCGCGCGTCACCAACAGCTTGTTGAGCGGCACATTCCAACCCTTCAACAGGGCGTCGCGGATACCGGCGGAGGACGTTACGCGCGCCTGTCCGTCGAGGGTCTCGGTCACGATGCCGGCAACGCGACCGGCGCTGTCGGTGACCGCAGAACCCGGCATCACATCGGGAGCGGCGACTAAAAACTGGTCCAGCGGACAATCTCCGCATTTGATAGTCAGCGTGGACGCAGACTGTCCGGCTCCACTTGCAAGCCGGAGCGGAACGTTCCCGTTTCTGAGCTCGACCTCAGCCGGGACGGCAACAAGTGGCCGGACCTCCAATCCTGCCAGTGTTTTTGCATCCAGACTCGCGGGGCCGAACTCCAGAAATGCCAGGCCCCGGTCTTCGTCTATCGCCGGAAACTGTCGCGCGGTGAAGGTTCGCCCGTCTTGCAGCGTGATCCCGAACTCGCGCGGGACTTTGGAGCGCCCTATGCCTGGGGCGCTGACCAGCACGAACCCGACGCTGTCCTCTACGTGGACAATGAGCCCCGCAGTATCTGGTCCTTCGCTCGAATGCACGATGACGCCGCCACCGATCTCGGCGGCGACGCTTGGGGCTGCGAGCAGGGCGCCGACTACGACGGCCAACAAACGAGCGTCAAGCAATTGACTCTCCTAAGTGTCAGTCTCCACGATCTTCAGGCGGTTCAATATCGAAAGAATTGCCGACCCGATGACCAACACGACACCGAAGTAGCTGACAAGAAATCCGACTGACTGAATTCTTTCAAGCAGCGTAGGCAGGATGTCGGGACCACCCAGCCAGCCGACCTTCACGGATTTTGCTGAGCCCGCGAATGACATGTCGATCCCAGTACCATCGTTCAATTGCAGGCCGATCATCACGAACGGATCAGCAGCTTCGGCGCTCACCGACATCCCCGGCAATATGTTGATTTTCTTGCCGGTATCCTGGATGACGACCGATCCTGCCCCTACGATGCTCGTATCGGAGTCGACATCGCTGAACGCAAGGTGGCCCGAGATAGGATATTTACCTGCGAGGTGCTCGCCCGGACGCGCCGTAACCGAGAGCCCTCCCTTTGGAACGGCGATTTGAACGAGAGCCGCATCGTCGACATTCACCGTGGGTGGCAGGGGCTGCAAAGCTCCAGTTTGGTCATTACCGACGAGGTTCTGGCTCTCCATCGTCAAGCCCGACGTGCCCAGATTGAGGGTGACCGAGCCACCATCCGGAAGGGCAACGTCCAGGGCACGGTCGGAACCGCTGCGGCTGACGACAAATGCTTTGCCCACCACTGCATTCAGGTTGCTAACTACAAATCGCGATCCGCCCGGCGCCCGAAACCAGATGATCGTTTCGGTCGCGGCATCCTTGGCCTTGATCTTGGAAAACGTCGTTGTACCTACAAGCACCTTGAAATCCGGTGGGAAGGCGAACTCGTCCGTGAACCTGAGGTTGAGCGCCGATGTCGAAACGTCGCCCAGGATAGCCACGGTGCCTAGGTAGTCGGCCGGAGGCTTTGCGGCCGTTGCCGTTACCCTTGTCGCGGTGACCTTGAGCTCCACCGTTGCGTCGGGGCGTAGGTTGAGCGGAAGCAACACCACGGCGGGTGTCACATAGCAGGCCGCGATGACCATCGCGGTCACCCTATTGTCACGCCACCACCTACGGAGCGTCGGCATTTGCAGTCCCGGTGTGAAAGAAGAGAAAGGTTCGCCGCGAGGGAGGGCCGACGAAATTTTTCCGATCGCCTTCAATCGTAACCTCGATCATTCCTTCGGGCAAGGATGCGGCAGGTATGTTGACCGTCATCGGCGCTCCCCCTTTCCGGTCGATGTCGGTAAACTCCCGGCTGACCTCGGTCCTCGTATTGCCGTCCACTGCGGTGACCACGACCGTCCGGTTCGTTAGGGTTGCAGCAGGGCGGACGATGAGCCTGTATATCTTCGCAGCCGTCGGCTTGGTCTTGGAGAAGACGAACGCCGGTGCCAGAACGTCGTCCTTGCCATCGATGAGCACGAGCACCCCAAGGTTGTCGGACGCGACCGCCGGGGTTGCCGCTGCAAGTTCGGTATTCCATGGGCCAAACACATGCCAATGCCCGGCCTCGCCCAAAACCTTGTCAGATATCATCCCATAGTCCGCCAGCGGCTCGATCTCACGGGCCCTGATTACAGCGGAGGATTCTGTCGGCGCGAGAAAAAAGGCGACTCGCAGGTTGACCGTCCGGCCAGCCTCGTATCCTTCCACGTTCCCCACGAAGGAGACCAGGTCGAGCCCCTCTCCGATCACCGGACGGCGAAGCGTGCCCTTGGTGCCACCCACGAATTCGACTTTGTTGCACCAGACGTCGCCGATTTTCGTCTCGCAACGGTTGTCGGCCAGCGAGTCTGTCACCAGAAAGGCCGAAATAAAACCACCGAATATCGCCCCAGGTATCCTCATCGTTGCAACTTTTTGCTCGAAACGATGCTATAGACTGCCATAACGTCCGGGCGTCTTCAATCATCGGCAAGTGGATAATAACAAGCATCGCCATGATGATATCACATGCTAGCATGGCGAACTACGTGAGTTTCCGCGCACGAAAACGACTGGCGAGTTCTTATGCCCCGCGCGCACTGCATCCCACATCAGGACGAGACGTTTCGGGTCAATGATCAGCTTTCGATAGCGCCAGGCGCGGGAGATCCGTTGCCGGGACGGCGACGAGAAGCGCTACAATTGCCCGTTCGAAATAGGGCAAGATACCCTGAGGGTCCGCTACATAATATGGTGAAATCGTGACGCCAGTGCAGTGCCGGATGGCCCGGGCCGCACTAGGTTGGGGTGTTCTGGTTCTCGCTAGAGAAGCAGGCGTTTCAACACAGACGATCGTGCGCTTGGAACGAGGCGACGCGCTAAAGCAACCGACTCTCGATCGAATACGCGAGACGTTCGAAAGGGCGGGAGTAGAATTCATCCCAGAGAACGGTGGCGGCCCCGGGGTGCGATTGGCACGACGATCTGACACCGCATAGCATGCCCACTGCAGTAGGCGTCTGGTTTGCGTTTGCAGTGGTCGGAATCGCTCGCTGGATGACCGATTTTGGGCCGGGTAGCTGACCGTCTGCTTCCAGGCCGGACCACAAAAGCCGCCTAGCCAAAAGCACGCCTGCACAGCTACGGGCAATGACGGGACACGGGAGCTACCGAGCCTGGGGTATTGTCTGAAACACCCTGCCACGGTGAAATCAAACGACGGGCCTTGCACTATTTCTAATTCGACCCTATTTTGCGGGGTGAATTAGAGAGGCGATCGGATGGAACATCTGACAACGGCACAGGCGGCTTTTGTGGTTGGCGCGCCGCTGGACATCTTCAAGAAGGTTGTCGAGCGCGCGCCGATCAAGCCGCAACTCGTGAAGCGAGGTGGTCGAAGCATTCGACAGTTCGGTCAAGCCGAGCTGGTGTTTCTCCATGCCTATGACGAACTCAAACTGGCGCTGACGCCCAAGAGCCAATCCGAGTTCTATGAGGCGTTGCGGACCTCTCTGAAGCGCGGTCTGGCGAAGGAAGTCGTGTTCGGCAAACAGCGCTATGACATCGGTCAGCACCTGGTCTTCGTCGAGCGCAAGCTGAAAGAACTCGAGAAGCTCACAGCTCAGCTCGACCTATCCGGGAAGGAGCCGGTCATCCGAGGCACGCACATCGAGGCGCATCGGATCGCTGCTCTTCTCGACGCCGGCGCCACGGTCGAAGAGGTCCTTCGCGACTATCCCTCGTTGAAGGACCAACAGGTCGTCGCGGCGCGAGTTTATGCGGAGGCGCATCCGAAGGCGGGACGGCCGTACCCAAAGCAAACAGCAAAAGCCGCCATGCGCGCAGCCGATCTTAGCGCGCTGGATGACTGAGCTTGAAATACCTGCTCGATACAAATGTCCTGAAAGAGATTGGTCGACCCGAACCGCACGAGAATGTCGCGGCTTGGCTCGATACGATCGATGATATCGATCTCGCCATCAGCGTGATCTCGGTTCGAGAGATTTCGAAAGGCATCGAGAAGAAGCGAAAAACCGATGATGCCATAGCCAACACAATCGCCAAGGCTGCCGACGCCATCTTCGCCGCCTATCAAGGTCGTGTCCTCCCCGTCGACGAGGCTGTCGCACGCCGTTGGGGGCAAATGCTCGGTCACTCTGACAAGAATACTGACGATACCGGATTGGCCGCGACGGCGCAGGTGAACGACCTTGTCATCGTGACCCGCAACGTCGCGGATTTTCAGGGCCGGTGCGTCACGACCCTTGATCCGTTCAAGAAGCCTGCAAAGATTATGCCCTCCCAAGATTTGGCACGATGAACGTCGACTGGATCGGGTAAGGATATCTATCTCAACCATCCACAATTGTGCGGAATGGATCACCAAACACGTGCAGGGCGAGGAAGCGTGCCGGGTCGTATCCCGTTGCCTTTCCTACGTCCTGATTGGCTTTGAAGACCGCGTCTATCACCTGATCTCCGGCATCCCAACGTTCCAGAAAGGTCGGAAACCACCTCGGTGTAATCGAGGAAGCGAGAGGCCACGGTGAGGCCACAACAGTGGAGCACCCTCGATCCAGCAACTGGCGCGCAAGCCCAATTGTCATGTTTGCCGCAGGGTGCTTGTCGTTACGACCGCCACTGCAAACAAATAAAACCACGACCCCTACATTGCGAAGCGAGTCTGCCAAGTCAGACGCAAGAATGCGCAGATTGCCTTCATCAGAAACCTGGTGAAAAAACGGTTCTCCATCCGCTACGCTGCCGTGGGCGGCTATCACCACAAGCTGCGAGCCGGCGAGGTCCTCCGGGAGCGCAGCAGCGGTATTGAGGGATATATTGCTCGCCTCGAAAGTTGGCTGTAGCCAACGCCCAATGCTGCTCAGCGTGCCTTCTTGATCCAGATCCGCGGAAATCCATGCCTTTCTGTTTCCATTCGATTGCAGCGGCTGTGTCCGGGCGCTTTCCAACCAGGAGAGGGATGGCGCAGAAGCGATGGCCCGGCTTCGCCCCGCGAAGTCGTTGTCAACCCAGAGCAAATTAAAGGCCAGCTGCTGGAGCTTGCTATCGGTGACAAAGACCACCTTGTCCGGCAGTGGTGCCGATAGGCCAAGCCTTTCCGTCGACGTATAAAATAGGTTCGCTGTTTCCTCATCTGCACCATAACGATACGGGAACTCTTTGGTCCAATGGCGGTAATCTGACACGGAAAACGTGCCCGAGGGTTCGACAATTGGTGTGGATGCGGCCCCATTCTCGGCATCGAGGCGGATCAACCGGGATCTCGAATCGATACCAATCATGATAAAACCAGCTCCCGCGGAATGTCTTTCCAGCATCGAAAGCGGTTCCTCTGGCCCTCTGAGCGCCGAGACAGGTTCGGACGTGGCCTGCCAGCCAGGTTTAGGCAACGCCCTGTCGGAAAGGAGTTCAATTGCGAGCGAAACACCGAGACTTGCCAAAGCGTCCGCTTCGTGGCCAAGAAGCTTTTTGACCACAGGCACCATTTTGTTGGAATCGAAGCCGGAATCTTCCGAATGTCGGGATAGTTCTATGCTCTCGTGAACCGCAAAAATCTGGTCGGGCGTCGGTCTTGCGGAAGCTGCCGCACGCGTTAAATGTTCGATCGGACCCTTAAGCCGCACGACAAGGGTTTCAAATAGCGCCTCGTCGTTAGGATCGAGGCTTATCCCGGCCTCGCGCACCCACGCCAAAATCTGACCGAGTATCAATGTTACAGGTGCACGGTCACCGCCGTACGATGCCGCACGTCTCCCGAGGTCTGCGGCTTCCTGCAGCAGGGTCGGCAAACTCGCACGAAACTCGTTCCCGTCCCGGAATCCGCGCTTCAGTTTCAGCTGGAGCGCAAGCAAATCGAGTTGAATGTCGTTTCCATCAGAAAGCCCGAGTTCATCGAGAACCATGCGGGCATGTTCGGACATATGCTCTGCTGCCTTGACAAGCCCAACGTCGCGGAACGTGCCGGCAAGGCCATACATCTCAATCCAAAGCTGGTGCAGCGAAACCGGTCCGGCAAGCTTGGCCGCACACGCAAACGCGACTAAAGCTTCGATAGCATTACCGGAGCGCCGATAGACGTCTGCGAACAGACCCCATGCAATACGTTGGCGTACCGGGTCAGAGCCTGAGCAGAGAAGAGCGTGCTCGGCATAATCTCGCGCCTCCTGCACTTTGCCCCGCCGTGAAAGCTGGACGGCGCCGATACCCATAAGTTCCAGGTCAGCTGGACCTAGTGATTCCGATATGGCGATGCTGACACCGATGCTTAACCAGGCTTTGAACTCCGCCAAACCGTCATCGGTTGCTGCATCCTCCGCCAGCTGAGGTAGCATGGCCTTGAACCTAGCCACCAATCGGTCGCCACCGCAGGGGAGAACTTCGCTCGGAAACCTCGTTTTGCCAAGAGTAATGGGCGCTTCCCGATCGAGCCAAGCGAAAGCGGCGCGGTGAAACGCCTCAAACGTCTTGAACTCTTCAGGGCTGATTGCGTCGGCGTCGCCGGCCTGCTCGAAGTCTATCTGGCCGGCATAAGATGACAGAATGATGCTGGCGATCAGCGCAATTCCGCCTTGCCCAGCGACTTGCAGATCGAGAAGCCGGGCTATCCTTAATCTCAATCTGCCTTCAGCAGGGTGTGTCGCGGCGTAACGAAGGGGAATCTCGACCGCTTCGGTCAATCGTTCTGAATCGACGAGCGCTCCGATGTTCCCCCGTGATTGCAGCAGTATTTGTTCGACTACGTCGACGGTAAGAAACGCCCTCCAACGCGGCGGCGATGGATTTTTGTACGCCGTAACGAGGTCGAATGCATGGAGGATCAGTCCCCGTCTGAGTGCGTCTTGCACCAATGTCTGCTCGATCGTCTCCGCACGTTGCGGATAGGCATGCGTCAGACGTCGCCAAACGGTCGGGTAGTCGGGGGGAGTTGGCGAACCCAACTCCCCGGCAAATGCATCATAGAGCGCGGTCAGTTCGGGTTCTGCTTTACGGAATGCGAGGAGAGCCGACGCTTCGGCAAATCTTCCCGCCGATTTGTGTTCGGCGAATATGCGGTCGGCGAGGATAGGTGCATTTGGGTGGTGTTGCCTGAGCCTTGCCTCGATCGTTTGTTCCAAATCCGCTGCGTCTAGACGGCTTGCCGTGCGAAGAGCGGTCTGTAGATTCTCCATGGTTGAAAGGTTTGGTGCGCAAAGCCGCAGCAGCCGCACAGCAAGGGCGCTCGCGCCAGCCTCCTCGGCGATCTTCGCCATCGCGAGTACGACCGGAGGATTCGATTTCTCATCAAGAGGCAGGTTTTCCAGCTCATGCAATGTCTGGCCGGTGAGGCAGTAAACAACATCGGGAATTCGATGTCTGCCAAAAGGTAATCATGGCCGCCGCCCTTATCGTACTCACTATCTACGCTTGCACGTGGGTAGGTGAAAACATCCGATTTGAAGAAATAACGAGAAAGAGGATCACTGATCAGGCGCAACCGGTCTCACAAGAGGAGAGCGGAAAAGAGCTGCATCCAGTATGATCGCCGCACTATGCGATTGCAGAGTTGATATGCTCTCCACAAGGCCAAGGGTATCGTGGCTTTCGAGTTCGATGATCTGACTTTCATTGGGATCGACGCGTCCGGGATATCTCGCTATTGCTGTTCTCATAGCCCTGTCGAGGGTAGCCTTCCCGCCAGCCTGATTGCACGACACTGCCGGAACCAGTACGAGAAATCCGGAGAACGAGTGTTCAGGGTCGGAAGTCAGCCAAGGCAGAATCCCATCGATGTATAGATATAGGCGAGACGGAAGATCGTCGTTGCCCAGGCACATTATATCGCTACCGGTGCTCGACGTCCGATGTCCGAATATTGGTCGCAGATCGCCATAAACCGGTCGCACCGCGGCCGCCTTTGTATTTTCAGACGACACCTGGTCGTTGGCATCCATGTGGTAACTCCGGCGATCAGCTTCCAAGGGTCGAGCCAACCAGATTGGATGGACGAGCAGAATGGCCCAATTCCGACGCTCGAATAGAGGCGTCAGGAGCCAATTGCACGATCACTGCCTTGGCGAGCTGGTGATCGCCACAGGCGCTGATCAGCTCAGCACCGACGAACTGGCCGGCGCGCTGGTCGCAATCGCTGAGACGAAAGACACCTCAAAGCGTGAGGCATGGGCCAAGCGTGGAGTGATGTTTTTCGAGAGCCGGTCCCGGCGAGCTGCTCCGGCATCTCAGCGCAACCTGCGCGGCGCTCCAGCGCAACCGGGCAGCCCACAATCGCCGGCAGGCGGCACGGGCTCGGCATGATATGCGCACGTGGCAGGTCGAGCGTCGAAAGCGCACCCGACATCTGATTGAACTCGGCGGGCTCGTCGTCAAGGCAGGCATCGTTGATCTGACCAACGACGATCGCGCTACGATCTACGGCGCGATGCTCTGGATCGCCGCGAAGCTACAGAGTCATGAAGGCGAGCATGCGCGCGACCTATGGACTGCGAAGGGTAGGCAGGCGTTCCTCCAGCCCTGCTCCGTACAGACGGCAAATGGTGGGAAAGTGATGTCAAGTCGCTCGGTTCCGGGCGGATCGGCAAGGTCGTCCGCAGTCGATTAGAACGATGAAAGCGAGGCTTATATTTACAATATTGGCCAGAGATATGGATTGTAGAAAGGAAACGGACTATTTGCCTGATCGGGGGAAATGGGTAACTCAAACGAAATCGCTGCATCCGATCAGAAAAGAGGAAAACTCTATGACCATTTCTCCCGAACAAGACGGCCCAACGGATATCGTGTCGATCGCCGCCGACATTGTCGCCGCCTATGTGTCGAACAATCCGCTGCCGGTCGGCGAACTACCGAAGCTGATCGGCGATATCCATTCCGCTCTGCAAGGGGTTGGCACGCCGGCAAACAGAACCAGTGGTCAAACAGGAACCGGCGGTCTCGATCAGGAAGTCGGTGACGCCGGACTATCATCTGCCTGGAAGACGGAAAGAAGTTCAAATCCCTGAAGCGACATCTTCAGCATTTCAACCTCTCTCCGGATGATACCGGCAGAAGTGGAACCTGCCGACTGACTATCCGATGGTGGCACCAAACTACGCAGCCACCCGCTCGGCTCTGGCGAAATCAATAGGGCTAGGTCGCAAGGTAGTGGTGCCGATAACGGCCGCGGCAGAAAAGACAAAGCGAACTGCACGCGCGGCAGCAGCGACAACGGCTTCAACGGCAGTCAAGTCGCCGGTGAAGAAGGCACGCAAGGCACCGATCAAAGCGTAGGGCTCCCTCCCTAGCGAAAAATAGCGGACGAATGGCTAACATAACCAAGCTTAAGCCCTGTCCGGCGGACGGGACTTGCTTGATTTGGCCGGCTCTTACTCGGCGGCGCGGCGCGATCAGATGAGAGAGAACTCGCCGTCGGTGTCGGTCTCGACTAGGCTTGCATAGAGCGGAATGCGGAAGCTCGGACCGTCGAGCGTGGCGAGGCGCCGAACTCGGTGACGCCGGCCAAGATGCGGTAGTTCAGATCCTTTTCATTGTCGCCTCTGCGAGACAATGAAGCCCCACAGGTCGGCTACGTCGCGCGGCATGCCGCCGCCCATTCCGCATGACCATCCTTCAGCGCCTTGGCCCTTGCCGTGTCCTCGATGCCATCGCGTGACTGGCGAGGTAAGTACTGGTCAGGCGGATCTCGAGGCAATGGGCTTCCGCGCCTTTATAGAAGGCCAGCGCGGCGAGCGTGTGAGTGACAGCGATAAGGGGAACGTCCGGCAGCTCGCCGAGCGCAAGGCGAAGGGCTGGCCGGTCGATCGCTGCAACATGCGTCCGCGCCTTCTTCGAGGGATCGCGCCAACTATTGGGTGATACCATCCCGATTCTCTAACCTTCTCTGGAGAGTGTGATCGCCATGGTCCAAGGCAACGTTACAATCGACCCACTATCCCCTGCACTGCCTGTGGAAAATCCCGAGATCAGGGAAATTTTGGACCTTACAACGGGGGAATATCTTTCGGTCAAAAAGCTGATTGGATCTTTCCGATACGATCGCTTGATAGCTGAGCGGGTGAAGGTACGCTCCGCCCTCAATTCCTCGCCAATCTACAAATGCGCAACCTGCCCCTCGGCAGTCTATCTCGTCTCGACCCCTGAAAAGCGATTCTTCTTCCGGCACCGGCACGAAGACGGTGCGTGCCCTTCACAAACGCGGGGCGCGCTAAACCAAGACGATATCAGGGCGCGTAAATATCACGGTCTGCGCGAGAGTGAGCCTCACAAACGCATCAAGCGCTTGATTGAGCGAAGCCTTTTGGCAGACCCCGCATTTCAGACCGACTCCATCCTCCAGGAGAAGCGCTGGTATGTCTCGGACGATCGGACCCAGTGGCGTCAGCCGGACGTCCAGGCGCTACGCGGCGATCGACGGATCGCTTTTGAGGCACAGCTTTCCACCACATTCTTAGATGTCGTAGTCGGGCGGCGTGATGATTACAGCAAGGGCGGCGCACAACTCATCTGGATCATGGCTGGCTTTGATCCGGCTTATCGCCGCCTGACGACCGACGACATTCTGTTTTCAAACAATTCCAACGTGTTCGTCGTAGATGACGAAACATGCCGCCTCTCGGAAGCGAAGCGAGAATTCCATCTGCGCTGTTTCTACCGGGAGCCATACCGTGATGGGGACGCGCTCAAAGAGCGATGGGCCGAACAGATCACGGCATTTTCTAGGTTGACGATGGAGCCGGAAGCTCAGCGCACTTTTTTGTTTGATTTCGAGAAGGCCGAGAAAGAGCTAAGGGTCGCTGCAGACGCCGAACTACGTACCGCGTTTTTCGCCTTTTGGACTGCGGACAGGACACGTGACAGTTTGCAGCCGTGGACAAGCCTGCGCCAAAAGTTGACCGCTCGCGGCGTGCCTATCCCCGAGCGGTCCGACGGCAACAGTAGTTTCTCTACAATGGTTCATGGATTGCTGAGCGCGTTCAAGGGCGAACCCGTGGGTTGGCAATTCCACAAACTGGTGCAGGTCGCGCACCATATCGCCGAGATGTACCCCCAACATGTTCTAGCCTTCGGGCACGCTCTTGCAGTTGCGGAGCAACAGGACAAGATCGACAGTCAGGACTCCAAAGGTCGATGGCAGCGCAGGAGTCAGAAATTGAGGGAGTCGTTGCAGCAAAGGGACCCGCGCGTCATGCCCGACTTGGAGTGGCTGGCGGCGCTCTGCTTCCTTTTTCCTGAGGTAGGTTCGCGGGTCACCCGGTTTTTGGAAATGGTCCCAGAACAGCACCATGTCGCGCATGGTTGAACGACGTCCTTTTTTGTCACGAAGGGGCATTGTTCAAGAAGTGCAACCCCATGATCAGGGTCTAGCAGACCAGCGTGGTGGGGCTAGGGGCACTGAATGACAGGCCCTAAACTTAACAAGCGTCTACGTGCGCATTTCAAGGAATGGGCACGGCCGATCAACGCGCGAGATCGGGCGGCGCGTCGATATGGACAGCCCCAGAACACAATCGGCGAGCACAATCGGCGAGATTGAACGCGCGCTGGCTGACGCATTCTTGCTCGGACGCTGTGCTGGTGATTTGGCGTACTGGACAAGACTGTCGTTCAAGACTTGATTGAATGGATCGAAATACCGCCCCGCGCGCGCAACACGCTCTTCTCAACCAGTGGGCGTTTCAGCGGTAAGCGTGGACAGCAAAGCATTTCGCAGGTCGCGCTCGAACGCATTTTCGTCAACGGCCGTCATCGCTAGCGCGTCATCAGTGATGATGACAACAATGCTCACACCTTTTTCCGACGGCGGCGTCCTCCCGCTCCTTAAGCTGGCGTTGCTGGAGAGCACAGCTGAGTCGGACACGCTATGCTTGACCGCGCTTGGCATTGCGACATGCCGCGAATTTTGGCGCCGTTGGAATAATCGAGACCCGACACTACCGCTCATGGGAATGCGAGGTTGAGCACACCCCATGTGCGGGCACCACGCGAACAAACAGACGATTGACAATACGTTCTATCTATGTTCCTATTTTGTTCACGCATCGACGAATCTGACGGAATGAGTCACAGTGTGTGGCGTGTATGTCACCAACTGGGTTGCACATCCATGTATTGAGTTTCAGTCATCGTCAGAACGAACTTGGAGGGATAGCCAAGATGCACAGACCGGCAACCAATTTGCGGGTCGTGACGCCGCGCGAATCCGAGGAACGGGTCTCCGAGAATTCCGATGGAAACGACCGAAAACTTCTTCCCATTTTCACCAAGAAAGTCCACGGCGACGCCCGGCATGTTCCACTGAAAGCCGGTGAAGCGGATGTGGTAGTCACGTCACCGCCTTACTGGTTGAAGCGCGATTACGGCGTCGATGGTCAGATAGGGCAGGAAGCGACCGCAGAAGGGTATGTTGGCAGCCTGCTCGATTGCATGGAGAACTGGAAAACCATCCTGCCAAAGTGGGGTTCAGTCTTCATCAATATCGGCGACACCTATCACAATGGCTCACTAGCCAACACGCCAGGGCGCCTGGAATTTGCCGCACATAATGCAGGCTGGACAGTTAGAAATCGCATCATTTGGGTTAAAGATGCCGGCATGCCCGACCCGGCCAAAGACCGCTTAAAGAGCCGGCATGAGTACATCATCCATTTCTCGATGCAGCGGCGAGATTACTATTACGATCAGTATGGATATGCCGAAAAATACGGGAATGGCACGGGACCGACCGATGTATGGCAAATAGGCTTACGTAGGGACGTAAGCGACCACCTTGCACCGTACCCGGTCGAACTGGTCGACCGTATACTGACGCTCGCCTGTCCTGAGCAAGTGTGCGTTTGCTGCGGCAAGCCCCGTCGCCGCTTGGTAGAGCGAACATCGGACCTCGATCCCGCGCGTCCCCAGGCCAAGCGCGCGATGGAACTTGCGAAAATGCATGGGCTCTCCGATGCCCATATCGCAGCGATCCAAGCGACCGGGATTTCCGATGCGGGTAAGGCCATGAAAACTCAGACCGGGACAGGCCGGAATTCGGAGTCCGTCAAAAAACTTGCTGCCGAAGCCAAGCTGGTGCTCGGCGGATATTTTCGAGAATTCACCTTTGCGAAGAGGCGGGCAGTCGGCTGGAGTGATTGCGGTTGCGAGGGTCCGTTCAGGCCAGGAATCGTCCTCGATCCCTTTATGGGAACGGGAACGACTTTGCGTGCAGCAAAAGATGCAAGACGAAGTGCAATCGGTGTAGATTTGGCGCAACCGACTGATTCTCAAGGACGAGAGCGCCGTGGCGGAAGAGGCAGAAAAGCCTGAAATCTATGTCTTTAGCGCCAATGCTGTGCGCAGATCGATCGATTCCTTACTCAAGAATAAGAATCATGAGCACGTTCCAGGCTATCTCGCACTCTTGCGTTCACAAAACACGAGAGTTGGGACGCCGTCCCAACTTAGCGATATAGTCGAAGTCCACGATCGTTATCTCAAGGTTTTGGATGCTGCGGAAAACCGTCCATATTTGCGGCCGTTTGTATCACGCGGAAAGAACATCTGGTTCAACGACAATATCTCCGGGTCATATGCGCCAAGCAATGTGAAGGCCGATCCTGGACCCATCTTTCGCGTAGTTCAGATCAGCGGAAGTGGGTTGAATACAAAGTACTCGCTCCCACCAGATCACGCAGCTCGTGCCTCTGAGCATCTTCTCAAAGGCCATAAGCTACCGATCAACGCGCTTGCGGCATTCATGTATCGCGATTACGGCATGCAGCTGGATGAGCCTTCAATCGCTGCGGCTACCAATCTTTTTCGCGCCGAGTTCTGCCTTCGCGCGGACGATGCGGATCAGCAAAGGACTTTCGAAACGCTGTTCTACGATGACGCTGGCGACTTTTCAGCTAGTGATATCGAACTGATGCAGGAATAGATCAAGTGGATAGTGTCACCCAGGAACGCGTCAGGCCCCTGTCGATCGGGCAATTGGGGTTGAGCACTTCCAAGACGATGGTAGGCGCTTTAGGGGCAAACCCTGAACCTAGAGACGTAGAGCCTTTGCCGGAAACCGACTCCGTGCTGATCGACGTTCGCGCCGCGCTAGACATGGGTTTTGCCGGAGTTATCCTTTCAGGGCCACCGGGCACGGGCAAGAGCTACTATGCTGAGAGGATCGCTCATACGATAGCTGACAACCCAGACGCCGTTCGCGTTGTTCAATTCCATGCCAGCTACCAATATGAAGACTTCATGCAGGGGTTTGCGCCGGCCATAGACGGCAGCGGATTTGAACTCCAGAACAAGATATTCCCGATTGTCTGCAAGGCAGCCGAGGAAGGTCCCGACGAAGCAATCCATGTCATCCTCATTGACGAGATAAGCCGATGTGATGTCGCACGGGTGTTCGGGGAAGCGCTGACCTATTTGGAACCGGACAAGCGCGGACGAATCTTTCATCTCGCGTCTGGCAAGGAGCTGAGTGTTCCGAAGAACCTCATCATTCTCGCAACGATGAACCCTTGGGACAAAGGCGTCGATGAACTCGACGTCGCTCTCGAACGCCGCTTTGCGCAAATCGACATGCTGCCAAGCTCGAAAGCGCTCCGCGAGATTTTGACGGCCAAGAAAACAGACCCTACCTTTGTCGAGCGGATCGTTACCTTCTTTGAGGCCATCCAGGCACTCGATGACGAGATGGTCCATTTGGGCCATGCATATTTCAACAATTGCGTTGATGAAGAAAGCGCTCGGCGCGCTTGGGCATTTAGGCTGTTGCCCTTTTTTACGAAGGCATGTCGGCTCGAGCGCGAGATGCTGAACACCATCAAGCGGCACTGGCTGAAGGTAGTGCCGTTACAACCAGCGGCAGCCGCGCAACCGGCACCTGAGGCGGTCAACGATGGTGCGACCCCGGCGGTCGAACCTGCCGCGGCCGACCAAGCTGCTCAGTTGCAGCCAAACGCATAGCATCGATGGCCGGCGTTATCGAACTCAGCGAGGCGCTCAGCGGGCGTGGCCAAGCGGTGTCACGTCAGATTTCTCGAACGCCAATCAGAGGCGTCGAACATGAGATTAAGGTACTGCCCCCGGCATTGATCAGGCCCGATGGAAGTCTTGATCTCTACGAGGATGTCCGGAAGCTCTTCAAGCCTGTCTTTAGTAATGGCAAGCCGGCGATTCAGTGCGGCGGATGGGTCGGCTATATCCCGCTGAACGATCAATATGCGCTGGAAGTCGCTCCAAGAGTCCCAATCGGCAATCTTGAGCGCCTGATTGGTATGGCCGCAGGCTACACCCCACGCGTTCTGCAAAAATACACACGGCAGTTCGCGCTGAGTCACGAGCGGCCAGATTCCCTGTTCGACGTGCTGACCGATCAAATGCTGCATTCCTTCGATCGCGTCTGGGAGAGTGGTCTCATTAAGACCTACGAACGTCGGCGACGCATCGGCACGTCGCCTGTTGGTCGGATCGATGCGTTCGAGAGTGCGTGGCGGACAGCGAAGGCCGGCCAGCCTGTGGCCGCGTCCTCTGCTTTTCACAGGACAGTCGATTTTGGACCCAACCGCCTGTTGCGCCTGGCATTTGAAAAGTTGCTGTCCCGCTATCTTGGGACGCAAAACCAAAGCCAACGCGCGCGGCTGTTACGAATCCGACGTGTGCTCGCCCGTCTCGAAGATGTTGCCTTGCCGTCGCGCTCGGAGATGACACCGCAAGCCGTTACGGACATGGTGAAACATCTTCCCGTGCAGCATGAGAACTACGCTGATGCATTGATGCTCGCGCAGCTCGTGATTTCGGACTCGGGGCTGTCCATCCGGGGCAATAATGGAATGGCCATCTTGCCATCAATCGTCATCGACATGGCCACGATCTTTGAAGCTTATGTCCGGCGGGTTCTGGCCGACCGATTACAAGACAACCCGCGAATCGTAGTCAAAGATGGGAACAATGCGCCACCAGGAGGTGCCAGCAAGCTGCTGCTGGACCCAGTCGAACCTGGCGTCAAAAATGTCGACGTAACACCGGATATTGTGATCGAGATCGACGGTACAGTGCGGCTGGTCATTGACGCAAAATATAAGCCAGCTACGAGCAAACCGGTGCGGGATGATGTCAACCAGGTCGTGCTTTATGGCGCCAAGTACGCAGCCCGCCATGTGATGCTGCTTCATGCCGGGCGCGCCCCAGCCCAAGCACCCGTTACACTGCTAGGCGGGATTGGCTCCTTTAGCCTCTACAACGGCCTGATCAGTCTCGATGCAGATCCCATCGAGGCGGAAGAAGACAGCCTCGCCCAGGAGGTAGCTGCAATCCTGACTAACGATCTTAAATCTTAGTGGCCTAATGCATGTCGCCGAGAAGTGTGTAGCCGTTTTAGACAACGACATGCATCAAAACGAACGCTTAAGCGAGTCACCTGCACCGTCTTCGACGCGCTTTAGTCAAAAAACTCGGGGTTCCGCCCGGTCCCAAAGGACTGTTTTGCCGAGCCAGATTCTGTCGTAAGAGTAATACTAGGATGGGGGAAAATCGTGGCTGTAGATGATCCAGTTGTCGCTCGCGCCAAAATTCGAGACGACTTCATGCGCAGGCTTTTCGCCGTCGCTATCAGTGTCGGCGTCGGTTTTGCTATGTCCAGGATGGAATGGGTTCGATTGGGGCAAGCACCGCTTCCCGATGAGTGGAAGCAAATCCTTATCCTATTGACGGCGCTTATTGCAACCGTCTCTAGCTGGGATGGGTACCTGATGTCGATACAATCCAAACCCCTTAACGGCACAAGTCGTTTTGCGATAGATATATTGCTTGTACTTATATATCTATTTATGCTTCTGACTTCTAGTCACTCAAATTTTTTTCTGCCGATACTTTGTGCTATCTTCATCCTGTATACGGTTTGGGATTTCCTGACTGTTAGGGAACACTACGGCAAATACAGACTTGATGACACGACGCCGCGTAAGGCCTTTATTAGCGAAGCGTTGTACGTCTATGCGGGTGGCATATTGGGCGACAAAAACGTCAGTAAAGGCCCCATAATCACAATGTGTTGGACCTTGTTCATTTTGGGGATGACAGCCATCACGCGTATGACGCCATTGTACAATACATACGCAGCGTGCATTCTAACGATGGCCGGCCTGCTCCTTTACAGAAAGGATAAGATGACAACAGGAGGGTGGCACGACAGAGGTTTTTCTATGGGAATACGACTTATACTAATTGCCGCACTTCTCGCAGGAGCTGCCGCAACTCCATTGGCAATAAGGGCTTTTGAATGTGCGTTTCAGTCATGATGGAGATCGGCTTTTGCCTGCGGTAGAAATGGTCAATCTCGCGTGCGATTCCTTTGCTTTCTCTCCACCCGCCGATTTGTAGCAAGACAATCTCGCTACACGCATTCATAAATGCTTCGTCGAACGAAACCCAAAAATCCGACCCAAGCGTACCGGCTTCTTTACTTAAAACTACATCGATTGGATGCGTCATCGTGATTGGGCTGAAGACAATGCGGCCCTGCGATATCAAGGCAGCAGCTGCTTCTGTAGCAGATCGAAACCTTAGTTCCCTTACCTGCCGATCAGGGTCCGTGTATGGACAGGCGAGGTAGACTATTCCCTTATCCGTTTCGCTCACCAGATCCTCACCCTTCTTAGGTAGCATGCTCGATGATTAGCTGACCGCAGCCAGTTTGTCCAAAGTAACCCCGATCACAGCTGGGTTCACGCTATCTACCGGATTTGGGATCGCTTTATCCACTGTGTCCGCCGCGTCACCCAGGCTGCCAATCCTTACGATCGGCGGGATACCCATGAACGCGCTATTTGACAGTTGTATGACGCTGCTAAGCAGCGGTCCGCCATACAATTCTCACGTGCTCCTGCGCACGCAGGGCTATCTGACATCAGACACCTGTTTCGCCAAGATTCTGTGCCTAGAGAAGTGTTAGGTCGAGGTGCTAGGGTGGGCAACACGGGAAACTTCTTCTGAACGGCGTTGCGACCCCGCTTGCAGAACTCTCGTACGAAGATACTGCGGCCGGAGGATTTGCATGGAAGCGACGTTCGCGAAGGCGCGGAGAAGGCGCACGACCACACCAGATGCCGGAGAGTCGATCGAGGCGCCATGGACGCCGCCCGATTTCCAGGCGAGCGATTTCAACCAGTCAATTGGGGCATCGTTCGTCGAACAGTTCGTCCTCGGCCACGATCCGATAGACGTGCTGCGGGAGCTTGTGCAGAACGAGTTCGACGCTGGCGGCGAGACGATGGTCGTTGCGTTCGGCAAAGAGGGGCTCACCATTAAGGGAAGTGGCCGTCAGATCGACCAGCGGGGTTGGAGCCGGCTCAGCGTCATCGTCGGAGTCGGACGGGTAGTCGGCGACACCAGCGCGGGCGTCTTAGAGGTGGCGCCTAAGGAGCATGGGATCGGCTCCAAGAATTTCGGCCTGAGATCACTTTTCCTGTTTGGCGATCGCATCCACGTGAGGTCGAACGGCGCCATGGCCGTCATGGATCTGCCAACTCTCGGCACGAAGCGCGTGCCCGATCCGACAAGCGAAGGAAATGCAGGTGTCACGATCTACGTGCCTTTCCGGGACCGGGATTCGGGCAAGCTGACCGCGTTTAACGTCGAACGCGAGGCCGCCGCGGTTGAAGGCATGGCCGCCGAGCTTTTCAATACGCTTGGGAAGCTGTCGTTGGTAGGCAAGGCCCGCGGTATCAGGCGGCTCGAATTGGTTTCGGTTCGTACCGGGAAAAACCTGCTCTGGGTGCAGACGTCGGCTAAAGAACAGTGTTCCGTCAAGGGCGTGGACGCTATCCGTCGCGTCGGCAAGCTGGAGAGGTGGGTGTCCGCGGCTCCCGACCAAAGCGAGACCTCGACATTCGAAGAGATCGAATATGGCAGATACGTCGAGCGCTCCTCCGAGGTATCTGCCCCGCCGTTTCCCGGCTACTACGACGGGCCTCGGAAAAGGGTTAGAGTGGCCGTGTCTCTGCCGGTCAAGCGCAAGCGGATCCAGCTGCAGCAGCAAGGCCATTTCCACTATCCCCTGAAAGCGCCAGGGGCGCTCACCGGCGTGGTCGCCAGTGTTAGTGGGCCGTTCGAACTCAATGTTGATCGCTCGGAAGTCGTGGCTAACGATTGGAACGAGTGGCTTGCCGGGCAAGCCGCGGCGCTGTCAGCGGATCTCCTCACCAAGGATTGGGTGGAGTCGTTCGGGGCCGACGCATACCTTGCCCTAGCGCCCTCGGTACCACCCAAACGGCCGTGGTTTATGGATGGCATCGCGTCCGAACTGGCCTCGCGGGAGTGCTGGGCGACGGAGAAGGCGGGAGTGTTCGCTTCGGCCAGAGAACTTGTAATCCCGAGCCATCCCTTGCTGAGAGGTTTCTTAGGCAGCGTACGGGACGTGCGATCTGACCTTTCCGCTTCGCCAAAGGTACTCGAGATGGCAGCAGCCGCGGGCGCAAAGCCGTTCACGCCGAACGCGCTCGTCAGACTCCGCTGCAGCACCGACCCGAACGGAACCGCTCTCGTATCAAAAGCAAAGGAGGGCGAGGCGCACTTCCACTATCCAGATCACTCCGGCAGCATGGGCCAGGTCGCCCTTCAGGCGTCTTTCGGCAAGGCTTTGGATGCGATCTCTAAGAACCTGTCTGCAAATAACCGGACGGACATCGCGAAATCCCCATCGACGCTCGCCGCCGACGGCTCGATGCACGGAGCGGCCGACTTGGTCGTAGTCCCGGAGGAGATATGGGACGCTTGTCCCGTTCCGACGGGACTCAGGCTCCATCCCGCGCTGTTCGGCAGCCGCGTCGTCCGCAGTTTGGCGAAGCAGTTCGACATAAACGACTGGGCCGTCGACATTGCGCAACGTGCCGCGGTCGGCACCGTGGATGAAAGCGAGGTCGGGGCGCTCTATCGGCACCTTCTAGCCGGCGCAGAAGGCCTCAACAGGCGTTCGATCAGTCAGATCAGGCGAAGTCCTGTGTTGAAGGCCAAAGGAGGCAGCTGGCATGCGCCCGACGATTTGGTCCAGCTTCCAGCGGAACTAATGAAGGCCCTAGGGGAGGCGGTTAAGGCGCCGGCTGCCGCCGTCTCCAGGAATTCGGGCCTGATGACAAAGCTTTCCATTCGGCGGAGGCTCTCCTCGAAGGACCTTGTGTCGTACGCCGAACTGGTCGCCGGTGGTGGCGCTGATCCAAACGTTTGCGACGCCCTGTTGGTCCGTCACCTCAAGCTGTTCACTCCCGGTGAGCTTTCGAGGCTGGGGAAGGTGGCTTTCATGCGGAACGCGGCGGGCGGGCTTTCCGAGCCGCGGTCGCTGCATGCGGACACCGATCTGAACCGCGTAATCCTGGACGACGAAACCAAGATCGTCGGTCCGGTTTCCGCCGTTTTGACAAAGGCGACCAAGGTCCATCGCCTGCCGCCATACGCGACGCTGCTCGCCATACTGCAACAATGGAGATCCGCGGGGACGGGCCCCAAGAACCCGGTGGTCTTCTACAGCGCGTTCGTCGCGATCATGGCCGATGAGAGGAAGGCGGTTTCGTCGTTGAAGTTGGACCCGATCCTCTGGGCGGACGGTGCATACCATTCTCCCGAGAACACACTCGTCGGCTCGACGATCCCTCGCTGTTTCGACCTAGTGTTCCCCGTCATACACGGAGCCGAGCTGCAGAAGGCTTACGCTTCTCTCGGCGCCCAGCGCGTGATCGCCGAGAGGCACTGGTCTATCCTGTTCACCGGAATTGGCTCCAAAGCCGAGACGGGGTGGCGCCCAGACGCCTTCGAGTGCGCTGCGCTGCGGCAGTGCTACTCGCGGCGAGGCAATCTCGGGCTCCCGGACGGCATCGGGAATGACGCCAGGGTGTTCCTGTCAACCGCCAGCACCCTGCACTCGCGGGGCGACTTAGCTAACGGCACCCTGCTTGAGAATGACTTTCCGGAACTCGCCATCGCAGTATCCCAGGGGGACGACGCGATCTCTTTCGCGGATATCGCGGATGGCGGGGTCGCTTTCTTCGGCAAATCCGGGCTGAGGCGGCTGAGCGAGGTGTGTGGCAGTCCTTCGGTATCGACGGGCGGTGAGCAGAAGCGGCCGTCCTGGTATCAGCCTGCGCACGAGGCCGAGCTTCTCGGCATGCTGCACGATCCGGACTTCGCGATCGCTCTCCGCGAGCTGCGGTGGGCGACCAACCGGAACATCTCGTACCTAAACGACCGGACCCTGGGCGAAATGCAGGGACGCCTCTCGGCGGTGACGAAGGTCCAGTTCTACAGCGTCATCCAAAAGACCTTCACAATCGGCGGGACGTCCGCGACTGTGCTGTCTACGCACGCGGCGTCGAACGGCGAGATCGCTTTGCAGCCCCCGCGGAACCTTTTCGAGTACAGGTTGGCCGTGGCAGCCGTGCTCGCCGAGCTGGCTGGTGCGGAACGGCTGGACGACATCCGCGCGTTGGCTTCCGCTATCCTGCCATTGCTGGCGGCGCAGAGCGTTGCCGATATTCGCAGCTATCTGACGAGCCGCGGGCTGACCCCGAAGTGGACCAGAAACCAGACCGAGGAGCAGCTCTTCGAGGAGATGCGCCCCGCCGCGCAGGCGGAGGCTGTGGTGAACGATCTGCTGGGCCAGTTGATGACGGACGTCGCGGCCCGGACACCTTCTGTCGGGTCGGTGCTCGGCAAAACCTCCAACGCGGCCGTAGCTGCACAGCCGATCCTCAGGCAGCTGCCTCCGATCGCTTCTGTGCATGCGACGGTGGCGCCGGTCAGCGGCGCGCCGATCGCCCAAACCGGCGGCCAAGGCGGAGGCTACGGCGGCGGCTTCAGCTACCGCAGCCCCGCTGAAATGGAACGGGATCGCCTACACGGTCTTCGGGGCGAGGAGCTGGCGTACAACGAAGAACTAGATCGAGTAAAGGCGACAGGGCTCGCCGACGCAGAGAAGCATGTGGTCTGGATCTCGAAAACCAATCCCGGCGCCGACCATGACGTGCGGTCGATCTCGCCGGTTGGACGCACGATCTATATCGAGGTGAAATCGACGACGGGAGACGACGGGCGTTTCGAGTGGTCGGCAGCCGAATTCGCATTGGCGCTGAAATACGGCGACGACTACGAGCTGTGGCGTATCTACGGGGTGGATGAAACCAACCCGACGATCAAGAAGTTCCGGAACCCCGCGGCCATGATCCCGCAGGCAACCCTGCGGCTGCAACTGTCGGGCCTTCGGGCCGTGGTCGAGGCTCGCGGCTAGAGCGACAGGCGTTTGGGACAGACTCCGAATCCCGCAGCGTCGAAATCTTTGTCGGAACGTTTCTGAGACGCGATGTCTGCTGCGTGCGCGCATTCACTGTTGTTCTAAGTTGCCGACTGCTGCGGACAGCGCTATGGAGCCTGCCATCTTGTGGTGCCAACCAACGTCGCAGAGGCGCCAGAAGCGAACTTTGCAGAGCAAATGTTCGGATGTCGACTTTGGGGTCGTCAGCAGACTGACCGCTCCTGCGCTCTGCATCAGGACAGTGGACTGATCTTTCCCGTAGAACCGACGTCTCTGGATAGCTTAAAGTGGCTCTCCCGTGACGTTCCGATGTAGGAAGCATATGCAACTCCAGCCACAACTTTTTAATCTGAACAATCTCCTGAATGGACGGCTATTTCGTATCCCCGAGTACCAACGGGCTTATGCTTGGGGCAAAAAGCAAAGGGACGACTTGTTCGGCGACATCAGGCGGGTTGGAAATTCCAACGAAGACCACTTCATGGCGACGATCGTTGGCCTCTCGAGAGAGCGAAAGCAGATCGTTGCCGACCAATTTACTGTCGTCGAAATCGTCGATGGGCAACAGCGTATCACCACGCTTGTGATCCTGCTTAAAGCGATTCAGAAAGCTCTTAATACAAACGACAAGACGGAAAATAAGTTGTCAGGCGAGTTGTCGGAATTGCTGGTGAAGGGCGACGACCTCAGTCTGTTGCTCCTTCAAACGAACCACGATTCAAGCCATATTTTTGCAGATTACATTCGCGATGGCACCATTCCTAACCCTATGGCCCTCACATCCGCGGATCAAAACATCACCGATGCGATAGCTGAAAGCGAGGAATTCGTTATCCAATGGCAGTCAAATGGCGAGACGCTGACGAAACTTATTGGCGTCATTCGGAACCGTCTTTGGGCAATTTTCCACTCGGTCGAGGACGAAGGCCTCGTCTATAGAGTCTTTGAGGTTCTCAACAGTCGTGGACTCGATGTCAGCTGGATCGACAAATTCAAAACTCAGCTTATGGGCTTAATCTTCGAGCAGGGGGCAAATGCCGGACGCGCCGACGCGATAAAAGAACTCCACCTTATCTGGCAGGATATCTATCGCACGATTGGCAAGCGGAAGTACCTAACCGCTGAAACCGTTCGATTTGCGGGGACTCTAAGAGCGGGATCGGCGCCGTCGCGACCTCTCAGTGAGGCCGTTTCAGTGCAGCGGTTGGTTGAGTTAGCAGGGACCAAGCCCAAGAAAATTGTCGACTGCGCAAAATGGGTACAGGCCGTGGTCAAGGCCGAAGAGCGACTTCTTGCGAATCATCGCTGGCACGCCGTCACACAAATTCTGCAGGCCCGGCTAGTCGCCGTCGCCGTGTTGCTTCGCAAGTTTCCGTCTGCCGAGCAAGCGAGTATTCTTGGCCGGTGGGAGCGCATCTCGTTCAGAATCTATGGCCTGAAATGGGCGGATGCGCGAACTAAGGTGGGAGACTACACACGCCTAGCTTGGAGCATTGCGAACGAGAATCTATCTTGCTCCGATATCATGCGCTGCTTAAGCGACCTCGGAAAGGACTATGCGATATCAGATGTGATGAAAGAGTTTGACCCCTCAAATTGCTATGAGGGTTGGACGCAGGAGTTGCGATATCTTTTTTATAGGTATGATGAGCATCTTGCGGCCAAAGCGGGCCAAAAATTAAACGAGTATCAATGGAACAAGATCTGGGCGGAAGAGCCCGCCAGATCTGTCGAACACATCAAACCTCAAAGCTCTGGCGTTAGCTATATTCATCATCTCGGAAATCTAATGATGCTCCCGCCAGGAGTGAATTCAAGCTTAAAGGACAAAGACCCGTCCTTGAAAGCAGAGACGTATTCATCGTGCGGCCTCTTATCCTCCATTGAGGTCGCGAAACTGATCGAGAAAGGAAAGTGGAACAAGGCTGCGGTGGAGGCTCGCGCGAAGAGAATCTTGGCGTGGTCGCGATCTCAATGGAAGGACTGAGCAACCTGACATATCCTCCCCTGCGTCCTTTCGGCGACCCGACGACCAGCTGCACGATGACTGGCGAATATTCCCTAGGCCCTTGGATCCAGCGCTGGCCAACTAGCGCGGCCGCAATGTGCGAACCCCCTGCTTAAGGATCGAATAAGTCTGTGATCAATGGCCGGCCGGAGGAGCAAAGCGATCATTGGATGAAGATATAGTGAAGTCTTAAAGGGAGCCGTCTCAGGACGGTCCGATACGAGGAACGTCGAGTGGCCAGCAAGATTTGGATGGGACGGAAAGTTACTGCAACGATCCGCGCTCGACCATCGACGCCGAATTCCAGTCTGGACATCCAAGTGCAGAACGCGTGATGCTAATCGGGTTGGCCCAACTGCACTGGGTCCGAACGCAACGGAGGACCAATGCCGGCGCAATCTGGGGTATTCGTGTTGCAGGCCGACCAGGCTCTCGTTCCGATGCAGCCAGCCCATTTCGCGGCGGAGCTCGATTTCCAGAAGCTGCTCTCGAAGTTTCCTTCACTACTGGTCGGCGACCAAATCGACCCCGATAGTCCTAGGCGCTTCGTGCTGGTTCGGCAGGAGTTGTCCATCGGACATGAAGAAGAGGCATCGCGATGGTCCCTCGACCACCTTTTTCTGGATCAGGACGGCGTCCCGACGCTGGTGGAGGTCAAGCGGCAATCCGATAGTCGACTGCGTCGCGAGGTGGTTGGGCAGATGCTCGACTACGCCGCGAACTTCCAGTCTTTTTGGAGCGCCGAACGGATTGCGGCCGCTTTCGAGACAACGTGTGTGCAGGCCGGAACTGACGTAGATGCGGCGCTGACTGAGTTCCTTGGTCCGCAGGTCACTGCTGAATGGTTCTGGAGCGCGGTCGGCACGAATATACACGCAGGGAAGTTGCGGCTCCTATTCGTGGCGGACCACATACCCACAGAGCTCCGCCGTATTGTTGAGTTCCTCAACGTACAAATGAACCCGGCGGAAGTGCTCGCGCTGGAACTTAGGCAGTTCGCCGGCGAAGGCCTTCGTACCATAGTGCCCATGGTGTTCGGGCAGACCAGAGAAGCTGCCGGCAGGAAGGAAGCCGTGAAGGGTACTCGCTGGACCGAGGATCGCCTGATCGCCGCGTTCGAGGACAAATACCCGGTCGAGGAAGTTGCTGTTGCGAAGGCCTTGCTCGAATGGATGAAAGGAACGGGCCTGCCGCTTGTCTTCGGTACGGGCCGGGAGAATGGCTCAGTCTATCCGCTCCTGAAACCTCAAGGAGTGGCTATCAATCCAGCTTACCTCTCCACGGAGGGTAAGGTGTGGCTGCAGTTCAAGTCATTGGAAGGCAAGCCGGTTTTCGGCGACATAGAACAGCGTCGGGAGATGATGCTTCGCTTCGCTGAGGTGGATGGGGTGACCCTCGACGAGTCGTCGTTGAACCGCTGGGCTTCGGTATCACTGACGCAAGCGGCCAAAGATCCAACTGGAGCCACAAAGTTGATCTCCGCGTTTGACTGGATCGTTCGGCAGGTGAAGGCGGTCGAAGGATAGGCGTGCCCCAGTCACCTAGCGTCTCGACGCAAACTGACCGGACGCTCGTTGCCTAATCCGCTGTTTGTGTAACGGGAGAAGCGGACAACGGACCGCGCGACGCTGCAGTCCGATGTCCGCTCTTGAGAAAGCCATGTAACTGCTCCTGGCAGCCGGTGTGGGGAAGCCGGTCGGCTTTCGAGTCAGATTGCCCTCGCCCACTGGTCTTTGCAACACCGATACAGGTCATCACGCCCAACAGCGTAGGAAGTATCGCGGGGTTTCCGAGTGGGGGGAAAGGCGGTAGCGCTCTTCCGAGGAACGCCCCCGCACAGCGTGTCGACCAAGTCAGCAACGCCGCAGAATCGATTCCGCAATTGCCTCATGATCTCGCGCGACGCTACTTCGATTCGGCCCTCAACGGTGGAACTGGTCGGCATCCGCTCGGGGCCGAAAGCAGACTGTCCGCCAAGGTCGAGTTCTGTCCACAGCCTGCCGTTTAGGATGCGCGAAGGTCGCTTGCAACCCGCACTCCTGCGCAAATAAGCCTGAGAAGTGGCACTACATCTCCTGGCGAGCGTGGAGACTTACCTTACTGAGACGCGCGCTGTGCGACTGAAGGTGATCGCAAGCGCCCAAGTACCAAAATATACCTCGCTAATAGGATTCAAACATAAATGAGATCGCCGGCTTGAGATCTTGTTCGGAGGCCAATCGATTGCGGCCGTTCACGCGCGGCGCTGAAGCGCAAATGGCCTCCGCCTGGGGCTGGCAACACTGACGGAGGCCAGACGGTCTTCTTCGTGCGAGATCAGCCTCTCACTACTCTTTAAGCCGCCTGCCAGACTTGGTTCAATATCCGTGCAGCAAGTGCAGCTTTGTCTTGCGGCAAAAAACGACCGTAGTGGTGCGCCACCATATCGGGTGTATCCTGGATCGCGTAACTTGCCTGCTCATATGAGCCAGTCTGCTTCAGTATGTGCGTCGCCAGCACGTCACGAACATTGTGCGGCCCATGCGGGAGGAGACCGGGGATCGCGCCGCGCTGAGTATACGGGTTGTAGATGCCATATCGCTGGATGGTCAGGCGCCATGCCTCATAAAACGTGTTTCGATCGTACGCGGCGTCCTTGCTGGTCGCTTTCACCGTTTTGATGAAGAAGGTGCCGGGGTCTTCCGTCCCTCCAAGGAGCACTTGGCGATGGCGATCAATATACGCTTCGATGTGCTCGTATAAACCACCCAGGTTCGGCAGGACGAGCCTAAATGGCTTACTCCCGAAAAAGGACGAGTTCGCGTTCTTGAAAGCGACTGAAGGGATGAGCACCTCCCAGCCCTTTTCGCGCTCGCTCCAGCGGAGTTCACCGCGCTTCATGTCTGCAAGCTGACGCTCAGATCGCGGCAGCCTGCCGCGTTCGCTGACCATCAGCTGACGAAGGTTCTTCTGTCGCAACCCAAGATGCAGCCCGAACCTAAGCATCAGGAACGAGCGCACTGCTTCGGCGGCAGGACGGCGATGGATGCGCTCATCAGGCATGAGCCGAAGAATCTCTTCCGTGATCTTTCGATACTCACCCACTGGGCTATCGGCCTCCAGCACAGGCATGATTGGTTCAAAAGGATCACGATGCACACGTGCGATCCGCTGAATCTCCTTCACGCGGGAGGAGGCATGCTTGAAGTAGACATCGCAGGCGTCCTCCCAATCGCCGCGGGCGCGATCAATGTCGGTCTGTGAAACCAGTCCATTGATGGGGCGGACCCGCGACGCTAGGTGGGGTTGCTGCCTCAGCCAGCCAGTCTCCTTGCGGGCGAGCGCGAGCGAAATTCGCAGCATGTCCACCTCCCAGGCAGTGTAGAACCCGCGCCGTCTCTCGCGCCATTGGACATACCAATCCCAGACCGAGGGGAAGACGAGCAGGCCGAAAGACAAATGCTGCGTCGGCACGCCGTAGCCGCGTACCGGGCCGCGTGGATGCGCTGCCAAAGCGCCGAACATCAAACCGAGATGCTCAACCTTCTGCGATGCCGTTTCCTCGCCCCAGACACCGTTGCGCTGTAGACCGAACGCAGTGAGTGTCGCGGTCTTGAAGCGGATCAGATCCGCCATTTCCATCGCAAGCACAGGCGGGGCGTCTATGACGCCGGACATCAAGTCGGGGTCAGTTAAAAGAGCACCATCATCGTCATGGTGCTCGCGCCGAACTCGATAGCCGTCACTTGCGGCATCCGACTGACCATAGGCGATACCCGGGAAACGGATGGCGTAACGCTGCTTCAACGCGGCCGCCTGGAATTTCCGGTAATCAGTTGACCCGCTGATAATCACGCGCCGAACCCATTCCAGAATCTCTTCCTGCTCCTCGGAACGACGCGTGTTGAAATCGTCAGGCAAGTGCCACGCAAGCCGACGGCGTTCCGCCGGGCCGATATCATCGAGAATGTGGCCGGAAGCGGAGCGCGTCTGAAGCGGGAGTTTCGCTTTAAAATACCCTGCCGAAAGACGATAACGGCGCTCGATCCGAGCCAGTACTTCCATGCTCGCCACGCTGCGCGGCGATTTTGATCCCTGGAGCCAGTGACGAATTGTCGAGCGGTCGAGACTCTCGTCGTCTTGGACAACAGCACGATGTAGATGCCAATAGCTGTCGCCATGGCGGCGCATCTGGAATTCCAGCGCCGCCTGGAAGCTCGGGTGATCAAGCGCTTCCTCGAAAAGAGGTTTTGGGAACTCCTCGATAGCGCGCGGTTTTATGCCGGTCTTTTGCCGGTCTACTGTAGCCTCCTGCTCCGACCGCTCGAGCTTCTTATGACGACTTGAAACTGGCGCCTTCCCTGCCGGCGGCTGCGGACGCTCCCGCTCATGGCGCTGCGGCTCAGTGTTGCGGCGACCCGCGATGGTCGCCCGCTTCGGCGCAGTTTTCGTATTTCGAGCGATCGCGTCCAATGCTGGTTCGATTGCGGTCCGGGCAGATCGGATCGTTTTATCGTCGAGACTGCAAAGATTGCCGATCTCTTGCCAATCATAACCGCGGATTTTTCGTGGCGGCGTTTCAGCCCGAGCGATGAGGTTGAGCAGAAACGCCCTTATGCGCGCGCTTTCTTGAGGGGGGAAAAGGGGGTCGAGCCGAATACGGCAGTAATCAGAGATTTTGCGGGAGAGCAGTCTGGTATGCGAAGTTGTAGTCATGCGGGCAAGCGATGCGGTTTGTCAGCGATGGTGGGTGAAGCAGCGCGCTCACATACCCGATTCTCTTCCCCTGGGATGGCTAAAGCCCAGGGGCTCGACGCAAAAGTTAAACAAGCTGGACCCAATACGCCATGGCGGACCTCCTCAACCTAAGCAACGAAGTCCCACTAAACTCGCTCTAGCCCGGCCGGAATGGGGCTTCAACCGGACGATCCGCTTTGGGCCTCATCGCAGAAGAGCCTCCTCCTAGCCCTGACGGCCGTCCGAATGGGGTCTTGCCAGTCGACGATCAACGGATCCTATGCTCCCGTCTGGTTGCCCGTCGCTCGACTAATCCTCAACCATGCCGAATCCGCCCGCCCGTAGCCATCCACTAGGCAGAATGGGAAACAGCGCCGAGGATTGGTTGGTCGTTGGGGAATTTCGCAGCCGTCAACGAAGTTTCTCTCACAGCACCTAGCTCGAGCTTCCGGACCAATTGCACGATGAATCTTGCGGGTTTATCGGAAAATCTCCGTCCAAAACTTGCGAAATCGCGCCTTCCAGCCGATATCGCCGCGTAACAAATTCTGCGGGGCATCTCGCTCGGGCGTAGCGGCGGTACCCAAAACGCTCGAAGACGCCGTCCCGAAGTACGCGGCCTTCGCCTGGCCGTCTCGCCGACGCTCTGCTGCGACCTGCCGATCCGACCAAGCCGGCGCCTCTATAACCTCTCCTTTGCGGATTACATAGTGTGACCGGCACGCCAACGTCCAGTTGCCGACCGACGGGTGTAGGGTGATAGTCTCGCCGTCGTAGACGATATGCCAGTCGGTCGGTGTCAGCGGCGTGACGATCTCCTCGCCACACCCGCAGCAGCAGCTGTGAGCGACACTCCCGTATTCGACGGAGACATAGAGCTTTCCCGGTTTGAGCCTGCTCGGAAAGCTGTCGACGAAGACGTGCTGGAGGCTCTTATGCTTGATCATGACTGATCCTCGTTGAGCAGCAGGTTTCCGTCGACCGTGTAGGTGGAATGGTGTTCACCCTCGAGGTCACAGTAGAAACCCAACAACTTCTTCCACTTGATGACGGCCTGGATCGCGTTGAAGGCGTTGAGCTCTGCCACCTGGATGTTCGAGGCATAGATGTCGTCCGCCCCGCCGCCTGCGAGCGGAATGCGCGGATTGACGGCGACCTCGGTGCGGCTCTCCGGCGTGCTGGTCGTAACGCGCAGGATCCCCGTCAGACCACGGTCACCGAGCTCCAATCCCATCCCGATATCGATGAACGGGACGGAGTGCTCGTGCAGCCACGTAGTAATCGCTGCCTTTGCTTCGCCGGCATCTAGGCTGAGGAACACGAAGTCCAGATCTTCAAGCAGGTGCAGCGTTTCCGGTTTAACGGCTGCCGACACGGCAGTGATACCACGGTGCATGCGGCCGTAGATCGCCTTGAAGTAATCGACCTTCAGCGGCGCCTCGCGAAGCTCAGCCAATGTGGGAGCGCCGGGCGCGCGGAAAGCGTTGTGCTGAAGGTATTCGTCAGGATCGAAGATCCGGATTTCGGAGACAGGGGTCTTCGCAACCATATCCAGAATGTAGCTTCCTGTCCCGCCGAGACCGACGATTCCGACCCGGTGACCGGCGAGTCGGGCCGTCAGCGCCCCGATGCCGGCGCGCGCCGAGGCTGTCTCCACGTAGTTGAAGACGCTATCGGCATCCTCCTCCTCATCCAGCGCCTGATACGGCCGCGGCGTGGCGGACTTGTCCAGGACTGCGGCCGGTCCCGAAAGGATCGACGCGTAGGTGGTCATTTTGTGATGATAGTCACGGTACCCGCCATCAGGCTTGCTTGAGAAGGCATGCTCGGCAGTCAGCCCGTTACCCAGTTCGAAATGCTGGGTCTGGTGCGAGATCGCCATGATCGGTTTCCCGTCCGGTCCGCACGGGTAGTCGCCGTCGAAATGCATGACGTGCGTATCCGGCGGTCGGGTCGTGTCGCCTGCGAGGGCAAGCGTGGAGATGAGGGTTCCCTTGCGGACTTTGCGGTCCGTGTCGACGTAGGGAACCTCCCGCATGACAAGATAGCTGCCGACGAGCTGGATGAAATAGCCTTCCTCGCGCAGCTGCGCGAGGTCAGGGCTACGACTGAACAGTGCGTGTGACATTGAAGACCGTCCCCTGCTTGATGGTGATCGAACCGTTCTGGCCCAGTTCGCCAGAATGCGGAGTAGACGCCGCCTTGCGGTAGGTCATCGAGAACACGACGTTAGAATCATGGGGACCCGGAAACGCCAGCGCGACGATGTCCTCGAACGTGATCGTCGGACCGCGGACAAGCTTCTTGCGGGTGTTGACGATGATCTCGATGGGCGGGCGCGGCGCCGTGACGAAGCGTTCGATACCGGGTGCGCTCAGTTCGATCAGATCGAACGGCTCGATCATGCGGTCGGTCCCGTCGCGGACATCGAGGAAGACCGCTTCGTCCGGACCAGGTTTCGCCAGCTTGGCGAGTTCGCGGCCACTGATCACAGGCTTTCCCCACCGCATCTCGCGGCCGTTCATCTCGAACTTGTAGTCGCGATCGGTGAGGAAGGCGACGAAGCGCTCGGCGCCGTTGCCACGAAGATCGAACGCTTCGTCCAGACGCACGTCTTCGAAGTCGCCGGATGCGATAATGGCGAAGAGGCTATAGCCCTTGCGGGGATCGAGCCCGGCAGCTTCGATGACCTGGCGACCGAGAGGTACGGGATCGGAAACAAGGAGCTGCGTGAAATCGAGGCCGTCCTGTGCGAAGCGGATGCGGTAAGCGCGTGCCGGGCGAAGGGCACGGCCTTCGGCGATCGCGTCGCCGACATCGTCGTAGTCGTTAAGTTCAGGGGAGTTCATTTGATTTTCCTTGTTCTGCCGGGTTAGTCCGGCTACGGATGGAAAATCGGTGGAGGATTGTCAGACCGGAATCGGCGCGCCAAGATTTTTGGTCAGGGTGCCGGTTGGGACCGATCCGCATACGAAAAACGCCGGACACCGCGGACAGACGCGCTGGCTTGGCGCGGAAGGAAATAAACCTCCCCGGATATCCGACATGGCTTCGACGAGAGAAGCGCGACGATTCCGCTGAACCTGCGGCGTGAATGACAGAGTATTAGTGGTGTCGCCGGTCAGATGGATCACCTGAGCTTCTGACCCCGCGGCCTTGTCGTTGATCGCCAGTACAGCCAAAGCGGCACTGAGGTTAGTCATGTCGGTCTTTCGGAAGACGCCCGTTTGAACACGTCGATAAAGGCGCTTCCCCGCAGCGGTGATCACGACGTCATCGGGCCTGAATGTGACCTCGTCACCTCCGACTGACAGTACCAGATCGTCGGGAACCTCATGTCGATGAAGGCTTCGACCTTGCCTGAACGCCCTCACGAGACGGACAGCGATGGCACAGAGCGCCTGTTGGCCTTCGTCGAGCCCCTGTTCGTTGCAAGCCCACCGCACGGCAGAATTGAGATCCTCGTCGCGGTCAATATCGAGGCGATCACGGACGACGGCACGGATCACGGTCCTAGTCGCTTCGTGCATCCTCATGAAATCGGACTCCGTGCGCCGCCCGCCGATGCCGAGGACGTGGGTGTAGAGGAACCGCCGCCTGCACTTGTCCTTGTCCAGCATCGTTATCTGCGAGTCTTTCAGCCGCATCGGTCCGGTTACCGTTAGCGCGACCGGAACTATCTCCGGAGCCAATGGAAGCGATAGTTTCGGTGATGGCCTGCTGGTAACGATGCCGCTTCCCAGTCTGGACAGGAAAGGCGAAGCGGGCCTGCTGGCTCCATCAGCCCTTTGGGTAACAGCGTACAGCAAGAGCCGATCGCGTGCGCGAGACGCCGCCACATAGAAGAGACACTCGCGCTCCTCCGCATCTCCCTGCCGAAGCGCCTCCTCGACGGTTCCGGCAATATCGCCGATCATGCCGTCCGGCGGGATGCATTGAGGGACCTTGATGTTGCCAGGAAGCGTATCCCTGCTGAGCCCGGGAAGATGCACACAGTCGAACTCCAGTCCCTTGGAACCGTGGATCGTCATCAGGCGCACGGCGTCGAGCCCTTGCGCCGCGGCTGGCAGTTGCCGCAGATCGCGATCGTCGCCGATCGCCATCAGGACCCTTATCCGATCCAACAGACGGGGAACCGCCTGGCCCTTCCCGCTTTGCTGGACCCGTAAGAAATTCAGTAGTTGCCATATGGCGACCCCCTTAGCCCGTTCGACTACGGAGGTCGCGTCGGCAATCCTCGCCGCAATCCTCGTGCGGTCCAGCAGGATCGTTGCCAGCACATGCCACGGCGAGCTTTTGGCATCGAATCCTTCGAGAGCGTCTTTCAAGAGCTTTAAGGACTCGCGCGAGGTCGGCGACATCGTGGCGACGGCTCTTGTCTGGAGCCAGGACATGGGAGCCGGATTGTCATCACGCAACTCCTCGAAGAGCGCGCCGACGTCCTCGAGCGACATCGGGAACTCGGGAGTGCAGCCGATCCGGAGCAGCCCCATAGCGCGTCGGTCGGTCAACAATGAAAGGAACGAAAGCAGGTCCTTGACCTCGGGACGCTCGAACAAGTTGCCAAGGAACAGGACAGGAATGCCCATCCGCTCGAGGTCACGTGCGATTTCGCCGAGCCGCTCGTTACCGGTGCAGAGGACCGCCTGATCCCGGAACTGAACCCCGGCCTCGTTCCTCTCGGTGATCGCATCTGCGATGGCAGCGGAGAGCCTGTCTTTAGTGTCCAGCAGATGGAGTTCTATGGGTTCTCCGCTGGCGCCGCGGTGCGCAAGCAGGGACGCGTCCGTCCTACTGGCGGTCATCTCCTTCGCAAAAGAGGAGTACGCGGTGACTATCTCTTCGGTAGAGCGATAGTTGACCCGCAGCCGGGACGACCGTCCGCCCGGAAAGTCGGCAGTGCCAAACCTCGATGTGCTTGCCGGAGACGATCCGCGAAACCTGTAAATCGACTGCCGGGCGTCGCCTACCACCCAAAGATTGTGTCCGCCCGGGCACAAGGCCCTCAGCAGCCGAACGCTGGCACGGTTCACGTCCTGGTATTCGTCGACGAGGATATGATCGTACAGGCCCTGAAGTTGCGCGGCGATCTCCGGACGTGCTTCTAGCAGCTGGACGGGAAACGCGACCAAATCTCCGAAATCGACCGCATCGCGGTCTTTCTTCAAAGTCTCGTAGAGCTCGTAGATACGGGCGACCTCCATCGCCTTTTCGGCTGCCTCATCCTTCTGGCCTGCGGCTGCGGAGGCCGCCAGCATGTCCCGAGCCAGTTTCTCGTAGCGCTTCGGACCTACGACCTCGTCCTTCGCCCTGGATATGACCGCAAGGATGTCTCCTATCATGCGGGTGGGGTCATAAAGGTCGACGTAATGCTCGAGCGAAAGCTTCGGAAACTCTGCTTCGAGAAGTTCGACGGCTTCGACGCGGTCCATCATCCTGGGATTGTCCGACACGCCGAACTCAGTGTTGAAGCGGCGGATCAGGTCTAGTCCGAAGGCGTGGAACGTGCCCATCCACATCGCGGCGGCTTTGTCCGGCCGCTTGGCTGCGACACGGTCGGACATCTCGCCTGCAGCCTTGTTCGAGTAGGTGAGCACGAGGATCCGACGCGGGTCCACACCCTCGTCGATCAATTGTACCACGCGCTCGGTAAGCGTCTGCGTCTTGCCCGTTCCCGGACCCGCCTCTAGGAGATAGGCCTTCCCACGGTGTTTCGCGGCGGTCGCCTGTTCAGCATTCAGGTCGGCCGCCGGCCGCACTTTTTCTTGCAGTTCGATCACAGGCAGCAGAAGCGCGTCGACCAGCTGCTGCGCGACCACGTCGAAGGGAGCCTTCATGCGGTCGGCGATTTGCGAAGCGGTCAAGCCATCTTGAAGGTGCATCCGACGCATCAGAGGTCGCGGCAGAAGAAGCTCTCTGGCAAACAGGTCCATCTGGACCTCACGCCGCTGTCGGCGACCGTAGTCGACAACGCGGTCTATACCGACCGGAGACGGTTCCGCGGCTCTTGTCGGCTCGACTTCATTCGCGGTCGCAACGGTCCTGTCGCCGAGTACCGCATGGCCGATTTCGTGAGCGACCAGGAACGCGCGGTCAAAGGCGGAACCCTTGTCTTCGTGGATGATGAGGTCGTCTTCCGGGATATAGGTCGCACGGCCCTCGTTCAGGCTCGCCGATCCAGGAGCCGCGTGCTCCACACTCAGGCCACGCTCCCTTGCCGCGCCCTTTGCAAATTCGTATGGATCGGTGGGATCGAGTCCCCTCGAGACCGCGAAGCCGTGCAGGTCGGCGGCCGTCCTTCGAGCGATCTCGACCGAATCCATTTCACTCTCCCCTGGACAGAAGCCTTGATCGATCGGCTTCGGAAACCCCGGCATCTATGAGGACTTGCTCAAAGCTGACCTGTTCTCCGGCTGACGGCTTGCCGTCGGCCTTGAACTGCCTCCCTCCGAAGCCTGAGAATGACTGGTTCATTGCCGCAATCACGTAGGCCATCGGGATCTGGAGCTCGTCCGCGAACACCTGGAGAACGTCATCCGGAACACTCGTTGCGATTACCTTGTGTTCCCTGAAACAAGTCACGACCTGACGTGGAACGCCGAGAGTATGCGCGACGGACCTTCCCTTTTCTCCAGTTAGCTTTGCGAGTGGATCGGAGACTGGGGTGTCGTTCGTGTCGATCGCCGAGAACGCGATCCAAGCCGCGTCGATCCTCGACCTATCGATATCGGAAAGTTCGCACTGGTCGTCGCTATCGTCGCTGGCCGCGAGTATCGAGAAGTCGACAAGCTGCGCTGCGAATTGTGGATACTCGCGTACATACCGGGCGAGCACCTCGGATCCGTGATCGTCTTCCATCATGAATGCATCGAGTACGTCCTGAAGGCCCAGGGGCGGATTGTTGGCCGTCATTGATCATCCCCTTGATTGAACAGAGCCGTGAGCGTCTTGAGCGCCCGCTCTTTATAGTTGCGAACAGAACGATCCGAACAGTTCAGTGCCTTGGCGATGGTCATGATTTCGGGATCGCTCGAGTGAGTAAGCCAACCTTGGAGAAGCAAATGCATGGTCCTGCTTTGTTCCGGTGGCAGGGTACCAATCGCCGCATAAAGCTTTCGGCGGAAAAGCGGATCGGAAGAAAAATCCTCGGCCAGCCGGTCGACCACGACGGTGCCGGAGTCGTTTTCCATGGCAGTGTCGACGTCGTCGAGGCCGACGCTGCGGTTCTCGTCGCGCCACGCCTGCTCCTGGGCATCCAGACGGAGTCGCTTTATGCCGAGGTCGAACCGCACTTCGAAGAAATCCATATGGTCACCGGGCGACTTGCGGTCTTGGGAGACGAGTTCGATGAAGCGGTCGATCGCCTTCTCGCGTATGCGCGCGCGGGTGAGCGAGGTCGTGTTTCCAGGCCTGTCAGAACCGGGAATGGCACGCGAAACCCGGTCGAGCAGGGTCTTATACAACCGTTCGAACCAAGCCTCCGAGTTGTCGCAGCGAGAGGCACGCAAGAAATGCACGAGACACTCGGAGGGAACATGCAGAGGATTGGAGCGATCACGTATCAGCGAACGCTCGAACAACTGGTCACGCGGGAGTCCTTGTAGGTCCCTTAGCAGTCGCTCGATATGCTCAGGACGCTCGTAGACCGTTCCGTCCTTCTTCTTGCGCTTCGTGAGCGGAGCGATCAATTTATTCTCCCTTCGCGGCTAGCCGGCTTCACGACGCCAATCGGAGAGACGCACTGCATCCGGAATCAAAAAACAACAGGGTCGGAAAACTTTCTATATGCCCCTCGTATGCCGTCACCACCTTCGGTAACTCGATACCCGCCCAGGCCATGAATAGCTTCGTTAGCCACGGTGACTATTGCTCGATCTCAGGAGAGTCGATCAACAGCCACAAAGTGCTCGATAGTATCCGTTGCTGATAGAGTAAATACGTCTCCACCGGCGACCCAAGGTTGCTTTTCCACAATTTGGTGTGTGGAGGCCGCGAGATATGATCGCTTTCGGTGGGCACGTCCGGACGTGCAAATTGAACGACACGAGGCGCAAAGCTGCTGTTCGCGTCATAGAAACGGGCGTCGGCTTCGAGTCAGATTAGCCTCTGCCCACTGGTACAGGTCATTACGCCCAACACCGTAGGAAATATCGCGGGGTTTCCGAGTGGGGGGAAAGGCGGTAGCGCTCTTTCGCTACCAACCCCCGACGGCCGGCGCCTGAAACAGCAGGACAATACCGCCTATTTGTACGTCGGGGCCGCCATTTCCCGCTTGGACTGAGGTTACCCCTTCCTCTGCGCTGAAGGCCGGATTACGGCCGAGGCATGCTGAGGTCATCGACTTACAGGATTCCAAAGCCGTGAAGCGGTGTTCGCTCACGTCGCGACCGGTCACCGCGGAGCGCATCGAGCGGGCACTCGATCGCGTCGCGGAGATCATTGTGGTGCGAGGGGACCAAGGTGAGGTATGGCTGCCGTTATATGAGTATCTGGAACGTGCTCTGCGAGACCACATGGCGAAGGAGGAGCGTATGGCGGCTGTGCGCGAACGCGTCACACGATCGAAGGGTCGAACGGAAGCACGATCCTCATAAGCTCTTCGCGCCACATCCTCATGTCGCCACCCTCGCCATATTTCGGACGGTCTATCCTGTGGCCCATCAGCATGCGCCGAAGCTCTTCGTCCAGCCTGCCGTTCTTCATACGGTCTTCGAACGAATGGCGCAGCGAATAGACGGTGTGATCGTCGGTGGGAAACAATCCTTGGCTCTTGAAGTGCTTGTTAAGCAGGCCCGACAGCGAAGCTTCGCGATCTTTGTATCGTGGGAAGCCATTTGGATGTCTCTTGAACACCTCTAGCGCCACACCAACCAGTGGCACTTTGCGCACTGACGAGGCGGTTTTGATCTCTCGCGGATCATCAGGGTCGTCGCGAGGTTCGACCGAGATGTGCGGCACATCGTGATCGAGATTGATAACCCCGGCATGCAAGTTGGCAAGTTCGCTTGGTCTCGCGCCTGTCTCCGCAAAGGCAAGTACGATTCCGCGCGCCTGCTCGTTAAGCGTTGCGAGCGCACCAGGCGCAAAAATCTTGTCCCGAATCCAGTCCGTCGGGAATGGCGGTCGGCTGCGCTTAGACTTGTCGCTAAATGAGAGATCGGCGAAGGGGTTTTTCTGTTCGGGGAAACCGAGATGGCGGTAGTAATCGGCATAGAGAGTTCTCAGGTTCCCCATGTTTCGGTTGCCGGTCGACGCCGACCTGTCTGCCCTGCCAGTTTGGGGAGCGATTCGATCCAGCCAGTATTTGTGCACAACTCGTGCGTCGTCGCGTGTGATCTCACCTATTGGCTTGTCGTCGACCAGGCTGATAAACACATCGACGCTCATCTGACGCTTTGCCTTCCAGCGCTTTTTCTGGTCGGGGCTTTTGGAACGGATTTCGTCGCGGGCAATTTCGTCGAAATAGAGCTTTAGAGCGTCTGATATCCTGTCGTCAGGGCGAGCAACTGCACCGCCGGCCGCGTCGACCGACGTTGATTTGGCGGGTTCTCCGATCGTGCTTTCGATCCTTTGCAGGATCGTATCGAGCGGCTCGGCGACCAGAATCTCGGCAAGCGGCCGATAGACGAATCCCAGTGATTCGGCGCGCTTGATCGCCTGGCTATATCGGGCCCGCGCCGCCTTTGGGTTTTCACCCAGCATCAGCGAAGCCCACAAGGCATTGTCGGCTGCCTCGTGAATGTCGCGGGCCGTGCGCGCTTTTACGCGCTCAGTGGCATCGAGGGCGCGGCGGACAAACTCACCCCGTTCGTCAAGATGCCTGACCTCTTTTGGCACCCGACGTCGGTAGTGGAAGTGATCGCCCCTGAGTTGTAGGAAGCGGTCGGGATCATGCTCCTCGCGTCGCCTGCCCATGCGCTCAACACAGCTTTTGTGTCACAATATGTATCACATTATGTATCACAAAACGCCGCTGACGCGCAAGCGCAACAGGTGATTCGGCAAAATTCTTTAATTGGTTCAGATACTTAGTGGGAAGATTGATGGTACCGTTGGCTGGGATCGAACCAGCGACCTCCGGATCCACAATCCGGCGCTCTAACCATCTGAGCTACAACGGCACGTTCGCCTGAGCCAGATCGTGGTGAAAATTCTTTCTCCGAGATCCGCTCTGTCGTTCGGCGATGCGTCCAATACGGTCTATCAGAGACTAATTCAAGGCCTTTGATAAGGCAAAGCCGGTTCCGCCAACAGGCGCCGGTTTCTTCGGCAAAAGAAAAAGGCCGGCGGGAGGAGGTGCCGGCCTTTTCCTGTTACGAGCCAGCGGGAGGAGGTGCTGGCTGGTCACCCCGGAGAGCAGAGGGAGGAGGTTCCACTCGCCGGGTATTCATTTGGACAACTCTATCGCACACCTATTTGTCTGACGAAATGCGACGTTTTGATGCATCGCAGAGTTGTGCGCAATTATTAGGCGGCTTTGATGTCCTTCAGGGCCTTCTCGAAAGCGGTCTTGACCGGCTTGGAGACGTCTTCGGCAGCCTTCGAAGCAACAGCCTGGAAGTCCTTGGCCTGCTCGACCGTGGTCTCGACGCGCTTGCGCAGGAAGGCGGTCTGCAGTTCGACCACTTCCGACAGCGACTTGGCGCCGATGAGGGCCTCGAGATGCGAGAAGCCGGCTTCGGCATTGGCGCGCAGAGCGGCGATGGTCTTGAGCGACAGGTCGCTGGAAACGGTCTTGGCAGTCTCGAAGGTCGATTCCAGGACTTTCTGGGTCTCTTCGGCGCCGGTCTTCAGCTTGGAGTAGGCTTCCTTCGACTGCTCGACGCCCTTTTCGGCGAAAGCGCGGATCTGATCGGTTGCCTTGGAAGCGTCGAAGCTCGGGAATTCGACGTTTTCGATGGTCTCAGCGGTCTTGGCCTTGGTCATTTTCCATCCTTTCGGGGTAGCGGCTTTGACAAAAAGCCGTCTCGTTCATGTATGATGGCAATATAGCGGTTTTTTTGTGCGATGCAATATCTTTGTTGCAGTGCACCATAAATTTCTTCCCATGCGTCACCCAAGAGGTTATCCAGGGACATTCCGAGAGGCTGTTAACCAAGTGGCCAGAGATTCCACCTGCTTCCCGCCATGGCTTGTGGACCTTCGCCGCGCGGGCTTTTATTAACAAAGCGTTAACTGCAAATTGCCCGCCTTGTAGGTTCGCCAAGAGGGGTTCGCCAAGAGGTTTCACCGAAAGGGTCCGCCAAGCGCATGCCTTCCGAGAACTACTCTTTCCTCGATGTCGCCGTGCTTGATGCGGTTCGCCAGCGCTTCGCCGCCGGCGACGCGATCGCGATTCTGTCGGCCGACCTCGAACAGGTGATCTGGGCCAACGGCCCGGGCGCTGCGGTGTTCGGCTATCCCGACATCGAGGCCATCATCGGCGCCTCGGCACAGCTGCCGCTGATCGCCAGGCGTCAGATCATGGCGACCGCGGGCTTCCCGCAGATCGGCAGCGACCGCGCCATTACGGTACGGCTGGCGACCGGCATCACCAGCCGCGCCGTCGGCTTCCTGGCCAGTGCGGTGACTATGCCGGACGGCGAAAGCGCCATCATGCTGGTGGTGCCGGCAGCGCAGGCCGGCTCGCGCAGTGCTGCCGACATTGCGGCCCGCGCGATCAGCGGCTTTACCGAAGACGGCCATTTCATCGCCTTTGTCGACGCCGCCGGCACTGTCGAGGCGGCTTCGGATGGCTTTGGCGCGCTCGCCATCCGGCCTGAGACGCTGGCCGCGCTTGTCGCCGACGTGGCGAGCCAGGACGACCGCATCGTCAAGCGGCTGGTCCCCGGCGGCGCCACGTCCTATCCGGCCGGCTTCGCGCGCCTGACCGAGTCCAGGCATCTGCTGGTGGTCATCGACGAGGATCAGCTCGGTGAGGAAAATCCTGTCGGCGAGCTGGATGCCGAACCTGCTGCAGCGCAGGTCGACGATGGCCCGGCGCAAGCCGCCGCGGAGAACGCGGTAACGGTGGATGCGGTGGCTGACCACCCCCCCGCAAGCGGGAATCAGGGCGCCCCACTCGCGGCCGCGCCTGATGTCGGGGAGACAGGTCCGGCTGCCACCGAGCATGATGCTTCGGCGTCAACCGATACAAAGGCGGACCATCGCGAGCAGACGACCGGCCGCGAGCAGGCGGCGAATGACAGCGCGCCGGCGCAACATGATCATTGGTACTTCCATGCCGGCGAAGAGCCGCAGGCCGGCGAGCCGGACAGCCCGGCGCAGGCCGAGCCGGACTCTGTTTCCCCGGCCGAGAGTGCGCAGTTGGACAGCAGTGCCGCTGCGCCCGCCCTGCCGTCTGACGCAGCCCCACCGGCTACGCCTCCCGCCAAACGTGAGGTCGACCGCTCGGCGCCGCCGCTGCGCTTCGTCTGGCGCACCGACGCCGACGGCAAGTTCAGCGCGCTGTCGCCGGAATTCGGCGACATTGTCGGCAAAGCCGCCGCCGACGTGATCGGCCGCCGCTTCAAGGACGTCGCGACAACTTTCGGCCTCGACGCCTCGGGCGAGATCGCGGGCCTGCTTGAACGGCGCGACACCTGGTCGGGCCGCTCGGTACTGTGGCCGGTTGCCGGCTCCGACCTGAAGATACCGGTCGATCTGGCAGCACTGCCTGTCTATGGCCGCAGCCGCGCCTTCGAAGGTTTTCGTGGTTTCGGCGTCGCCCGCGCCGGCGATGCGGTGGTCGATCCGGAAGCAATCGGCATGGCGCTGGTCCCCAATGGCGCGCCAGCGGCAGCAGCTGAGCCGGCCCCGGAACAGCCCGTGGCGGAAGCTCCCAAGGCGGCCGATCCGTTCGAGGGCGAAGTGCCGGCGCTGACCATCGTGCCGAAGCAGGAACGTCGTTTTGCCGACAAGGTCATCCGGCTGGCCGAGCATCGGCAGCCCGCCAACGACAAGCAGCCGACAAGCGAGAGGGGCCTGTCGACGCTGGAGCGCAGCGCTTTCCGCGAAATCGGCGAGCGGCTGAAGAGGGACAATCCCCCGCCGGAGCAGCCGGAGACTGCCAAGCAGGCCGAACCGGCCAATCCGGATCAGGTAACGCCAGACCAGGCCAAGGCAGATGAGCTCAAGCCGGATCGTGTCGAGGCGAACCAGGCTGAAACAGCCGCGCCAGCCCGGCGGCCCGCCGAGTTCTCGAGTCCGGGCGAAGCCGGCCCGGCTGCCCTGGCTGAACCATCGGCAACCGCACCCGAAAATGAAACGGCTGAGGCCGAACCGCCGGAAAGCGATGCCGAGGACGAAAAGGATCTCGCGCGGCTTGACGGCGAGCAGCCGGACGACGGCCTTGCGGACGGCGAAGCAGGCGAGGCGAAGGCGCCGACAGTGTCGCGCTCCCTGCTCGACTATGCCGATCCCGAACCAGGCTCCGTCACCGAAAACAGTACGGAAGCAACGTCGTCCAACGACGAACCTGCGCCGGCTTCCGAACCGGATGATACGCAAGCCCAAGAGATCGTGGAGGCCTCAGAGCCACAGCCGGTTGTTGCCGAGACGCCGGCCAATGCCGGTGAAGACGACAGCATGACGTCGGCCGATTTCCGCGATGCCGAGGACAATGAGGATTGGGCGCCGTCCGACGAGGCGACTGACTCGGCCGTGGAAGACGGGGACAAGGCCGGCGATGCGGACACAGTGCCGGCAGAACCACAGCGCCTGAAAGTGCCGCCGCTCAAGCTTGAGGGGTTCATGCCTTCGGCATTCTCGGCCGGAGATGAACACAAGGCCCCTGACACGTCGATCCTCGGCAAGCTGCCGGTGCCGCTGCTCATCCATTCGGGCGACGAGCTTCATTACGCCAATGAGGAATTCCTCGGCCTGACCGGCTATGACACGCTTGAGGACCTGAGCGACGCCGGCGGGCTCGACGCGCTGTTTGCCGATCCCTATTCAGAAATGGCCGGCGAAAGCGACCACACACTCAAACTGAAGACGCGCGAGGGCCAGGAATTTCCGATCGAAGCCATTTTGCGTTCGGTGCCGTGGCGCGCCGGCAAGGCGCTGATGCTGGTGGTGCGACGTACCGGCGATAACGAGCCGCCGATGGTTGCGCATCTCGCAGCCGAGGAGCAGACGCAGCCCGATGTCTCCGAACTCAAAGCGCGCATTGCCGAGATGCGCACCATCATCGACACCGCGACCGATGGTGTGGTGTTGATCGGCCGCGACGGCGACATCCGCTCGATCAGCCGGCCGGCCGAGGCGCTGTTCGGCTTCGACAGCGACGACGTCACCGGTAAACCGTTCGCCTCGCTGTTTGCCATCGAAAGCCAGCGCGCGGCGCGCGACTATCTGAACGGCCTGTCCGAGCCCGGCGTGGCGAGTGTGATGAACGATGGCCGCGAGGTGATCGGGCGCGAGGCGCAAGGGCGCTTCATCCCGCTGTTCATGACCATCGGCAGGCTGCCCAATGACAGCGGCTTCTGCGCCGTGGTGCGCGACATCACGCAGTGGAAGCGGGCCGAAGAGGATCTGACCCAGGCGCGCGCGGTGGCCGAGCGCGCCTCCTCGCAGAAGACCGATTTCCTCGCCCGCATCAGCCACGAGATCCGCACGCCGCTCAACGCCATTATCGGCTTTTCCGAGCTGATGGTGGACGAGAAGTTCGGCCCGGTAGCCAATGACCGCTACCGCGACTATCTCAGAGACATCAACCGCTCGGGCAACCATGTGCTCGATCTCGTCAATGACCTCCTCGACATTTCGAAGATCGAGGCCGGCCAGCAGGAAATGGACTACGAGGCGGTGTCGCTCAACGATACGCTGGCCGAGACGGTGGCGATGATGCAGCCGCAGGCCAACCGCGAGCGTGTCATCATTCGCTCCAGCTTCGCCTCGCGACTGCCAGAAGTCGTCGCCGACCTCAGAAGCGTGCGCCAGATCGCGCTCAACATCCTGTCCAACGCCATTCGCTATACGCAAGCCGGCGGACAGGTGATCGTGTCGACCGCCTATGAAACCTCCGGCGACGTTGTCATGCGGGTGCGCGATACCGGCATTGGCATGAGCCATGCCGAGATCGAGCAGGCGCTGAAGCCATTCAAGCAGATCAATGCGCTGAAGCGCGGGCGTGGCGACGGCACCGGTCTCGGCCTGCCGCTGACCAAGGCGATGGTGGAAGCCAACCGCGCCCGCTTCACCATCACCTCGACGCCGGGCGAAGGGACGCTGGTCGAGGTCGCCTTCCCGTCGACGCGGGTGCTGGCCGAATAGGCCGGCCATTCCCGGGCGAGAATCCCGGACAAAGAAAAGGCGTCCAACAGGACGCCTTAAATGGGATTTGCTGTCACAACGGGGGCTTGAGCGAATCTGATCCTCAGGGGACGAGGAACGGGATTTCTCCCTCAAGTTACGTGCGACTATCGACGCCGGGCCTTAACAACTCCTTACCGGCCGTCCAAAAAATTTACGAATGTGTACCACTCATGAAATCTAGGTAAATTCGACCGACATATCTGGTTAACCATCCCGGCCGCGTCACTCAGCCAGCTGCGGCAGGTTCCTGAACAGCTCCAGCGCCTCTGGATTGGCCAACGCTTCCTTGTTCTTGATGGCGCGGCCATGCACCACGTCGCGCACTGCAAGCTCGGTGATCTTGCCCGATTTGGTGCGCGGAATGTCGCTGACGGCGACGATCCTTGCCGGCACGTGGCGCGGGCTGGCGCCGCTGCGGATCTTGGAACGAATGCGCTTTTCCAGATCCTCGTCCAGCGTCACGCCGGCGGCCAGCCGCACGAACAGCACGACGCGGACGTCATTGTCGAAATCCTGACCGATGCACAGCGCCTCAAGGATCTCCGGCATCTGTTCGACCTGATTGTAGATCTCCGCCGTGCCGATGCGCACACCGCCCGGATTGAGCGTCGCGTCGGAACGGCCGTGGATGATCATGCCGCCATGCGCGGTCCATTCGGCGAAGTCGCCGTGGCACCAAACATTGTCGAAGCGCTCGAAATAGGCGGCCTGGTATTTCTTGCCCTCAGGATCGTTCCAGAAGCCGATCGGCATCGACGGGAACGCTTTTGTGCAGACCAGCTCACCCTTTTGCTCGCGGATCGGCTTGCCGTCATCGTCCCATACATCGACGGCAAGGCCGAGGCCGGGACCCTGGATCTCGCCGGTCCAGACCGGTTGCGTCGGTACGCCGAGCACGAAACAGGAGACGATGTCGGTGCCGCCGGAAACCGAGGCGAGATGTACGTCCTTCTTGATGCCGTCATAGACGAAGCGGAAATCCTCCGGCGACAACGGTGAGCCGGTGGAGGAAATAGCCCGCACACTCGACAGATCATGGCTGCGGATCGGCTTGAGCCCGGCCTTGCGTACGGAATCGATGAATTTGGCCGAGGTGCCGAAAAAGGTCATCTTCTCGGCATCTGCGAAGCTGAACAGCACATTGCCGTCGGGGTGGAAGGGCGAGCCGTCATAGAGCAGCAGCGTGGCGCCCGAGGCCAGGCCCGACACCAGCCAGTTCCACATCATCCAGCCGCAGGTGGTGAAGTAGAAGAAGCGGTCGCCTTCGATGAGTCCGGCATGCAGCCGGTGTTCCTTGACATGCTGGACCAGCGTGCCGCCGGCCGAATGGACGATGCATTTGGGAATGCCGGTGGTACCTGACGAGAACAGGATGTAGAGCGGATGCGCGAACGGCAGCCGCTCGAACGTGACCGCTTTGGCGGTAAAGGGTAACAGCGCCTCTTCGAGCGCCACGGCCTTGTCGATGATCGCTGCGATATCGCGCGAGGTACCGAGATAGTCGACGATCAGGACCTTGCGGACGGTTTCGAGCTTCGCCGCAACGGCAGCGATCTTGTCGGCTACCTCGATTGCCTTGCCATTGTACCAATAGCCGTCCGGCGCAATGAATATGACCGGCTCGATCTGGCCGAAACGGTCGAGCACGCCCTGCTCGCCGAAATCGGGGGAACAGGACGACCAGACCGCGCCGATGGAGGCGGCCGCCAGCATGGCGGCGACGGTTTCCGGCATGTTGGGCATCATCGCCGCGATGCGGTCGCCCTTTTTCACCTTGAGCGACAGGAAAAGCTGCTGAAAGCGCGAGGTCAGCTGGTGCAGTTCGCTCCACGACAGCCGCCGCTCGATCTTGTCCTCGCCGCGAAAGACGATCGCGTCACCGGAACCGGTCTTCTTCAGCAGGTTCTCGGCGAAGTTCAGTGTCGCTTCGGGAAAGAACGATGCGCCGGGCATCTTGTCGCCATCGACGAGCACGGGCTCGCCCGCATCGGTCCCTTTGTCGCCGACAATGCCGCAAAAGTCCCACAGCAGGCTCCAGAAGCCCTCGCGATCCTCGACCGACCAGCGGTGCAGTTCGGCGTAGGAGGCGAAGGATGTGCCGCTTTTGGCCGCTGCTGCCTTCATGAACGCGGTCAGTGGTGCTGCGTCGATCTGGTCTTGCGTCGGGGTCCAGAGCGGTGCTTCGGCAGCCATTATCGATCCTCCTTGAAGCCCGTCGCGTCGCAAGATAGATATGCTTTTGTTTTGATGCACGTCGTTGTCCCGGAACCGCTGCACTCTTCCGGGCGACATGCACTAGCCTCAGCTTTACAGGCGCGCTGTCCCAAAAACGCCGCGCCTCGTAGCAGGCTGAAGCTGCATCGCTTATGCCTACCACCGTGCGGCAGAGCAAGATTTTGTTCCGCTAAACTCGGCCATGTGTGCGCAATTGCCATCGCCGGGCCATAAAGACTTGAAATGCCTCAGCCCTAAGTCGTAGTGACGACTGGAAGGCGTGGTGACAACTGGCGGTTACACCCGTCAGGCGATTTTTATCGGAATGAAAGCAACCGGCGCAATATGCCATCACCTTTGATCCGGCGCGGAATATGGGCGATCGGCGTTGCCGTGCTCGTCATCGCGCTGGTCGTCGCCGCTCTGCCGCTGATTGCCTCGACCCGGATCGTGCGCGATCGCATTGCCTGGGAGATGAGCGCGTGGAGCGGATTCAGGGTCACCATCGCCGGTTCGCCGCGCATCGAGGTGTGGCCGAAGTTCCGCGCCATATTGAGCGACGTCACGCTGTCGCAGTGGACCGAGACCGACGCGCCGCCGGTGATCGAGGCCGAACGGGTCGAGGTCGACCTTTCGGCCATGGCGGCGCTGCAGGGCGATGTGGTGTTTTCGACGGCGCGGCTGGTGCGGCCGACGATCCGGGTCCAGCGCGCCGCAAACGGCATATTCCTGCCCGCCATACCAACGGGCGGACGCATCACCCGCTCCATCGACACGGCGCGCGGCGTGGTCAACGCCGATCCGACGAAGCCGGATCTGAGCAAGCTGCCCGCCGATCCGTTCGGCACCGTGGAATTCAGGGACGGCCGCATGGTCGCCTCCGTCGGCGGCAAGGACGTCGAATTGCTGACCAGCCTGTCCGGCCAGGCGAGCTGGGCAGCGATGAACAGCAACGCGACCTTGTCGGCGACCGGAATCTGGCGCGGCGAGAGCGTCACCGTCGATGCCGCCTCGCCCAAGCCGCTGGTGCTGTTTGCCGGCGGCCCCGCACCGGTCACGTTTTCGTTCAAGGCAGCGCCGGCCAGCTTCTCGTTCGACGGCACGGCCAGCATGTCGCAAAACGCCTATTTCGATGGCCAGGCGAAATTCGCCGCGCCCTCGCTGCGGCGCGTGCTGGAATGGTCGCAGGCCGGCATTGCTCCTGGTACGGCGATCGGTTCGGTCTCGATTTCGAGCAAGATCACGGCGACCGCCGGCCGCGTCAAATTCGAAAACACCGCGGTGACGCTCGACAACAACCCGGGAATGGGGGCGCTGGATTTTTCGTTCGGCGACGCCTTGCCGGTGATATCAGGCACACTCGCCTTTGATACGCTCGACCTCAGGTCGCTGTTTTCGGCCTTCACGCCGCTGGCGCCGACCGGCGAGACCGGTCCCGGCGAAATCGACACCAGCTTCGCCGACCGGATCAATCTCGATCTGAGGCTGTCAGCGGCGCATGCCTCGGCCGGCGCAATCCAGCTTGCCGACGTCGCCGCCACGGCGCAGGTGAAGAACGGGCTTGCCGTCTTCGATATCTCCGATGCGTCGGCCTTTGGCGGCAACGTGCAAAGTAGCCTGCGTTTCGACCGCAAACCGGAGGGCTCGCAGGTCGAGATCCGGCTGCTCGCCTCCGACATTGACGGCGCCGCTTTCGGCACCGCGGCCGGAATGACGCGGCTGGTGCCGGCCAGCACCGGCACTGTCTCGGTCATTCTCAAAGGGCCGGGCAAATCCTGGGACTCGATCTTCGAGAACGCGGACGGCTCGGTCTCTGCGACGTTCGGGCCTGGCGCGCTGAGCGGGCTCAATTTGCCGGCATTTCTGAAGCACACGGAACAGGGCGGCTTCTTCGCGCTCGACGACGTCTCGGACGGGACACTGCCGATGGACGGCGCCGAGCTCAAGGCCACCATCTCGAAGGGTGTGGCAAGGCTGGACAAGGCCGAGGCCAATTCGGCGAAATACAAGGTCTGGCTGTCCGGCATCGCCTCTTACGGCGGACGCGGGCTGGCGCTTTCGGGGGGTGTCACCCAGGCCGACCCGGCAGCGGCACCGGTCAATGGCCAGCAGGGATCCAACCAGTCGTCATTCTTCGTCGGCGGCACCTGGAGCACGCCGTTCATCTCGCCGATCAGCCGCGGCGTCTCAGGCGAATAGGCGGACCCTTACCGGGATCGCCCTATCCCTCGTTTGACGCAATCAACCGCGCTGCGCGGCCTGTTCGTCGAGCTGGCGTTGCACCTCACGCCGCTTGTTGGCGACCGAAGCGATGATGACGCCTACCGCCACGACGGCGATCAGGATGGTGCAGGCGGCGTTGATTTCCGGCGTCACGCCGAGACGCACCTGGCTGTAGATCTTCATCGGCAGCGTGGTGGCGCCAGGCCCGGAGGTGAAGGAGGCGATGACCAGGTCGTCAAGCGACAGGGTGAAGGCCAGCATCCAGCCGGAGACGATGGCCGGCATGATGACCGGCAGCGTGATCTGAAAGAAGGTCTTTACCGGCGTTGCGCCGAGGTCCAAGGCAGCTTCTTCCAGCGAACGATCGAACGACACCAGGCGCGACTGCACGACGACAGCCACGAAGCACATGGTCAAGGTGATGTGAGCAAGCGTCACGGTCAGGAAGCCACGGTCGAGACCGACGGCAACGAACAGCAGCAACAGCGACAGGCCGGTGATGACTTCCGGCATGACCAGCGGCGCAAACACCATGCCGGAAAACAGGATGCGGCCGCGGAAGCGGGTGTAGCGGGTCAAGGTCAGTGCTGCCAGCGTGCCGAGCACGGTTGCCACAGTGGCGGAGATGACACCCACACGCGCGGTCACCCAGGTGGCGTCCATCAGCCCCTGATTGTGGAACAGCGAGGCATACCATTTGGTCGAGAAGCCGCCCCAGACGGTGACCAGCTTCGACTCGTTGAAGGAGAAGACGATGAGCAGCACGATCGGCAGATAGAGAAAGGCAAAGCCCAGCACGACCGAGGTGACGTTGAAGCGGCTCCAGGTGGCGTTCATTTGTCCTGCTCCTGGGCGCGTGCCTGGGCCTGCTGGAAGAGCATGATCGGCACGATCAGGAGCAGCAGCAGGATGACGGCGACGGCCGACGACACCGGCCAGTCACGGTTGGCGAAGAATTCATTCCACAAGGTCTTGCCGATCATCAGCGTCTGCGAGCCGCCGAGCAGATCGGGAATGACGAACTCGCCAACCGCTGGAATGAACACCAGCAGGCAGCCGGCGATGACCCCGGGCAGCGACAGCGGGAACGTGATCTTCCAGAAGGCTGATGTCGGCGGACAGCCGAGATCCTTTGCCGCCTCGATCAGCGAGTAATCCATCTTTTCCAGCGACGAATAGAGCGGCAGCACCATGAATGGCAGGTAGGAATAGACGATGCCGATGAAGATCGCCGTGTAAGTGTTGAGGATGATCAGTGGCTGATTGATGATGTGCAGCGACAACAGCAGCTGATTGAGCAGACCCTCGGGCTTGAGGATGCCGATCCAGGCATAGACGCGGATCAGGAACGACGTCCAGAACGGCAGGATAACCAGCATCAGCAAGGTCGGACGGATCGTCGCCGGCGCGCGGGCCATGCCGTAGGCGATCGGGAAGCCGACGAGCAAGGTCAGGATCGTCGAGACAGCAGCGATGATAACACTGGTCACGTAGGCTTTGAAGTAAAGCGCGTCCTGCGTTAGCCAGACATAATTGTCGACGCTGAGTTCGCGGAAGCGGACAAAGAACCCGGACATGCCATCCCTGAAATCGAGCGCCGGCGTGTAGGGCGGCATGGCGATCGCCGACTGCGACAGCGAAATCTTGAAGACGATGATGAACGGGATGAAGAAGAAGAACAGCAGCCAGAGATAAGGCACGATGATGACGAGCCGGCTGACAAAGCCGGCACCGAGCCGCATCAGGAACGGTTTGGCCGCGGCCGATGGACCGGCGTCGGTGAGTGCAATGTTGGACATGGCCGCCCCCTACCGTGTCAGCACGACGCCGGCATCCGGCCGGAAGGAGACCCAGGCGCGGTCGTTCCAGGTCAGCGGGTCCTCGGTGACTCGCGCCGCGTTGAGCGCGCTTGCCCTGATGATCTGCCCGTCATCCAGCCGGATGTGGTAGACGGTCATGTCGCCGAGATAGGCAACGTCGTAGACCTCGCCCTCAAGCGCATTGACGGCGTCGGCCGGTTTCGTCGAGGACACCTTGATCTTCTCCGGCCTGATGGCGAAGACGATGTCGGAACCGGCCTTTGTATCGGTGCTGTTTTCGACCACGATCTGGGCCCCTGTCGCGCCGGTGATGCGCGTGGTGTTTGCCGCACGCTCGGCGACCTTGCCCTCGAACATGTTCACATTGCCGACGAAGTGGGCAACGAAGCGCGAACTGGGGGCTTCATAGACTTCCGCCGGCGTCGCCACCTGCATCACCTCGCCCTTGTCGATGATGGCGATGCGGTCGGCCATGGTCATCGCCTCTTCCTGGTCGTGGGTGACGACGACGAAGGTAAGGCCGAGATTTTGCTGTAGGTCCATCAGCTCGAACTGCGTTTCCTCGCGCAGCTTCTTGTCGAGCGCGCCGAGCGGCTCATCGAGCAGCAAGACTTTTGGCCGCTTGGCAACCGAGCGGGCGAGCGCGACGCGCTGGCGCTGGCCGCCCGACAATTGGTGCGGCTTGCGCTTGGCGAACTGCTCTAGCTTCACCAGCTTCAGCATCTCGGCGACGCGCTTTTCGATATCCGGTCCCGGCATGCCTTCCTGCTTGAGGCCGAAGGCAATGTTCTTTTCCACGCTCATATGCGGGAACAGCGCATAGGACTGGAACATCATGTTGACCGGGCGGCGGTAGGGCGGGATGCCGCGCAAATCCTGGCCGTCGAGAAGGATACGGCCGGCGGTGGGCTCCTCGAAGCCGGCAAGCATCCGCAGCAAAGTCGACTTTCCGCAGCCCGACGCGCCGAGCAGGGCGAAGAACTCGCGCTCGAAAATGGTCAGCGACAGATTGTTGACGGCGGTGAAGTCACCGAACTTCTTGGTGACGTTCTCGAATTGGATATATGGCTTGGCGTTCGGGTCGTTCCATGGCGCGAAATCCCTGCGGATGCTGCCAAGCGATTTCATGTCCCACTCCGTCCTATTTTTTTGCTTCTTGCCCCAGAGAAGAATGGTCCCGGCAGGTGGCTGCCGGGACCATGTCGCATTGCTTACTGGCCGGTGACGATCTTGGTCCAGCTGCGCGTGATCAGGCGCTGGGTCTTGGGATCGTAGGGCTGGACCGTATAGAGCTTTTTCAAGGTCTCGGCGTCCGGATAGACCGCCGGATCATCCAGCAGCGCCTTGTCGACGAACTGCTGCGAAGCCTTGTTGCCGTTGGCGTACAGCACATAGTTGGACGACTTGGCGATCACTTCCGGCTTCATCATGTAGTTGAGAAATTCGAGTGCCTCGGCGGCATGCGGCGCATCGGCGGGAATCGCCATCTGGTCGAACCACATCTGGGCGCCTTCCTTGGGCACGGAATAGCCGATCTCGACGCCTTGCTTGGCCTCGACCGCGCGGTTGCGCGCCTGGAAGACGTCACCCGACCAGCCGACCGCCAGGCAGATGTCGCCGTTGGCGAGCGCGTTGATGTATTCGGACGAATGGAATTTGCGGATATACGGACGCACCTTCAGCAACGTCTCCTCGGCCTTGGCGATGTCGTCAGGTGAGGTGCTGTTCGGATCGAGGCCGAGGTATTTGAGCGCCGCCGGGATGATGTCGGCCGGCGAGTCCAGCACATAGACGCCGCAGTCCTTCAGCTTGGCCAGGCTGTCGGGATTGAAGAACACATCCCAGCTGTCGATCTTGTCGGTGCCGAGTGCTGCCTGCACCTTCTTGATGTTGTAGCCGATGCCGACGGTGCCCCACATGTAATTGATCGAGTATTCATTGCCGGGATCGTATTTGGCGGTCCGCTCCGAAACCGTGTCCCACATGTTGGAAATGTTGGGCAGCTTCGACTTGTCGAGCTTCTGGAACACGCCGGCCTGGATCTGGCGCGCCAGGAAGTTGCCGCTGGGCACGACGACGTCATAGCCGCTGCCGCCGGCAAGCAGCTTGGTCTCGAGGATTTCATTGGAATCGAAGGTGTCGTAGACGACCTTGATGCCGGTCTCCTTAGTGAAGTCGTCAATGATCGAACTGTCGATGTAATCCGACCAGTTGAAGACGTTGACGACGCGATCCTCGGCATGGCCGCCAACGGCGAAAAGCGTCAGAAATGCCGAGGTTGCCGAAAGCCAGAGCGCTTTGCGGATCATGCTGTTCTCCTTTGATGAGTGTTCCTTCGCCAAGTCGTCGCTGTTCGAGCGCGATTGGGCATTTGCTTCAGAGTATTGAGCTTTCCGGGCAGCCACAAGCATGAACTGCCAGCGCCGTCCGGGCGGTTCGACGAGCGGCAGATGATGGCTCTGTGTGCCCGCATGGCGGGCGCGCTGACGCCGTCAGAGGCTTTCGCCGCGGCGCTGGCAGGGATACGACGCTGTGGTCCGGTCTTGGTCCGACCGGCGGGGACACTTGGCAAGATAAGCCTGTCTTGTTGTTGCCGTGCCCCAGCCTGCCCGTGCCGCAGCAAGGTTGTCAATGGGCCGCGCGGGGAAGCTCGGTCAATAGGGCGTGCGGCTTCGCTAATTGGGGAAAGACGGGCGTAATTAGGGAAGACGGGCTCAACCAAGGGAAAGGCGGGTCAATTAGGGGATGGCAGGCCGGTGGTCCCCGGCCGTGCAGGTCTCGCCTGGCGCTTGAATTCAAGCGCGATATGGACGAGCAGCGCGGCGACCACCACCGCGCCGCCGATGATGGTGCGCACCGAGGGCACCTCGCCATGAACGAGCCAGACCCAGATCGGTCCGAGGATCGGCTCGAACGTGCCGAGGAGTGCTGCGATCGCCGCCGGAACCAGCCTCGCGCCGGTGGCGAAGAAGGCAAGGCCCAGGCCGAGATTGATGACGCCGAAGGCAAACAGGAAAGCCATGTCGTGGGCCGACGTGGCAAACTGCGTGGCTTGCGATGCGGCGAAAGCCGCTGCCAGCATCGTGCCGAGGCACGTCGCCGGCGTCATGCGCACATGGGCGAAGCGCCGGGTGATGACGGTGGCAATCGAGAACATGACGGCGATCAGCAGCGACAGCCCGTCGCCGATGGGCGATACGGCGCCGTCGAGCGATTCCGACACCATGATGGCGACGCCGGCGATGACGGCGGCGATCGCCACCCAGGTCGCGACGGCGACGCGTTCGCGAAACAGCACCCAGGCAAGCAATGCCGCCAGCAGCGGCACACCGGCCTGCATCAACAGGATATTGGCAACGGTGGTGTAGGCGAGCGCGACAACGAAGCACGTCGACGCCGTGGCGAAACAGACGGCCACGGCAAGGCCGGGCAGGCCCATGTCGCGAAACAGCCGCAACATGCCGCGCCAGCCGTCGCGCCAGGCCATGAAGCAAATCAGGAACACAGCCGCCCACAGCGAGCGCCAGAACACCACCGTCCAACTGTCAGCGGTGTCGATGAAGCGGGCGATGGTGCCGCCAAAGCTCCACATCAGCGCCGACAGGAACACCAGCAGCAAGCCGACCCGCTCTTCGCGCGGCGAGACGATCGGCGATGCGGCGATTGGAGAAGATGCGGTATCGGTCATGGGGTGCGACTGTCGGCTATCTCGGGGCGGCATGATGCACAATGGACGACAGAAACGTGCCGCATTCGCCTAGCGCATAGGCTACCGCCGGAGGTGATCCAGCCCGGCATTCCCTTTGGCGCACCGCCAACCGGCAGCCATACGGGCAAACACCGCCGTTTCTAGGACGTGCCCTTGTTGCCGCGGATAAAGCGCCAAAGACCAGCCAAGGGTACCAGCAGCAGAATGCCGAACTTTTTCAGGGCGATGAGCGCGACCGCAATCAGGCCGGCCTTTGCCGCGAGTTTTCCAGCGATGAGGCCGCCAATGCCAACCGCGGCGACCGTGTCGGTGCCTGGCAGAAAATCGGTGTATTTCTTGCCGGTGTTGAAGTCCGCCACGCCCAGCACTTCGTCCAGGCTCTGCTTGATCTCCGGCAATTGTTCAACCGTAGCGATGTAGCTCATCACGAAGACGCCTTCCCGGCCGAGGAAACGGACGTCGTAATTGAGCGTGTGGACGGTATCGTCTCCGAACTGCAGTTCCTTGGCCCAGTGCAGCCGCTTGTGGACGAAATCATAGACCGGCGGCGAGGCCCAGCCGATCAGCTTGATCGGGGGAAAGCCGTCCTTCACCCGCTGATCGTTGGCCGACAATGTGTCCGCCTGCATGCTGCTCAGCAATTCGGTGTAGTCGATGGATGCGGCGTCGGCGTCATCGACATGGCCGATCTTTTCATAGCGCAATTCGATGCCCCAACCGTTGCCGGCGATGGGCTCGTACTTGGCCGGGAAGATCATGCCGATTGCTTCGGACGCGGTATCAGCCGGATTGCCCCAGGCCTCGGTCAGGACGGACGTCGCGTCCTTCTTGCCCAGAAAATAGAACTTGTCCTTGAGATCGAGATGGATGCCTTCGGGAAGGTCGACCGCGCCGGTCTTTGGATCGATCTTGTCCAGGAATGCCTTGCCGTCGTCACTATACTGTTGATAGTCCTTGAAGAATTCCGAGGATTTTTCTGCCAGAACAGGCCCCGCCAAAAGGGCAAGCGCCACGCCAAGCCACAAAGCTTTCCTGTTCATAAGCCGTCCCCCTTGGCTGCCCTGCAGCTCACCTTCGATAGCGCAGCGCCGATGCTTAATCAATATTTGGTTCGGCGATGGTTCGGGCCGCGCTCTATTGCTTAGCGCAAACAGCTGCGGTCTTCCGCGACCTCCTGCCCGAGAAGCATCACTGGAAATCGAAGGCGCTCAGGCCCGTCGCCATCTCGTCCAGGCCCAGCGGACGGGTCACCGGCGGCTCGGCGCGGGCGAGGCAGCCGATGCGTTCGCACAGCCGACAAGCGGGACCGACCGGCGTGGCGGCGCCCTGTCCGGCCTTTGCCGGCAGCCCGGCGCCATAGACGATCTCGTCGCGAAAGCCGATATCGCAGCCCAACAGCAGCGCGGTGCGGCGCGGGCGCTCGGAGAACGAACCCTGCGGCCCCTCGAGCGTGCGTGCGATGCAGAGGAACTCGGCGCCGTCGGGCATTTCCACCGCCTCGACCAGGATCTGGCCAGGCGAAGCGAAAGCGGCATGGACCGGCAGTTTCGGGCAGCCGCCGCCAAAGCGGCTTTGCGGAAAGCCCTGGCCGCCGGCCTTGCGGAAGCGGTTGCCGGCATTGTCGACCTCGAGCATGAAGAACGGCACTCCGGACAAGCCAGGACGCTGCAGCATGGTCAGGCGGTTCGCCGCCTGTTCGAAGGAGACGCCGAAACGCGAGCGCAGCACATCGATGTCGTAACGAGCCCGCACGGCGGCGGCATGAAAGGCCTGATAGGGCATCATCAAGGCATGGGCGGCGTAGCGGCCGAACTCGAAGCGGGCGAGCCGGCGGGCTTCGTCCGTACCGAGCTTCAGCGCCTGAATTTCGCCGGCGATCGCGACCGTCATGCGGATCAGGCAGGCCTCCATGGCGACTTCGCGCAACTGGTCGAACGGCGACAGCCGCTCCGATAGAAAAAGACGCTGCGAATGACGGTCATAACGGCGGCGCCAGTTCGGCATGGTGGCGACCGGCAGAACCTTGACGACGATGCCATACTCGCGCTTCAGCCACGCCTTCAGCGCGCCGAACAGATCGTCGCCGGGGTCGAGCATCGAGGTGAAGGCCTCGGCCTCTTCCTCCAGTGCTGCAAAATGGTTCGGCCGGCGCTCGAAAATCTCGTGCACTTCGTCGATCGGCAGCCGCGCACCGGACAGCGCCGTGGCGCGGCCCTCGCGCGCCAGAAGCTCGTTGAGATCGGACAGCCGCTCGGCCTGCTCGCGGTAAGCGCGAAACAGTTTTATCATCGCAGCCGATGCGTTGGGGGCTGCCTCGGCCAGTTCGATCAGTTCCTGGTCGCCCGGCAGCTCACCGGCAAGCAGCGGGTCGCCGAACACTTCCTTCAAGGCCGAGATCGACCCTCTCGCCTCACCCTGCAATTCATGCGGGTCGACCTTGTAGACAGAGGCCAGCTTCAGGATCAGTTGCACCGTCAGCGGCCGCTGGTTGCGCTCGATCAGGTTGAGATAGGACGGCGAGATGCCGAGCCCCTCGGCCATCGCCGTCTGGGTCAGGCCTTTGGCGATGCGGATGCGGCGGATGCGCGGCCCGGCGAATATCTTCTGGTCGGCCACCGGCTTTCCTTGACAGGAATTTACACGACTTGCGAGCGATGAACGGCGCACTATCTTTTTACAATCATGACAGGTTTACAGCGGCGAGCAGTCAAACACAACACAGGTTTTCTCTTATTTTCTACCGGAAATGGCGGTTTTCCTCGCTCTCGTCACGGCGCAATGTAAATGATGTCACACACAGACGACGCACACCATCCCAGGGGCGCGGCGTTTCAAGACACGGCATCGATTGATCTGGAGTGACCAATGACTGATTTTTACAATCTTGTCCCATCCGCGCCCGAAGGCCGCTTCGACGGCATCGAACGAGCCTATTCGCCGGACGATGTGAAGCGGCTGCGCGGGTCGGTCCAGATACGCCAGAGTCTTGCCGAAATGGGCGCCAACCGGCTGTGGAAGCTCATCCACGAGGAAGACTTCGTCAATGCACTCGGCGCCATGTCGGGCAACCAGGCGATGCAGCAGGTGCGTGCCGGGCTGAAGGCAATCTATCTCTCGGGCTGGCAGGTCGCCGCCGACGCCAACACCGCGTCGGCCATGTATCCGGACCAGTCGCTCTATCCCGCCAATGCGGCGCCCGAACTGGTCAAGCGCATCAACCGCACGCTGCAGCGCGCCGATCAGATCGAGACCTCGGAAGGCAACGGCCTGTCGGTCGAAACCTGGTTCGCGCCGATCGTCGCCGATGCCGAGGCCGGCTTCGGCGGACCGCTCAACGCCTTCGAGATCATGAAGGCGTTCATCGAGGCGGGCGCTGCCGGCGTCCACTATGAGGACCAGCTGGCCTCTGAGAAGAAGTGCGGCCATCTCGGCGGCAAAGTGCTGATCCCGACCGCCGCGCATATCCGCAACCTCAACGCGGCGCGTCTGGCGGCCGACGTGATGGGCACGCCGACGCTAGTCGTGGCACGCACCGATGCGGAAGCGGCAAAGCTTCTGACCTCCGACATTGACGAGCGCGACCAGCCTTTCGTCGACTACGATGCCGGCCGCACGGTTGAAGGCTTCTACCAGGTCAGGAACGGCATCGAACCGTGCATCGCGCGCGCCATTGCCTATGCGCCGCATGCCGACCTGATCTGGTGCGAAACATCCAAGCCCGATCTGGCGCAGGCCAAGAAATTCGCCGAAGGCGTGCGCAGGCATCATCCGGGCAAGCTGCTCGCCTATAATTGCTCGCCGTCGTTCAACTGGAAGAAGAACCTCGACGACGCGACGATCGCCAAGTTCCAGCGCGAGCTCGGCGCCATGGGCTACAAGTTCCAGTTCATCACATTGGCCGGGTTCCACCAGCTCAATTTCGGCATGTTCGAGCTGGCCCGCGGCTACAAGGCGCGGCAGATGGCGGCCTATTCCGAGTTGCAGGAAGCCGAGTTCGCGGCCGAAGTCCACGGCTACACCGCGACCAAGCACCAGCGCGAGGTCGGCACCGGCTATTTCGACGCCGTGTCGATGGCAATCAGCGGCGGCCAGTCGTCGACCACCGCCATGCATGAATCGACCGAGCACGTCCAGTTCAAGCCGGCAGCGGAATGAACTGATCGACATACCAACAGAGGAAACGCCCGAAGGGCAAGGGAGAAGAAAATGGCATCCATAAGCCGCGTCAAGGAACGTGCAGAAGAGCAGTCCACCACGATGAGTGTCGACCAACAGGCGACCATCCGCATGCTGGCCAACGACCTGCACCGGCTCAATCAATCGGTGATGAAGGCAGTCGAGGCCGGCGTCTCGGTGGAACTGGTGCGCTCGGCCCGGCATCATGGCGGCGACGGCAATTGGGGCGACCTGCTGATCCCGGTGATCGTCACGCAGAAGAGTCACGGCTGATCTTCCCTTACGGAAGCTTTGTGCTTGTGGAACCTATAGGCCCCGCCGCTCACTGGCCGATTTCAACGTCACCCGCGGGTTTTCAGCGCGGGTGACTTTCGCTTTTGAGCGTAAACTTAACTACAGTTCGAAAACAGACCTTGTCTCCGGGGTTTAATATTTCCGGCTATATTTCGCAGGCCCGTCATTTCAGCTTGACATGGCGGGCGATCTCACGCCAATTGGCTCTCGGATTTCAACCCTGCATTGAAGCAGCGCCGAGTGCCCGCCCCGCCCATGTGCCCTGTGAACCGCGAGACCGACACCGCCAAACATCTGAATTCGTCAAGCAGGGACGCGAACTCCGAGATATCAACGGATTTCTCCCACGTGCTGGTCGTTGGAAAATCGCCGATCAACCGGGTGGTGGTGTCGAAGATCGTCGAGAAGTCCGGACTGAAGCCGATCTCCGAGTCGCCCGAAATGGCGGCCAAGACATTGCGAACCCTCATTCCGGGCGCCGTCGTTCTCGATGGCGGCCCCGACAACGAGGACTGCCGCGCGCTGATTGCGGCCATCGACGCCTTGCGGCGGACATCTGGGCGGTCGCTCCCCAAGGTGATCCTGCTTTCAACCAAGACCGGCACGCCCGACAGCCTGGGTCTGTCGAGCGTGGTCGATGTGGTGGTAACCAAGCCGATCACCACCGAAAGGCTGCAGCCGGTGGTCGACCGGCTGATCAGTCTCGGGCGCGGCTGATCGCAATCCGCCCGAACGCGTGCGGGCGGTCAGCCTTCCTTGCCGATGCTCTCGATCAAAGCCGGCAGTTCGCCAAGATCTACAAGCTGACGAAAACGCGGTGCCTCGACCGGCGGCTCGACGTGTTCGAGCACCCAGGTCAGCTCGTGCGGCACATACACACCCCAGCTGCCGGCCTCGATGGCCGGCACCACGTCCGACTTGAGCGAATTGCCGACCATCATGCTGGTCTGCGGGCTGCCGTGACGGCCAAAGATCCTGGCATAGGTGGCGGCGCTCTTGTCGCTGACGATCTCGACGGCATCGAACAGGTCGCCAAGGCCGGACGCCGCCAGCTTGCGCTCCTGGTCGAACAGATCGCCCTTGGTGATCAGCACCAGATGGTAGGCGCCGGCGAGCTTTTCGACTGTCTCGCGCGCATGCGGCAGCGCCTCGACAGGATGGCCGAGCATGTCGCGGCCGGCGGCAAGGATTTCGGCGATCGTCGAGGCCGGCACGCGGCCCTCGGTCACTTCGATGGCCGTCTCGATCATCGACAAGGTAAAGCCCTTGATGCCGAAGCCGTAGACGGCAAGGTTGCGCTTCTCGGCCTCCAGCAGCCGTGCCGAGATGTGCTCGGCCTCGCCATGGTCGGCGAGCAGGGTTGCAAAATGCTTCTCGGTCAGGCGGAAGAACTGTTCGTTCTGCCATAGGGTATCATCGGCGTCGAAGCCGATCGTGGTCAATTTGCCTGGCATACCGTGTCTTCTGCTGCTCGATCTGCGGGAGGTTGACCCTAATCTGCGTGGCGCGGTTTTCAACCAGGAAGGCGAAGACAGGCAGTTCCCCTTCCCTTCCATCACCGGCAGCAGCTATACTGTGAAAATTGCAACCCAAACTGGTGAATGATGCCGCCTGCGAAAAAGGAAGTCCGTCCGTCGACCCGCGGAGGACGCGTCCGAACGCCTGCCTTCGTGAAAAATCAACGCGGCGTGAAGAACTGGAAGGAAGTCAGCGCTTGGCTGGAATGGCGCGGCATCGAAGACATAGAATGCATCACGCCTGATCAGGCTGGCGTCGCGCGCGGCAAGATGATGCCGTCGAAGAAATTCACTTCCAACACCTCGCTGGCGCTGCCATCGGCAGTGTTCATGACGACGATTTCGGGCGGCTATCCCGAGGATGGCAACGGTTTCCACTATCCGGAGGATGATGGCGACCTGAAGCTGATGCCGGATCTGTCGACGTTGACCGTCGTGCCGTGGGAAGAAGACCCGACGGCCGCCGTCATCTGCGACCTCGTCCATCAGGATGGCCGTTCGGTCGAGTTCACGCCGCGCAACGTCCTGAAGCGCGTGGTAGCAGCCTATGACAAGCGCGGGCTGAAGCCGGTGGTGGCGCCCGAGATCGAATTCTATCTGGTGCGCAAGAACCCCGACCCGGATTATCCGCTGACCCCACCCGTCGGGCGTTCCGGACGGGCAATCGGCGGCGGCGCCGGCTATTCGATCGCCGGCGTCAACGAGTTCGACGAACTGATCGACGACATCTACCATTTCTCCGAAAGCCAGGGCCTGGAGATCGACACGCTGATCCACGAGGAAGGCGCCGGCCAGCTCGAGATCAATCTGCGTCACGGCGATCCGGTCGAGCTCGCCGACCAGGTGTTCATGTTCAAACGCACCATCCGCGAGGCAGCGCTGAAGCATGAGATCTATGCCACCTTCATGGCCAAGCCGATCCAGGGCCAGCCAGGTTCTGCCATGCACATCCACCAGTCGATCATCGACAAGAAGACCGGGCTGAATATCTTTTCGGCGAAGGACGGCTCGGAAACCGACGACTTCTTCCATTTCATCGGCGGCATGCAGAAGCATGTGCCGAACGCGCTGGTGATGTTTGCCCCTTACGTCAATTCCTACCGCCGGCTGACGCAGTCGGCCTCGGCGCCGGTCAACAACAAATGGGGCTATGACAACCGCACCACGGCGTTCCGCGTGCCGCGCTCGGATCCGGCGGCGCGGCGTGTCGAAAACCGCATCCCGTCTTCCGACGCCAACCCTTATCTGGCGCTGGCGGCCTCACTTGCCTGCGGGCTGATCGGCATCACCAACAAGATCAAGGCCGAGCCTCCGGTGCTGACCACCGCAAACGCCGATGAGATCGACCTGCCGCGCGGCCTGCTCGAAGCCGTCGACCTGTTTGAGGGCGACGAGGAGCTGTGCGCCCTTTTGGGCAAGTCCTTTGCCGCAACCTATGCAGCGATCAAGCGGGCGGAGTTCGAGACCTTCATGGAAGTGATCAGCCCGTGGGAGCGGGAGTATCTGTTGCTCAACGTGTAAGCGGCGACTTCGTCGTGTGAATGGTGAATAGTGAATGCTGAGTAGTCTCATATTGGATGGATGAGAGCAGACGACGTGCGTCTCGCAGCCATTCACCATTCACCATTCACCATTGGCTGGTGTCCCCATGCCTTACCAATCACCTATCTCCCCTGGTCGCTCCTGGTACGAAGACACAGCCGGACCACGCCCTGAGTACCCTGCCCTGGACGGCGACCGCAGCTGCGACGTCGTCGTCGTCGGCGGTGGCTTCACCGGGCTGTCGGCGGCCGCTCATTTGGCCAAGGCGGGAGCCGACGTCGTTCTGATCGAGGCGCATCGCTTCGGCGACGGCGCTTCAGGGCGCAATGGCGGCCAGCTCAGCACGGGTCAGCGCGCCTGGGCCGAAGAGATGGAGGCCGAATACGGCTTCTCCCGCGCCAAGGCGCTGTTCGACCTTGCCGAGGAGGCGAAAGCGCACCTGCTCGAATTCGCCGCCGTCAACCAGATCGACATCGACTATATGCCCGGCCAGTTGTCCGTGGCGCACAAGCCGCGTTATCTCGACGACTACAAGGCGCATGCCGAGATCATGGCGGGCCGCTTCAATTATCCGCACATCGCCTTCATGGATGCCAGGGAAACGGCCGAACGGCTGGGCTCCACACGCTACTTCGGCGGCACCCGCGACACCGGCACCGGACACATCCACCCGATGAAGCTGGTGATCGGCACGGCAAAGGTCGCGGCAGCGGCCGGCGCGCACCTGTTCGAGCAGACACTATCGACCGGTGTTACCTCCAGCGGCGGCAAGGTCAGGGTGACGACTTCGAGAGGAACCATCACCGCCCAGAAATGCCTGATCGGTGTAAATGCCTATGGCGGCACGCTCGAGCCGGTGAGTGCCGCGCACATCATGCCCATCGGTTCCTTCATCGGCGCGACGGTGCCGCTGGGCGTCGATTCGAAAGTGCTGCCGGGCGGCGAGGCGGTCGACGATTCGCGTTTCGTCGTGCGTTATTTCCGCAAATCCAGGGATGGAAGGCTGCTGTTCGGCGGGCGCGAGGTCTATGGCGTCAACGATCCGAAGGACATCCATGTCCATATCCGCCGGCAGATAGCCGAGCTTTATCCGGAACTGAGCGATGTCGAGATCACCCATGGCTGGGGCGGCTATGTCGGCATCACCATGCCCAGGAAACCGTTCGTGCGCGAGGTGATGCCCAATGTGATCTCGGCCGGAGGCTATTCCGGCCACGGCGTGATGCTGTCGAACTTCTTCGGCAAGCTCTATGCCCAGACCGTCGCCGGCAACCGCGACAGACTGAAGCTGATCGAGGACCTGAACATCCCGGCTTTTCCCGGCGGCCGGCGATTTAGAACGCCATTATTGTTCTTGGCACTGAACTGGTTTGCCCTGAGGGACCGAATATAGGGAAAGTATCTCACATCAGCCGTGGCTGGTACTGAGCTGATTCTATTGAGCTGTTGGTTGCCGCAGCGAGACGTTGCAGAATCCTTAACAAGAGCGCACAATTCCCCTGAAGGCGCACTGATGCCACAATCAAGGGCAAAGGATGCCGGTTCTGGGCGATTGAACGGGGATTTCTGCGGGCCTGCCCGCTTTGTTGTTGGGACCGATGCCGATCGAACGCCGGGCTGCCGGCGCCGATCGAAAGAACACCGGCTCATCTTTTGGAGGTGGCAAGAGTGAACGAGCCCTTCAGTTTCGGCGCGCCGGAACGTCGGCGCTTCGCCATGCAATTCGGTTATGACATGCGGCCCTCCTTCTGGCAGGGGGTGCGCACGAATTCGCATCTGGTGATCGCCGCGGTCGGCACCGCAGCGCTGCTTGGCGTGGCAGGCATAGCGCTTTGGCTGGCGTTGCCGGCCAACGACCGGCAAGCAGTCGCCAGCACACAGCAGAACGTTCCGACTTTTCCGGTCAAGACGACCAAGATTGCCCCGGTCGCGGCCACGGCTGCCGCGGTAGCGGCGCCACAAGCCGCGCGCAAGGGCGATGCGGTTTCATCGACGGTCGCTGCCGGTGGGGCTGCCATGCCGCCGCTGTCGGCCAACGATCCGCGCTGGACTGCGGCGCAATCCAACAGGGACCCTGCTGCGAAGCCGCCCGATCAGGCGCCTACCGAGCAGGCTGCCGCCAAACCGTCCGATGCCGCGGCATTCGAAGAACCGGCGGCGCAGGGCGACGCCACGACGCAGCTGTCAAAGGTCGCTGCTGCCGCCAATGACGACGACGCGGAAACCGCCGCCATACCGACGCCAAAACCGCAACTTCCAGACGAGCAATCTTCCGCCGCAACGAACGATACCCAGACCAAGGCCAAGCCACAGAAGGTGGCTGCTGCAGCCGGCACCGGACGCATCCTCAGGACAGTGACAATGCGCAGCGGTCCGCAGAAAAACGCCGCCGCCATCGGCACCGTGCCCGCCAAGTCATCGGTGCAGGTGATGAGTTGCAAGAAATGGTGCCAGATCGTCTACAACGGCAAGCGCGGCTGGATCTACAAGAGCTACATCAAGACCGGAGCTTGAGACACAGACGAAGCCGCCAGATCTGGTCAGCCGCCGAGCAGCCATCTGAAACGGTGTCTTCTGCGAGCAAGTTGGCGCTTCACCAGGAAATCCCGGTGTTCCTCGAACGGCACCTCATAGAGGCCGCACATTTGGCAGCTTTCGGACTTGCCGCATAGCGGGGTCCAGCATTTCACATCGTGCGTCCAGGCGAGCGCGATCCTTTCCAGATGAAGGTTAGACGAACTTTTCAGCAGAATCAGTTCTCCTGGGACCGCCGTCTGTTTGATGTGATCCGAAACTTCCTTGGGACTGCGAAGCTCAATGAACCGGCCGCTGTCGCGGTCGGCCTGGCTGGCGCGCGAGCGATGCGCATTGTCGCCCGTGTAGATGACCTCATCGGCGATTTCGCGCGCGATCTTGTATGCACTGCCGTATTTCCTCGGCGAGCCGGCGAAGTCGGATATCTGCCCAAGCACAATGCGCTTGCGAGCGACCTTGGCCTTTGCGATCATCTCCAGGGCAATGTTGAGCGAATGCCAGGGCGCTTTGGCCGTATCGACCAGGAATTTCGGACCCGCTGATACCTCTTGCACCGTAGAGCGGTTGGGCAGTGGTGCAAACGATGCCGTTCTCGCTACGACTTGCTCTGGCGGGACGCCAAGTTCCAAGGCGGCGGCAACAGCCGCTGCAGTCGGCAGCCAGAATTGCTCGCCGGGAAAAGGCGCTTGAATATTCAGGCTGCCACTGCGCCAATGAAGGGTGAACCGCAGCAATTCCGGATACGCGGCATGCACGTCACTCACGCGGTAGTCTGCCTCGCCGGACTGGCCGAAGGTCGCAATCCGGCATTTCGCGCCAGACGCCATGCCGATCACCAGTGGGTCATCGCAATTGAGAACCGCAAGTCCATCGGGTTGGAGTGCCTCGACCAGCGCCCGCTTCTCTCCCGCCACAGCTTCCAGAGTCCTGAACTTGCCGAAATGCTCCAGACGGATCATCGTAACCACCGCCACACTCGGCTTCAGCATCTGCGCCATGGCGCTGATCGTGCCGAAGTCGGAAGCGCCGGCTTCGAAAACGACGTAATCGACTTTGCCGGCCTTCCTCAGGCGCTTGTAAAGCGTTCGAACCAACACCTTCATAGTGTTGGCCAGAACCTGTGTGTGGACCGAACCGTGGCCAGCCAGGATGTGTCCAAGCAGGCTTCCCGCCGTCGTCTTGCCGGAGCTTCCGGTAACGCCGATGAAAATTGCCTTGCTTCGCGCCCGCGCACGCGTGGCCAGGTAAAGCCGCAGCCGCCATCCCAGATCATAGCGACTTTTCTGCTGCCTGATCTTCATCACCCGCCAACACTATCCACGATCCCGTTATGCCTTTCGGGTGATCGAGAAGTCAAACTGGGGTCCGGCGTGACGACGTCAACTGTTCGTTCCTCGGCCGGCCGGCGCACCGATGCGAACTTTTGCCGACGTTGCTCTGTCTGCCGTGCATTGCGAACAGCGAGGTACTTCCCGAATTGCTCAAATGCAGCGGCCGCCGTCGACCTCCAGCGCCACGCCGGTGATGAAGGCGGCTTCGTCCGACGCAAGCCAAAGCGCAGCGTTGGCGATATCGAGCGGCGTCGACAGACGGCCGAGCGGTATCGAGGCACGGAATTTCTCGCGGATCTCGGGCGTGTCAGTGCCCATGAATTTCTCCAGCATGCCGGTCTCGCCGGCGACCGGGCAAAGGCAGTTCACGCGGATGTTCTTGGGCGCGAGTTCGACCGCCATCGACTTGGTCGCGGTGATCGCCCAGCCCTTCGAGGCATTGTACCAGGTGAGCCCCGGACGCGGCCGCAGACCGGCGGTCGAAGCCGTGGTCAGGATGACGCCGCCGCCCTGCCGCTCCATGATCGGCACCACGGCAAGTGCGGCGTGGTAGATCGCCTTCATGTTGACTGAAGTGATCAGGTCGAAGGTCGCCTCGTCGACGTCGAGCATGTCGCCATTGCGATGGGTGTAGCCGGCATTGTTGACCATGATATCGATGCGGCCGAAGGCGCTTTTTGCGGCATAGACCATCTCGTCGAATTCGGAACGCTGCGAAACGTCGGTCTGGGTCCAGATCGCGGCCTGGCCGATCTCTGCTGCAACGCGCTCCGCGCCCTTGGCGTTGAGGTCGGCGACGACGACCTTGGCGCCCTCTTCGGCAAAGCGCCTGGCCATGCCTTCGCCGAAACCTGACGCAGCACCCGTGATGACGGCAACCTTGTTTTCCAGACGCATGCTTTTTCCGCTCATTGAAGACCCACCTCGCAAGCGCATTTTTCCTTTTTGTTTGATGCGTGTCTGTCTCCCAGAACCGCTTCGCACTTCTGGGCGACACGCATTAGCTTTCGTCACATTCCCGCTTTATGTTGCAGGCGCGAAAGCCCCGGGACCATCGCTTGACGAAAAGCCTCCGGGTGGCAGCCAGTGTCAAGGCACATTTGGAGCGAATCAATATGCAGTGATTTGGCCTTGATGTGACACCATGGCACTGGATAGTTTAAATCGATTAGATTATATCCTGCCGCGTCACAGCGAGCGGCGTCAAAGCGGACAGACCATGACCAGCCAGATCATTCCCGTCGAGCCTTTCGACTTCATCATTTTCGGCGGCACCGGCGACCTGTCGGAACGCAAGCTGCTGCCCTCGCTCTACCACCGCCAGCGCGACCACCAGTTTTCCGAGCCGACCCGCATCATCGGCACCTCGCGCTCCAAGATGAGCGACGAGGAATTCCAGGCTTTCGCCAAGCAGGCGATTTCCCAGCATGTGAAGCCGGCCGACATCGACGCCGAGGAACTCAAGACATTTCTTGCCCGGCTGTCCTACGTATCGGCCGACGCGACGACGGGTGCCGGCTTCGACAAGCTGAAAAAGGCGATCGGCGAAAGCGACCGCATCCGCGCTTTCTATCTGGCGGTGGCGCCGGCGCTGTTCGGCGACATCTCGCACCAGCTGAAAGCCCACAATCTCATCACGCCGAATTCACGCATCGTGCTGGAGAAGCCGATCGGCCGCGACCTCGATTCGGCGCGCAAGCTCAACGACGTGGTTGGAGACGACTTCCACGAAAGCCAGATCTTCCGCATCGACCACTATCTCGGAAAGGAGACGGTGCAGAATCTGATGGCGCTGCGCTTTGCCAACGCGCTCTATGAGCCGCTTTGGAATTCTGCCCATATCGACCATGTGCAGATCACGGTAGCCGAGACCGTCGGTCTTGAAGACCGCGTCACCTACTACGACAAGGCCGGCGCGCTGCGCGACATGGTGCAGAACCACATGCTGCAGCTGCTCTGTCTGGTTGCCATGGAAGCGCCATCGTCGATGGATGCCGATGCCGTGCGCGACGAGAAGCTGAAGGTGCTGCGGGCGCTGAAGCGCATCAACGGCAATGAGGCACCCAAGCACACCGTGCGCGGCCAATACCGCGCCGGCGCCTCTGCAGGCGGCGCGGTGAAAGGCTATGTCGAGGAACTTGGCAAAGACAGCTCCACCGAGACTTTCGTCGCCATCAAGGCTGAGATCGGCAATTGGCGCTGGGCCGGCGTGCCATTCTATCTCAGGACCGGCAAAAGGCTGGCGACCCGCGTTTCGGAAATCGTCATCGAGTTCAAGCCGATCCCGCATTCGATCTTCGGCGACAGCGCCGGGCCGATCTCAGCCAACCAACTGGTGATCCGGCTGCAGCCCGACGAAGGCGTCAAGCAGTTCATCATGATCAAGGATCCAGGCCCGGGCGGCATGCGGCTGCGCCAGATTCCGCTCGACATGAGCTTTGCAACATCTTTCGACGGCCGCGCGCCGGACGCCTATGAACGGCTAATCATGGATGTTATCCGCGGCAACCAGACGCTGTTCATGCGCCGCGACGAGGTCGAGGCGGCATGGAAGTGGATCGACCCGATCCAGAACGCCTGGGAAAGCGCCAGGCAGGAGGCGCAAGGCTATACGGCCGGCACATGGGGTCCCTCGGCCTCGATTGCGCTGATCGAACGCGACGGGCGGACATGGCACGAAAGCAGTTGAGCGAGCCCGTCTATAACTGGAACGGCTTTGCCGGGCGCCAGGACCTGGCGGCAGCCCTTGCCGGCAATGTCGCGGCGCGCCTGACCAAGGCCATCGACGAGCGCGGCACGGCCCTGCTTGCCGTTTCCGGCGGCACCACGCCGGCAAAGTTCTTTGCAGCACTTTCGGCCATTCCGATCGCCTGGAACAAGGTGACGGTGACGCTGGTCGACGAACGGTTCGTGCCGGCCTCCTCGCCGCGCTCGAATGCGGGGCTGGTCGCGGCCAACCTGCTGCAGAACAAGGCGGCTGCCGCGCACTTCGTGCCGCTCTACCATGAGGCGGCAAGCATCGAGACCGCCGCGGCGGCCGACGATGCGGCGCTGAAGGCTCTGCCCTGGCCCCTCGATGTCGTCGTGCTCGGCATGGGCGGCGACGGCCACACCGCCTCGTTCTTTCCCGACGCCGAGAATCTCGGCGATTTGCTCGACCCGGCCTCATCAAGGATCGTGCTGCCCGTTCACGCGGCAAGCGCCGGCGAGCCCCGGTTGACGCTGCCGCTGGCGCGGATCGTCGACGCCGGCTTCATCGCGCTGCATATAGAAGGCGAGGACAAGCGCACCGCCTTCGACGGTGCGATGGGACCGGGTGCGAAAAAGCCCATCCGCAAAGTGCTCGAAGCGGCACCCACCCCGGTAGAGGTGTTCTGGGCACCCTAATTTCACGCAAAGCAGTCCCGGCAGACGGTGGAGGACGTTCTTCCGGGGCTCGAAAGGACCGACCATGACAGCCAGACGCGACATCGAAGCCATCACGGAACGCATCCGCCAACGCTCGAAAGCCGGCCGCGAGCGCTATCTCGGCCGCATCGCCGAGACCTCCAGCCGCGCCGCCAACCGGGGGGTTCTGTCTTGCGGCAACCTCGCGCATGGCTTTGCCGTCTGCAGCCCGTCTGAAAAGCTGGCGCTCGGCGCCGACAAGGTGCCGAACCTCGGCATCATCACCTCCTACAATGACATGCTGTCGGCGCATCAGCCCTTCGAAACCTTCCCGGCGCTGATCAAGGAAGCCGCGAAGGAAGTTGGCGGAATCGCGCAAGTGGCCGGCGGCGTGCCCGCCATGTGCGACGGCGTGACCCAGGGACAGCCCGGCATGGAGCTGTCGCTGTTTTCGCGCGACGTCATCGCCATGTCGGCGGCGATCGGCCTGTCGCACAACATGTTCGACGCCGCCGTCTATCTCGGCGTCTGCGACAAGATCGTGCCCGGGCTGGTGATTGCAGCCCTCACCTTTGGCCATCTGCCGGCGGTGTTCGTGCCGGCAGGGCCGATGACGACGGGCCTCCCCAATGACGAGAAGGCCAAGGTTCGCCAGCTCTATGCCGAGGGCAAGGCTGGGCGCGCAGAACTGCTCGAAGCGGAGTCCAAATCCTATCACGGGCCGGGCACCTGCACCTTCTACGGCACCGCCAACTCCAACCAGATGCTGATGGAGATCATGGGCCTGCATACGCCCGGCGCCTCGTTCGTCAATCCGGGCACGCCGCTGCGCGACGCGCTGACGCGTGAGGCGACGAAGCGGGCGCTCGCCATCACCGCGCTCGGCAACGCCTACACGCCGGTCGGCCGCATGATCGACGAGCGCTCTTTCGTCAATGGCGTCGTCGGCCTGCACGCCACCGGCGGCTCTACCAACCACACCATCCACCTCATCGCCATGGCGGCGGCCGCCGGCATCACGCTTACCTGGCAGGACATTTCCGACCTGTCGGAAGCGGTGCCGCTTCTCGCGCGCGTCTATCCGAACGGGCTTGCCGACGTGAACCATTTCCATGCCGCCGGCGGGCTCGGCTTCCTGATCCGCGAATTGCTTGACGAAGGCATCCTGCATGAGGATGTGCAGACGGTATGGGGCGAAGGTCTCAGGCCCTATGCGGTCGAAGCCCGGCTCGGCGAAGACGGCAGCGTCGTGCGTGAAGCCTCGCCGCTGCAGAGCGGCGACGAGAAGGTGCTGGCGCCGTTCAAGAAGGCCTTCCAGCCGACCGGCGGCCTGAAAGTGCTCGCCGGCAATCTTGGCCACGCCGTCATCAAGACGTCCGCCGTGAAGCCGGAACGCCGCGTCATCGAGGCGCCGGCCAAGGTGTTCGACAGCCAGCAGGGACTGAACGAAGCCTTCAAGGCCGGCACGCTGACCGGCGACTTCATCGCCGTCATCCGCTTCCAGGGCCCGAAGGCAAACGGCATGCCGGAACTGCACAAGCTGACCACCGTGCTCGGCATCCTGCAGGATCGTGGCCAGCGCGTCGCGCTGGTCACGGACGGGCGCATGTCTGGCGCTTCCGGCAAGGTGCCGGCGGCGATCCATGTAACGCCGGAAGCGGTCGAGGAAGGGCCGATCGCCAGGATCCATGACGGCGACATCATCCGGCTCGACGCCGATGCCGGCACGCTGGAAGTGCTGGTGCCGGGGCCAGAGCTCGCGCTGCGCCGCACGGCCGACATCGATCTCATCGGCAACGAGTTCGGTTTGGGCCGCGAGCTGTTCGCCGGTTTCCGCCAGCTGGTCGGCCGCGCCGACCATGGCGCCAGTGCTTTCGCCACTGCCTGACCAGATTGCCTTATCCATGAAAAAGGGCGACTCGTGGCCGCCCTTTTTTGCGTTCGTCCATACGATCCTATTGCACCGTGAGCTCGGCTCGCTCGCCGGCCTTGACCGTTACGGTGCCTTCCTTCGAGCTGTTGTCCGACTTCTCCGAAACGACCACATAATCGCCGGTCGCTATCGCCGCCTGATACTTCTGGTCGTAAGCGTAGCCAAGCGACTTGCGATTGCCGTTGATGTCTTTCTTAGCCTCGAAAATCTCGATCTTTGAAGCGCCGGGCGCGGTGATTGCCAGCACGCCGGCGTTCATGGCGACCTTCACATCCTGGAATTCGCCGACCTTGACGGTGAACGGCCGCTCGACGACCGCGAGGTCGACCGTCGCAATCAACACATAGTCATCGGCCGGCAGATCGAACTTGCTGTCAGGGCCATAGGAGTAGGTCACCTCTTCCCTGGTCCCGTCGATCTTCTTTTTCGCCTTGAAGACCTTGAAGCCGATGCCTGAACCATCGGCCTTGTCGCCGCCGGCGACATAGTAGGCGTTGGCCACGACATGCCCGACGCCGACGATGATGTCCTTTTCGACCGTCTTGCCGGCAGCGAGCGGAATCGTCTCGGTAGCCACGACCTGGCCGATGGTGACAGTCACTTTCTCGTCGCCGGCCGGCAACACCACCTTGGTGGTGCCATAGTAGGTCGCGGGGTTATCGGCGCCCGGATAGTCGATCACGACAGCCGCGCCATCGACAACATCCGCCCCCACGCTTGGTCGCGGATGAATGATGAGCGTGCCGGCATTCAGGGTGAAGAGCGGCTTGTAGATCTGGCTTGCCTCGACCTTGAGCTTTTGTTCGGTCTTGGCCTCCCCGTCGCGCGCGACGATGATGTAGTCGCCCGGCTCCAGATTGCCCTTGTAGGCGCCGTATTCGGTGGTGACGTTGTCGCCACGCGTGCCATCAGGCTTGGCCTTGTAGACCTCCCAGGCATTGCCGTCGGTGATCGGATCGCCGCCTTCCGCCATGACCACGCTCGGGATGAAATTGAATTCGGGCTTTGCCGGTTCAGGGGCAGGCGCCGGAGCGGGTTCGGGTGCCGGCGCCGGAGCCGGCGCGGCGACGGTTTCGACCAGTGCTTCCTGCAGCGCCTTCTCGTCCGAGGCCTGGATATATTTGCCGCCGGTGTTGTCGGCAAGGCAGGCGATCTGCTTGCCCTCGTCAGCGGTCAGGCCGAAGCCGACGACGTCGACGGTGAAATCGACGCCTGAGGCCTCCAGTTCCTTGCCCAGCGCGCACGGGTCACCTTCGCAGGTTTCAAGCCCATCGGTGATGAGAACCACGGTCGCCTTGTCCTCGGTGTATTTCAGAGCTTCGGCCGCCTGCTTGACGGCTGCGGTCAGCGGCGTCTTGCCGAGGAATTTCAGGCTGTCGGCAGCGGCCGAAATGGCGCTAGCCGAGCCGGCTTGCGGCGGCACGATCAGCTCGATGTCGTCGCAGCTGCCCTTTTCGCGGTGGCCATAGGCCATGAAGCCGATCTCGTCGTCGCCCGGGACCGACTGCAGCACGGTCCTCAGCGATTCGCGCGCGATCTCGAGCTTCGGCTTGCCGTCAATCTGGGCCCACATCGAGCCCGAAGCGTCAAGAATGATGATGACCTTGTTGGCGGCAAAGCCGAGCGAAGTCATCGACAAAAGGAGCAGCGCCGCAGCGACGCTCCGCAAAAGTCCCGCCATGGAAATCTCCTTGAGACCGCCCTCTGATCCGCGCCGGAAGCTATTTGACGGCGCGTCCGGGCACAAGCCCCGGAGCGGGTTACGAACGGTTGCCGTGTAACAGGATCGGCGCCGGCCGAGGCCTGTTCCGAGGCCGGCTCAGCACCGCGTCAGTACGTGGTGCGCCGCTCTTCGGAAGGCGGACGGCCGAACTGCAGCCGATAGCTCTGCGCGAAATAGGAGTGCGAGGTAAAGCCGGTGGCAATGGCCACGTCGAGGATCGGCATGTTGGTCTGGCGCAGCAGTTCGCGCGCCCGCTCAAGCCTGAGCCGCATGTAGTAACGACCGGGCGTGACGCTCAAATGGCGCAGGAACAAGCGCTCGACCTGGCGCACCGACAGGCCCGCCGATTTGGCAAGCTGCACGGCTGATAGCGGCTCGTCGAGATGGTCGGCCATCAGTTCGACGATGCGCCTTAGCTTCTCCGACTTGCCGGTCAGGTCGCGCTCCGGCCCGACGCGCTGGCGGTCGCCGGCGGAGCGGATGCGCTCATGCTGGAACTGGTTGGCAACGCCGTTGGCGAGGTTCGAGCCGAAGTCGCCACGCACGATCTCCAGCATCAGGTCGATCGAGGTGGTGCCGCCGGCGCATGTGTAGCGCTTGCGGTCGATCTCGAAGACGTTGCCGGTGCAATTGATGTCGGGAAAGCGCTCGACGAAGCCGGCGCGGTTTTCCCAATGGATGGTGCAGCGATAACCTTCGAGCTGACCGGCTTCGGCCAGGAGGTAAGAGCCCACCGACAGCGCGCCCAGCGCATTGCCGCGCCGGCCCCAGCTGCGCAGCGCCGCCAGCACCTTGCTCTTGCCGGGGAACTCGACCGACAGGCCCACCGACACGAACAGGATATCGACCGGCGGCAAATCGGCGACGGCATAGTCGATCTTGAGCGGCAGGCCGTTGGAGGCCATGACGGGATCGCCGTCGGCCGAGACCGTCGTCCAGCCATAGAAATCGCGGCCGAGCAGGCGGTTGGCCGAGCGGAAGGTATCGATCGCCGCTGCCAACGAAAACATCGAAAACTTGTCGACCAGCAGGAACGCGAATTGCCGGCCCCCTTGAACGGGATCATCCACGACCGGCCGTTCAGAGGGAATGGTAAGGTTCGGCAAAGAAGCTGCTTTCTGGGTCAGAAGGAAGGCCGCTTCAAGCCGGCCGCAAGGTAGGCTGAGGCTAACGTATTGGCCATCAGCATGGCAATGGTCATCGGTCCGACACCGCCGGGCACGGGGGTGATGGCGCCGGCGGCCTTGGCCGCTTCGGCATAGGCTACATCGCCGACGAGGCGGGTTTTGCCTTCGCCTTTCTCGGGTGCGGCAATGCGGTTAATCCCGACATCGATCACGGTGGCGCCGGGTTTGACCCAGTCGCCCTTGATCATTTCGGGCCGGCCGACGGCGGCAACCAGAATGTCGGCTGTGCGGGCCAGCGCCGGCAGATCCTTGGTGCGGCTGTGGGCAATGGTGACGGTGCAGTTGGCGGCAAGCAACAGATTTGCCATCGGCTTGCCGACGATGTTGGAGCGGCCGACGACGACCGCGTTGAGGCCGGAAAGATCCTTGCCGCGCACGCGTTCGATCAAAAGCATGGAGCCAGCCGGCGTGCAGGGCACGAAGGCTGTTTCGAGTTCGCCGGTGCCGAGCTTGCCGACATTGATGAAATGAAAGCCGTCGACATCCTTTTGTGGCGCGATGGCCTGGATGATCTTGCCGGCATCGATATGGGCGGGAAGCGGCAGCTGCACCAGAATGCCGTTGATGGCCGGATCGGCGTTGAGTTCGCCGATGATCTTCAGCAGTGCCGCTTCGGACGTGTCGGCCGGCAGTGTATGCTGCAGCGAATGAAAGCCGCATTCCTTGGCGGTGCGCGACTTCGACGCGACATAGACCTGGCTTGCCGGATCCTCGCCGACGATGACCACCGCCAAGCCGGGCTGGGCCTTTCCCTTGGCGACCAGGTCCTCGGTCAAGGCCTTGACCTTCTGAACCACGTCTGCGGCGACGATCTTTCCGTCAATCACTTCGGCCATGAACCATCCTCGACATCATTCCAGCCAAGGCGCGGCGCGCGCCTTGAACGTTGCTTCGTGCATGTCGTTGTTCCAAACGTTCCGCCCATTCGGGTAAAGCCCGACGGCAGCGTTTTTTGGGCGCCATGCTGCGCGGCATTGTCACGAAATTTGGCCTAAGCAATCCCGTCAAAGCGCCGTCACATGCCGTAAACTCGAAACCGGCAGCTTTTATTCTGTGCTGACGGGCTCAGAGCGACTCATCCTTTCACGGAAAGGCTGAACCGCTCTATTTCTTGTTTTGACGCAATTCCCAAGGGAAAGCGCGCTACGCGCTTTTCCCGGGAAAACCGTTTCACACTTTTCCTGGAATTGCTCAGAAATAGCGGCGGTGCGAACGGCTTTCGGTGAGTTCGCGCACCGCTTCGCGAAATTCGCGCAGGCTGGCGCGGATATCGTCGATTTGCGCCTGCTGGTCTTCCGGCGCCGCCCCAGCGGGCTGCGGAGAAGACCACGGCCCGGACGCCGCGGGCATCGGCTGAGCCTGCGAATAGGCATAGTCAGCCGGCTGACGAGGCTGCGCGTAGCCAGGCTGCTGCGCAGGGGAATTGGCGTGCGGAACCTCGTTCCGGAAGTCCGGCTGGCGATAGCCCACAGGCTCCTGCACCGGCCTTGTATATTCGGCGGCTGGTTGGGCGCGGTAGCTCTCGACGGGTTCGCCTGACGTCCCGCTACCCGGCGCGGCTTTGCGCACCGCCGAGAACAGTCCGTCGAACAGACCTGGGCTCCGGGCGGGAGCGGCCGCGGTCGGCAACACCGGAGGTGCTGCCGGTGGCGGCGCCACAGGCAGCGGCGCGCGATAGACCTTGTCCTCGACCGGAGGGGGGCGCTCGTCCATTCTGCCGCGCGAACGCGAATTGGCAGCGCCGCGCAGGCTGGCAAAGGCGCCGCGCATGGCGCCGACACCGATGCCCGAAGCAAGCCCGAGCAGCAGGCCGGCCATCGCTATTACAGCCCGCGACGGTCCGTTGGGTTCGAGCGGCGGTTGCGCGGGGGTCATCAGATTGATGTTGGTGGTGTTGATGTTTTGCTGTTCGCCGGTCTCCTTGGCGCGCAGAAGGTACTGTTCGTAGACGGAGCGTTTGGCCGTGGCGTCACGCTCCAGTTCGCGCAGGCTGACCAGATCGCTGTTGACGTCGCCGCTCTGGACCTTTGCCTGAGCCAGGCGGGAAGCGAGATCCTGCTCAAGCTGAACCGAGCGCTTCAAATCGACCTGCAGCGACGAGGCGATGCGGCGCAGTTCGCCTGCGATGCGCTCGCGCGAGCCGTCGAGCTGGGCGTTGAGCGCCTGGTATTCGGGATGACGCGGTCCCAGACGCACGGCGGCGCGGTCGGCCTCCTGCTTCAAAACTGCATATTGCGCGCGCAGTTCGCTCATCGTGTTGGAATTGATTTCTTCCGGCAAGGTGCCGTTGATGACCGAATTGACGTCCAGCGAACGCGCCGACGCGGCCCGGGCATTGAGTTCCAGCGTACGGGCCCGGGTGACTGAGAGCTGCTCGTTGAGCTTCAGCATCTGGTCGTCGCTGATCAGATGGCCCTGCGCGTCGACGAGATCATGCGTGGCCCTGAAATCCTCGACCTTGCGCTCCGCTGTCTCGACATTCTTGCGCAGGTCATCGAGCTTGGCCGTCAGCTGGTCCGTCGCGCGCCCGGCCATCCCGAACTGGTATTGGGCCGCCTCCTGCTGGAAAACGTCCCTGGTCGTATTGGCTATCTTCGCCGATTTGTCGGCGCTTTGAGTGGTGGCGCTGATGGAAACGACAAAGCTCTTGCCGCTGCGCTCAACCGACAGGCTCTTGGCCAGATTGCCGACCGCCAGCGCCTGGCGGCGCACTTCACCGCCGCCGCCAGGGCCATCCTGGCGCGACAGTATCGAGCGAATGAGCGACAGGACGCCAAGGCCGCCAGAGCCCTGTCCGTTGAATTCCGGATCGTCGACGAGATTGAGATCGGCCACGACCTTGTCGAGGACCTTGCCGGATGTCACCATCTTGATGCGGGTTTCGACAACAGCCAGCGCCGCATCGGGCTGCCCGACCGGTTGGGTGAGATCGTTGTCGGAAAGCTTCAGGTCGCCTGGCTCGATGACCATCTGTGTGGTGGCTTCGTATTTCTTCGGTGTCGAAACGGCGACGGCGACGCCGAGCACCGTGCCCAATATCGTAGTCGAGACGATCAGCAACTTGGAACGACTAATGCCGCGGACGACCTGGAGCGGATCGATCAGCGGTTTCCATTCCTGCCCGTCATCGTCGTCGCGGTCCGGTCGCTGCTCGTGGAAAGAGCGGGGCTCATAGGCGGCGTGCTGCTGACGCCGGCCGGAAATAGGCTCCTCACGCGCGCTGCCGGCCGAAACGGGTTCGCCGTCGGCCTGGAACTGCGGCGGCTCGGGCGGTGACGTTGGCGCCGGATTCGACCGCGCCTCGCGTTGCGAGCGGGCTATGCGGTGACGCGTGGCGGCATCCTCGCGCCATGACGGATCCACCCGGTCACCGATCGAGACCGCCGACGCATCCGCCGCCTCATCGCCGCGCACGGCTTTGCCGAGCGCCAGGAGGGAACGCTCGCGCCTCCAGTCTTCACGGTTTTCCCTGTCGACCATTGTCTCGAAACTTTACCTTCGACGGCGCGGGAGCGGCGGTCGGCCAATCGTTAAGTCACGCTAAACAGGCATGGGAAACAAAAGGTTAATTTCCGAAGTCTGCAAGTGAAAGTTTCTCGCTTCGCCACGCATTGCCGGGATCTGTAAAATGGCGTCAGAACCGCACGTTAAGCTTTCCGGCTTACGGCTTTCCTCGATATGACGCAGGCCAGCGACATACCGCAAAGGCGGACATTCGCCCGCATCGGCACCTTCCTTGCCGAAAGACGGGGGCTGGTTCGCGACTATCTTTCAGCCATCAGCGGCGCCGGCGGGCGGCTGGTGTTCTCGCTTGCCTATTTCATCGCACTTGCCAACACGCTGTCGATTGCCGAGTTCGGCATGTTCGCCACCGCCTCGGCGGCCGGCGTCATGCTGTCGCGCATCCTCGCTTTCGGCTTCATCTCGGCGCTTTACCGCACAGCCACCATCCGCCCCAATCTGATCGGCACCTTCACCGCCGGCTTCCTTTTGCTTGGCGCCGTGTCCTTACCACTGCTGGCGGCCGCCTCGTGGGGCGTCTACCTGATCTTCTTCGCCAGCACCGTGCCTCTGGCCGTCTTTGCCGCAATCGTCTTTGCCGAAGCGCTTTTGTGGCGGCCGGTCGAGGTGGTGCTGATCGTCAACAACGGGCTCGGCAAATTCGGCCGCGCCGCGGTGCTGTCGATCGTGACCACGGCGTTCCGTGCGCTGGGCGCCGTGCTGTTCATGCTGTCGGGGCAGCACAGCGTCTGGATCTGGTCATTGTTCTACATCGGCGCCAACGCCGCCTCGCTGCTGCTGGCCTTCGGCTTCTATTATCCACGCCAGCGGCTGAGGCTGCGCACCGAGCTCTATCTCAGGCGGCTTGCCGATTCGATCTATGTTGCCGGCGCCGAAGTGCTGTTCTACCTGCAGTCGGAATTCGACAAGCTGCTCGTCCTGGCGATCGGCGGGCCGCGTCTGGCCGGCATCTATGCCATCATCATGCGGCTGGTCGACCTGACGGCAATACCGATCCGCACCTTCTCGATGATGCTGGTGCAGAAGATGATGCGGTCGCCGGAGCTGTTGTCGCGACTGCGGGTCAAGAGCGGTATCGAAGCCGGCGTGTTCCTGGTATCGACATTGGCGCTGGCCGCACTCGGCATCGTGCTGCATTTCGTCCCCAATGCACTTGGCCGGAATGTCGCCGAGGCGGCGCCCTTGGTGGCATTGGCAATCGGCGTGCCGGGACTGCGCAACCTGGTCGAATACCAGGCCGAGCTGCTGTTCGCGCGCGGCCAGACCGCGCTCAGGGCGCTCAACCTCGGCCTGCTGGCGGGGCTGAAGGCGGTGCTGTTGACCTATGTGCTGACCACGATTGCCGACACGCCCACGCTTGTCGTATCGCTCAATGTCGTCTTCCTGCTGCTCTATCTCGCCTCGGCGCTGCTGACCTATTCGGCGCTGCGCAAGCCCGCCAAGGCAATCTAAGCCAATCCGATCAGGCGGCGGATGCGGCCGATATCGGTGCCGATGAAGGATTGCATGCCGATCGCCACCTGCCCCGGTGCCATAGCGGCGACGAAGCTGCGGAATTCGTCATCCGACAGCGCCTCCCCGGTCCAATGCACGCGGCAGAATTCCTCCGAGCCGTGGAAATGGCCGGCGCCCCCCAGCACATCGTCGACATAGCGGCCATAGATCATGCATTCGGAGAACCGGCGCACTGAAGCGATGACCTCGACCCAGCCGCGCGCGTGCACCTTCTCGATCTCGGCGCACATCGCCGTCACGGTCTGACGGCGCCAGGGGATCAGCGTCGAAATATAGTCGTGGTTCGAAACCTCGGATGCATCGATACCAATCGCCGAGGCCGCATTGCGCGACCAGATGCGATGCTCGTCGTGACCGTCGCTCGACAGCACGCCGTCGCGCCGGAACAGCCGCACCTTGCCGTCGCGCCAGAAGGCGCTCAGATCGAATGGCTTGAGGAAGGCGACGTCGGAATCGCAGAAGACCAGCACGTCTTCTCCAGCATGCGCAGCGATGGCGATGCGGCGCAGCTGCTGCACATGCCAGCCGCGCAGCGGCTGGGTCTTGAAACTGAGCCAGATGCGACGGCGAAAGAGGCTCATCGGATCGTCGAACACACGCAGCCAGCGCGGCAGCAGGTCGCGCTCGTCGACAACGCTGCGGCGGTCGTTTTCCAACTGGCGAAACAGCGCCACGTCGCGGTGCTCGACCAGAATGTAATGATGCGCCACGCCGGAGACATGGCGGTCGAGGGTCTCGCACAACAGGCGGCAGCGTTCGAAATCCGGCGCATAGCTGGCGGTCACCACCGCCGCCGTCGGCGTTTGCGGCAGGGCACCGGTCTCGGCTGCAGGGCTCGGCACGACGCGGCTGTTCACCGCAACTCTCCGGCGGGCTCGGGCCGACGCGAGAATTTCTGCCTGACGACACGCAGCAGGAACACCGGATTGCCGACGACGTAGCGGCGCCACAGCCGGCCGGGCTCGATGCACAGACGGAACAACCATTCGAGCCTCAGCTGGCGCATCCACAGAGGCGCCCGCGGCACCGTGCCGGAGAGAAAATCGAGCAGCGCGCCGACGGCGATCGGCAGCGTGCAGTGGCGGGCATCGATATGACGGGCGATCCACAATTCCTGGCGCGGCACGCCCATGGCCACAAGCAGCACGTCGGGCCGCAATGCCTCGATGCGATCGACGATCGCCTGCTCTTCGGCGGGGGAGAAATAGCCGTCATGGATGACGACGAATTCGTGCTGCACCGCCAGAGCGGCTAGCCTGACCGACGCCGCCTCGGCGTTGGCGCGGGTGGCGCCAAGCAACCCGACGGTCAGCGGCCTCGCCGATGCCTGCAGAAAGGCCGGAATGAGATCAGTGCCGTTGAGATTGTCCGGGAACGGCGCGCCGTAGAGCAGCTTTGCCGCCAGATCGACGCCAACGCCGTCAGGCAGGATGAGGAAATCGTCGAGCGCCTCGGCAAAAACCGGATCGGTAGAGGCGATGTTGGCGTTGTGAGCGTTGAGAAAACTGACCTTGGTGAAGCGCCGCTCGGCAATCAGACGAGCGAGCAGCGCGATCGCGTCATCCCAGCCGATGGCAAGGACCGAAATGCCAAGGATCGTCTTCAGCGTATCGAGCCCGAAGGCGGCGCGGGCGGTGTGCATGTTCATGCAAACACCTCCTCCCCCACCGACCCGAGCTTTTCCAGGCCGAGCCTGATGGCGGCATCCAGTGCCTTGATCTGCCGGCGGTGAAAGGCGCTGCCATCGACATCCTTGACATCGGCCGCCGCTGCCTCCAGCGCGCCGGCGAAGGCGGCCGGATCGTCGGTGACGAAGCAATTTGCCGGGCGATGATCGATGCCGCGCAGCGAACGGCTGGTGGCGACCGACGGCAGGCCGAGCTCGAAGGTTTCGATGGTCTTGAGCTGAACGCCGCTGCCCGCGGTGCTGATCAGTGGAATGACGGCGGCGCCGCGCACGAAATTCTGGGCGTCGGACACGCGGCCGACAAATTCGACACCGGGATGGGCAGAGGTGATATCCGACGGCATGTTGCCGGCGACCCTGATGCGAAAGCTCCGGCGAAGATGCGGCACGACTTTTTCCAGGAACCAGTCGAGGCCGATGCGGTTCGGCTGCCAGGTCCAAGTGCCGATCAGCGCCGCGTCGCAATCGATGCGGCGCGGCTTGACCGGCTTTGGCGCCGTGGCTGTGGTCACCAGCGGCAGCACCGCCGAGCGGTCGTCGCTGGCAACGCCGAGTGCGGCGCGGTCTTCCTCGGCCAGCGTGAAGACGAAGCGAGCCCGGCGGCAGAGCCGCTCCTCCATGGTCTTGAGCAGCCTGGCCTCGCGGGCAAACAGCAGGCGCTGGAAGCGACTGTTTGATGATGCCGCATTCTCTTTGGCCGAACCATGTTCGACATTGTGGGCGACGAAAATCGAGGGACGGTCGGCGAACAGTTTTTCAAAGGCGCCGGCGAACTGCACCGAATTCAGGACATAGCCGTCGAAGGGACCGGCGCGCTCGATCGCGGCACGGACTTCGCTGTCGGAAACCGCGCGCAGCTTCACGGAAGCGAAGGTGAGCCCTGACAGCACCGCCTTGCCAAGCCAGGCGAGCTTCTGCCGCGCCGAGGCGCTTTCCGTGCGCACGTCGACGGCGCCGAGCACGATGGTGTTTTCGGGGTCGCTGGGCGCCTTGCCCGGCCAGATGAAGCCGATGACGGTGACGCGCACGCCGGCGCGCCGCAAGGCGGCGATGATCGCAGCATTGGCGATCTCATAGCCCGAAGCGAGAGCGCCGTCGGGCACGATCGATGTGGCGAACAGCAGATGCATCTCACCTATCCAGGCGTCAGCCACTAGCAAAGCTGGGTGAACCCTTGATTAAATCACGCAACGCAACGGCTGAAAGGCGCGGACCGGCAGGCGCCGCTGCGAAAGGTGATTAACGAAACGTTATCGTCGCGGTGTTATCGAAAGCCAGATTCAAAACATGCGGCTGGAGCGGATGATCCCTTTGCCATCGGACGGTTCGGTATCGATTGCGGGACGCTCTCCGGGGCTCGCCGCAGAGACGATGGAAGCCGTCGTCACGCTGCCGACCTTCAAGCGGCCGCAACTGCTGCTCGAAACGCTGGCGTCGCTCAAGGCACAGCAAACCAGCCGGCGCTTCGCCGTCATCGTCATCGAAAACGAGGCCGAGGCGCGTGAGGGCGCCCAGGCGGCCGTGCCGCTGTTCGAACGCGACGATATGAAGGGCATGGTCATCATCGCGCATGAGCGGGGCAATTGCAGTGCCTACAATGCTGGCTGGCAGACGGCGATCCTGCATTTTCCGGATTTCCGCCACCTGCTGGTCATCGACGATGACGAGATCGCCGACGCGGACTGGCTGGAGCGCATGTGCAGGACGGCGGAGACGCTTGGCGCCGACATTGTCGGTGGCCCGCAAGTGCCGGTGTTTACCGATCCTGCTCACGCCAAATGGGCCGAGCACCCGGTGTTTGCGCCGCCCTATCGCCAGACCGGGCGCGTGGCCGCACTCTATTCCTCGGGCAACCTTCTGGTCGGGCGCAATGTGCTCACCATCATGGGGCCACCCTTCCTCGACCTGCGGTTCAACTTCATGGGCGGCGGCGATTCCGACTTCCTCAGCCGCTCGGCGCAGAAAGGTTTCGTGCTTGGCTGGTGCGCCGAGGCAAAGGTGCGCGAAGGCGTTCCGGCCCGGCGCGTCGAGGCTGACTGGATCCGCGCCCGATCCTTACGCAACGGTGTAATCTCGACGCTGGTCGAAAAGAAGAAGCGCGCCGGCACGCCATTCGCCGGCGCCAAGGTGTTTGCAAAAAGCCTGGCGCTGCTGATAGCCTCGCCCGTGCGCGGCGCAATCAAATTGGCGCGGACAGGATCGCTGTCGACGGCGCTTTACCCCGTCTATGTCTCGCTCGGCCGCGTGCTTGCCGAATTCGGATACGCCAATGAGCAATACAGGCAGCCTGAGAAGAACTGACGAGCTGCTGCTGGGCGGCATCGTCACCCGCGACGGCGTGGCGACGGCGATTGCCGCGCTGTTATTTGCCGTCGTCATCGTGTCGTTCCGGCCGTTTCAGCCGGCAGGCGCGGAACTGATCGGCGACGGCGGCGACATCGTCAACCAGCTCGGCTTCAGTTCGCTCGGCGCCATTTCGATCTTCTCACTGCTGACGTTCGCCGACCCCAAGGTGGTGCGCTCGCTGCTCAGCCCGTCCTGGATTCTGATGCTCGGCTTTTTCATGCTTTCGGTCATCAACGCGACCGACCCGTCCTCGGCCATGCGCGCGGCCTTCTTCACGCTGCTTGGCGTTCTGACGATAGCGACGGTCCTGGTGCTGCCGCGCGATGCCGACAGTTTTTCGAAAGTCATCATATTCTGCGCGATCGTCGTTATCGGCCTGTCCTATATCGGCCTCATCGTCTTTCCGCATGAGGCCCTGCATACGGCCGATTCGCAGGAGCCCGAACATGCCGGCCTGTGGCGTGGTGTGTTCGCCCACAAGAACATTGCCGGACCAATCATGGCCTGCTTCAGCTTCGCCGGCCTCTATCTCTTCCGGCGCGGCCAGAAATTCTGGGGCGTGGCGATCTTCGGCGCGGCGATGATCTTCATGCTGCACACCGGATCCAAGACGACGGCCGGCCTGGTGCCGTTCTCGATCCTGATCGTCGTGCTGCCGGGCCTGATCGGCATGCGGTTCGGCACGCCGATCCTGTTTGCACTGGCGATCATTGCGACGGCCATCGGTACCTTAGGCATCGTCTTCATCCCGCCGGTGAAAGAGCTGGCGGCCACCTATTTCCCCGACCTCACCTATACCGGGCGCGCGACGCTGTGGGAGTTCTCCGGCGAGATGCTGGCGAAGAAGCCCTGGACCGGCTACGGCTATGAAAGCTTCTGGGGCACGCCGCTGCTGCTGAGCCAGGACCAGCCTTTCGACCGGGCCTGGGACATCCGGACCATCGTGCATGGCCATGACGGCTATCTCGACATTGCGGTGCTGATGGGCATCCCGGCGCTGTGCGTTGCCGTCTACACTTTCCTGATCGCGCCGCTGCGCGACTACATGCGCATCCCGCCGCGCAAGGAGAACATCTATCTGGGTGACTTCTTCATGATGGTGGTGCTGTTCACGGCGCTGAACGCGTTCCTGGAAAGCTTCTTCTTCCATCGCGGCGACCCGGTGTGGCTGTTCTTCGTGCTCGGCGTGCTTGGCTTGCGGCAAGTGTCGCTGCGGCCGATCGCGGTGCGCCGGCGACCTTGACCGGCTGGCCTGATCCAGCACCCCTTGAGGGGCTTTCCCGTCTGCCCGCTAGCGTCTAAGGAGAACCCTTGTCTCGGAGGGCTCTCAATGACGATCAGGCTTGTTCTCGCCGGTTGCGGCAATATGGGTTACGCCATGCTTGCGGGCTGGCTGAAATCCGGCAAGCTTGCCCCGCAAGCCGTGTTCGTGGTCGAGCCCAATGCCGAATTGCGCAAGCGCGCCGAGCACCTCGGTTGCAGTGTCGCCGCGGACGCGAACGGGATCCCCGCCGACGCAGAGCCCGACCTCGTCGTCATCGCCGTCAAGCCGCAGGTGATCCGCGACGTCACCGCCGCCTATAAGCGCTTCGGCGACGGCAGGACTACCTTCGTCAGCATCGCCGCGGGCACGCCGGTCGCCACCTTCGAGCACATACTCGGCCATCTCGCGCCTGTTATCCGCTGCATGCCCAACACGCCGGCCGCGATCGGCAAGGGCATGATGGTGGTCTATTCCAACCCGCTGGTGACCGACGACATCAGGCGTTTCGTTGCCGAGCTGCTGTCGGCGAGCGGTGTGGTGACGACGATCGACGACGAAGGCCTGATGGACGCGGTGACGGCGGTTTCGGGGTCCGGTCCGGCCTACATCTTCCATTTCATCGAGGCGCTTACGGTTGCAGCCGAGAAGGCCGGGCTGCCGACCGAGACCGCCAGGCTGCTTGCCATGCAGACCGTCTATGGCGCTGCTGCACTCGCTGCCGAAAGCGGCGAGGAGCCCGGCGTCCTGCGCCAGCAGGTGACCAGCCCCAACGGAACCACGGCAGCCGCCCTTGCCGTGCTGATGGGCGAAGACCGGCTGACGAAGCTGCTGACCGAGGCGGTGGAAGCCGCGCGGCTGCGGTCGGTGGAATTGGGGAAGTAGCCGAGACGCTCGCGGGGCCGTATCAGCCCCACTTCATCTCACCCTTGGCGACCTTTGCGCCCAGTTCCAGGGACGAGACGTCAAGAAGATCGGGATAGCGCCGCTTCATCGCTGCAATCAGCTCGACGCTGGATTTCGCTTTTTCGGCTTCCTTATTGAAAGCTTCGAGGTAGGCGCGGGTGAATTCCACGGCCGCCAGACCGTCCGGTGCACCGGCTACCTGATGGGACGGCACCACGATGTTGGGTTTGCGGGACGCGATTTCGCTGAGCGCGGCAATCCATTTCTTGCGGTCGTCTACGGTTGGCTCGTCGGCAACCCAGACATGTACGCCGGACGAGATCAGCACGCCGCCGAACACCGCTTCAAGGCTGGGCACCCAGAGATACCGCCGGTCTTTCAGATCGGCGACGGTGACGATCTCGATCTTGTTTCCTTCGATTTCAAGTGAGGTGATATCGGATGCCTCGGGAATGACGACATCCGCCAGGACCTTCGGTCCATTGTCCTTGAGCTGCGGGCCCCAGACATCCAGCTTGGCTTGCACATTGGCTTTGATGGCAGCCACCGTCGCAGCGGCCGCGATGATCTTGGCGCCGGGGAATTCATCCGCGACGGGACGCAGGCCGAAATAATAGTCAGGGTCGCTGCAGCTGACGTAGATCGTGGTCAGAGTCTTGCCCGTCGCCTTGATTATCGCATCCGCGACCGCACGGCCATCCGACAGCGTAAATCCGCCATCGAGGAGGATGGCTTCCTTCTCACCGGTCAGCAGCACCGGCGTGCGGCGGAAACCCTTCTCGTCAGCCTGAAAATAGGTCCATTCCAGCTTGGCGACGGCCTTGGCTGCAAAAGCCAGAGGCTGAAGCATGGCAACCATGCCCGTTGCCAGAAGGGTTTTCATTGTTTCGCGTCTTGTCCAAATGGTTTGCAAGATTTCAACCTCAATGGGGTTCAACTGATCGTTCGGAGATTGGCATCTCGGCATCGTTTGAAAAACCCGGATCAAAAAGACAGACTATATGAATGGATCATACAATGGCAGCCGATGGTCTGCGTCGTCAGCACGAGCGCAATGATCAGGCGTGTTGCGCGAGCAGGTCAACAGCCCATGGCGCGAGCGCGGCAGCATTTGGCCTGCTGGGCGGGAGCGGCTGACGAAGCTGCTGGCCGAATCGTGGAACTGGGGCAGTAGGATCAGGCCAGATCGGTGTGGGAAAAGTCTTTCCCTTTGTAGAGCAAGGGCATCCCACAGCTTTTTGCCGAGGTATATGACAGGCAGTCAGCGAGATTGAGCTGAGCCGGGTGGCCGCGACCTTTTCCATAGTTCGAAAAAGCCTGGATCGCGAGCTTGGCATCACCGATTTCGATCGGAACCACCTCGATCTCGGCCTCACGCAGGAAGTCCTCTATCGCCTTTTCGGCGAAGAGCGGCTCCACCACCAACTTCGATGAAAGCCGCATCGCCGCTTCGAGCACGACCAGCGGAGATGTGATCCGTATCGAGGCCTGCCCGATCCGGCGGCTCCAATCGGCGGCGTCTTCCTCTCCGGCGAGGACAGCGATCACCACCGAGGTGTCGATGAACATCAGGAATGTCCCCACATCTCGTCGATCTCATCCCTAGTCAAATCCCTGCCGCCGCCTCCCGCCTTGGCCTTCAGATCGTTCGATATGGCGGCCAGCCGCTCAGCCAGCGGAACCTGTTCACGTTCGCGCTGAAGTTCGGATTCGAGCGCTTCGATCACCGCTTCGGTCAATGAAATCTTTGGCTTTTCGGCAAGCTGCCGGGCGAGGTCACGGGCGCGCGGGTCTCTGATCTGGAGATTCATTCTGGAAGCCTCCGTTCGCTGTCACTACAATATAGTGATCTTGTCATGACAAAGCCAGAGAGCTGGCCTGTTCATGCCATCTCAGCCCCGTAGAGCATATCATCCTGCAGCTTACGCAAAGCGAACAGCCTGGTAGTGCGGTCGGGCGTAGCATTGTCGGCGGTGAGCAGTTCGCCCTTCCTCACCGGTTTCAGCACCTTGCCGCCTTCGAGCAGGCCGACCGGCACTGCCAGATTGGCGCGCGCCTCTTCGACGGTCATGGTCCAGGAGCGGTAGCAAGTCTCGCCGATGGCATCGAAGGTCTCGCCCGTGGCGAGATCGCGCTTGGCCACCGCGCAGACTTCGGCCACCGGCTTCGGCAGCGGCACCATGTCGGGGCGGCCGTAGAGCATGATACGGGCCGCCGTCAGCGGCACTTCCAGCGAGGTCAGATGATACGGCCGGAAGAAGCTGTAGTAGGGGCCGTGGCCTATGTGCAGGTCGTCCATGCGCTCGACGATGCGCGGATGCGTCGCCTCGACGATGACGAACACGCCGGGCGCCACGCCCTTGCCGATGGTGTAGTCGACAACGCCCTTCTTCGACAGGATGCCGCCATCCGCCTTCGGGATGAGCACCTTGGCCAGCTGATCGCGGTCGGCCTTTGGGCCGTGCATGCCGGGAACGTCTGGGACCAGCCCGGTGGCGTTGGCGATGGCGCACATCTCGACCATGGTTTTCGAGCCGTCGACGAACTCGACCAGCATGCGCGGGTTCATGTTGCGGCGAAGGGCTTCCTCGCGATAGTCATCCGGAACGGCATCGTGGTTGAGCGGGTTGTTCTTGCCCTTGCCAGCCGAGACGATGGTGTAGCCGAGCGCGGAGGCAAACTCGATCAGCTCCATGCAGCTCGACGGCTCGTCGCCGGCGCCGACCGAATAGACGACGCCGAGCCGGTCTGCCTGCTGCTTGAGGTAGCAGCCGATCGTGACGTCGGCCTCGACATTCATCATCACCAGGTGCTTGCCGTGCTCCATCGCCTTCAAGTCGAAATCGGCGGCGACACCAGGCTTGCCGGTGGCGTCGATCACGACGTCGATCAGCGGATTGGTGACCAGCATCTCGTTCGAGGTGATGGCGATTTTCCCGGCCTCGATCGCCGCGGTTACTTTCGAACCCATGTCGGCCTCGACCGCCATCGCCTCGTCGCCATAGGCGATGCGGATGGCGTCACGCGCCGTGTGCGGACGCCGCGTCGAGATGGCGCAGATCTCGATACCGGGCATCAGCATGCCTTGCGTGACCAGGTCGGTGCCCATTTCGCCGGAGCCGATGACGCCAATGCGCACCGGGCGGCCCTCGGCGGCGCGCCTGGCGAGATCGCGGGCCAGTCCGGTCAGGGCGACATTGGTCATGCAAGCGTGTCCACGGCTTCTTGATTGCAGGCGGGAATAGCAGGGAACGGCCCCGCTTCGCCAACGAAACCAGCGGACGGCGGCAATTTCTCCGACAACAGGCCCGGCAGGTGAGGCCAACCCCGGTAGAGGCTGATTGACCCGCCTCGGCGTCAAACCACCCTGATATAGCTCGTCATGCCGGTTTTCTGATGTTCGATGATGTGGCAGTGCAGCAGCCAGTCGCCGGGATTGTCAGCGACGAAACCAAGCTGAACCTTCTCGTTGGGCTGCATGAGATAGGTGTCGGAGATGACCGGCTGAACCTGGCGCGTCGAAGACGACAGCACCTTGAAGCTCATGCCGTGCAGATGCATGGGATGCGATTGCGGCGTCAGGTTTTCCAGGTCGATGACATAGCTTTGGCCGAGCTTCAGCTCGGCCAAAGGCGCGGTCGGGTCCGGCGTGTCGCCGGGCCACGGCACCTTGTTGATGGCCCAGAAGGAGTAGCCGAGCGTGCCACATATGCTGTCGCTCGGCACGTTTTCCGCGGTGGCGCTGAGCGAGAGCGCGATGTGTTTCGCGCTGGCGAGATCCACCTCCGGCACCGGGTTCGCTTCCAGCGGTGCGAGGTCGCGCAGGTCGCGCTTAAGCGAGCTTCCGGTAGCGCGCAAGGTGGCGAGGACCTTGGGTTTGGTGCCCCTGATGTCGCCCAGGCTGACGATCGCGCCCTCCTGGTCAGGCATGCGGATGGCGAGCTCCATGCGCTGCCCCGGTCCGAGCAGCAAGGCATCGGGCGCAAAACGCTGCGGCACCGGATTGCCGTCGAGCGCGATGACCGCGGCCTCCGCACCCTCGACGCGAAAGGCGTAGATGCGGGTGACATCGGTGATGGCGACCCGCATCCGCACCAACCCGCCGGCCGGCGCGTCGAATTGCGGCTGGTCGAGCCAGTTGGCGGTGCGCACCGTGCCATAGGTTCCGGTTTTTGCGGCATCGCGCGGCCGGAATTGCTGGATGAACTGCGCGTCGTCGCCGAGGCGCCAGTCGCGCAGATTGACGATTGCCTCGGCGTCGAATTTGGGATCGTTGGGGTGTTCGACCACGATCACGCCGGTGAGGCCATGGCCCATCTGCTCCAGCGTGTTGCAATGCGGGTGATACCAGAACGTGCCGGCGTCGGGCGGCGTGAAGGCGTAGTCGAAATGATCGCCGGTGTAGACGTAGGGCTGAACCAGGAAGGGGACGCCGTCCATCTTGTTTGGAACGCGAATGCCGTGCCAATGGATGGTCGTCGGGTCGTCGATGGCGTTGACGAGACGCGCGGCAAAGGGCTCGCCCTTTTTCATCCTGAGCACCGGCGGCATGCCTGATTCACCATACGTCAGGACATCCCGGGTCTCGCCCGCATCCATGAACCTGGCCTGGATCTTTGCCGTCTTGAGCACCACCGGCTCAGGTGTGACAGCTGCCCAACCGCTGAGCCTGGTCATTGCTGCCAGCCCGACGCCGCCACCGCCGGCAACCGCAGCCGTTTTCAGAAGCCCGCGGCGGGTGAATAGGGTCATCTGGCGCTCCAACGGAATATGATTACCTGTCGTCCTGAATGACGGGTGGCGACCGGCGCACAAGCCGATACTGCCACATCGCATCTCTGTCATGCCATGGCGAGCCGGTGACATCTGCTTGCGCAACAGCGTGAACGCTGGCGTGCCCACCATTCGCCCGCATCCGGGAGCGCGGGCTCGGATTAATGCAACTCGGCCAGCAACGCCTGTGCCTCGGCGAGGTTCTTTTCGGAACCGGCGGCGAGATCGTCCATCTTCTTGTCACGGAAGATGACGAGCGCGTCCTGGCAGGCGGCGATCGCTTCCTGTGCCATCGCCTTGTCCTTGCGGGCGGCGCCCAGGTCGGCCAGCACGTCGCACAGGCTGTCCTGCGTGAAGGCGACAGCCGGCACCGAATTGATCTTCTTTTGCACCACGATCGCCTCGCGCAGGACCAACACCGCCTCCTCGAAATGCGCGACATTGTTTTCGGCGCGGCCGGCCATGGTCAAGGCATAGCCCATCTCGTTGCGCGCATTGGCCCAACGTTCGGGATCGCGGTCGCGACCGAGCTGCTCGGCAAGCGCCCGGTTGACGACAATCGCCTCCTCGTACAATTCAGCCGAAGGCTCGCGGGCCGCGATCATGCTCAGCGTCTGCGCGAGACTGGTCTGGTTGGTGATCCAGAGATCGGGATCGCGGGCGATCGTTCGCACCGTGGCGAGGTCGCGGTAGATCTGAGCGGCTCGTTTCAGCTTGCCGACATCGTTCGCCCAGTAACCAAGACTCGACAGCCCGCCGGCGAGATTGTTCTGATTGTTCTCCCAGACAGCCAGCGCATTCTCGCGCGTTACCACGCTGAGCGCTGCGTCATAGGCGGCAATCGCGCGGGTGAGCAACTCGACGTCCTTGCCGTCCGCGGCCATCAACAAGGCATTGCCGATATCGCCCTTGGTGCGCGCCCATTGCATGCGGTTGGGAAAACCGTCGTAGATCCGCGCTGCCGTCTCGAAGCTCTGCACGGCCTTGGCGTAGAACGTGGCGTCGCCACCAATCCGGCCCTGGCTGTAGACGGCAAAGCCGAGGTCGTAATTGATATTGGCCCACTCCTCCGGGTCGGCGTCCTTGGAGTAGGCGGGGAGCGCGGCTTCCAGCATGTCGGCTGCTTGCGCCAGCAAGTCCAGGTTGGATGTATCGTCGCCCAGGATCGACAGGGTCTGGCCGAGCACGCGCCGCGTCTGGCCGATCTCCGTGACATCACCGCCTTTCGTCTGCCCGTCGAGCGCCGCCCGCAGCGCGTCGACCGATTGCTGCAGCAGTTGATCGTCAGAGGCCAGCTTGCCTGACATCATCAACGCGCAGCCGAGGCGGAATTCCGTCTTGGCCCAATTGGCTGGGTCCTTGTCGCGGGTGCGAACCCTGAGCACCTGACCGTAGACATCGATCGCCTGCCGCAGGGTCGAGATGTCCCCCGCGCGTTCGCCCCAGTTCGATAGCGTGCCTGCAAGGCTGTAACCAATCGAAGCGAACTCGCCCGGCGCGGCGGTTGCGGTATAGACCTCCCATGCCTGACGATACGCGGTCACCGCCTGAATGTAGTAATCGGTTCCCGTATCGAGATCGCCGAGCGTGTCGTTGACCGATCCCAGATTCTGCTGCAGCGAAGCCCAGTCAAGCGGCAGTTTCTCACGCGGATATTCGGACAGAGCGGCCTGGTACGCGGTGGCTGCCTGCAGCAGCAGTTCCTTGTTCTTCTGCTTGGCGCCGAGGCGCTGCAAGGCGTTGCCCAGCGTCAGCTGGCCGTTCGCCCAGCTCGCCGCGGCGTGCTCGCGCGTCCGAACCGAAAGCGCTGCCTCCGCCGCCTCCCGCGCGCGCTGCAACGCGGCGATATCGCCGTTGATCTCGCCGATCGACTCGAATGCGGTGCTCAAATTGTTCTGGATCGTCGCCCATTGCGCCGGCGCGCGTTCCCTGGTCATCTCCTCAGCCGCCGCCTGGAAGGCCGCGACCGATTGCTCAAGCGTCGGTACATCCTTTTCGCGCGCGCCGAGGCTCGCCAGAACGACACCCAGATTGATCTGGCTCAATGCCCAGTCGAGCGGTACGCGATCCCGGCGATATTCTGTCAGCGCGGCGCGATGCGCCGATATCGCTGCGCGAAAGCTGTCGCTCGTCGGCTCGCGCTCGCCCAGTTCGGACAGCACAACGCCGAGATTGTTCTCGGTCGCCGCCCATTCGAGTGGTAGTTTTTTCGACCCCTGAACCTCAAGCACCGAGCGGAAGGCGGCGACCGCCTTTTCGAGCAGCGCGGTGCCGTTCTCGCGCCGGCCGAGCTGCCAGTAGACCGCGCCTAGATTGCCGAAAGTCCTGGCCCAGTCGTCCGGATAGCCGTCGCGCGTGTAGACGCTCAGCGCTTGCTCAAAGGCGGCTGCCGACTTGTCGAGATTGTCGCGGCCGGCCTCGCGCTCGCCCAGTGTCGACAGAGTGATTGCGATATTGTTTTCGGTGGCCGACCAGCGGATCGGCGCGTTTTCGCGCGTCACATAAGTCAGGCTCTTTTCATAGGCCGCGACGGCCTGGAGCAGAAAGGCGTTGTCGCCCGAAAAAGAGCCGTGCGCGGAGAGCGCCTCGGCTTCCGCTGACTTGTAGGTCCAGGCGTCCTCGTCGCTCCATTTTTCTACCTCGTCATAGGCCTTGGCGTAATCTTGAGCCGCCTTCAGATAGTCAAAGGACAGTTCATAGGTTTGCGCACTGCTGGCGAAAACCTCCGCAAACTCCTGCCGCCGTGCCTTGATGTCGGCCTCCGCCTGATCGACAGTCGTTGACAGTTCGCCGACGCGCGCCTTGGCCTGCTCGTGGAATTTTTTGGCGGCCTCGAGCGCGCCCTCCCGTACCGCCTGTTCGGCGAGCCCGGTCAGCCTGACGATCTCCGGGTCCTGGCTCTTCAGCGCGGCCTGCTCGGCCAGCACCTGTTTCAGCCGCTCGGTCTGGCCGCGCAGCAATTTGTCGAGTTCGGCCGGATCCTTGGGTATGTCGACCCCGAGCGCCTTCAGCATGGCGTAGAGCCCATCCATCGGCACCTTGCCGTCACGCGCTATGGTTTCGATCTGGCGGCGCTCCGGATCGGGTAGCGTCGAGATGGTCAGCAGGAGCTGGCGCCGCTCCCTTAGGATTTCCCCCTCGTCGCCTTTCGGCGCCTCGGCGGGGGTACCGAAATAGAGCAGCCGGCGCAGGCTCTCATTGACCCAGGGCCGCTGCTGGCCATTGGTCTTGAGATAGACCTCCTCGCCGATCATGCGCAGAACGGTGCCGAATTCCTCGCCGCCCATCGTGTCGATGTGGCGCAGGATCGCTGCCGCATAGGGGCTGTTGCCATCGGCCGGACCGTCCAGCGCAACCTTGCCGGGCTCGGCGGCAAAGGCCATGACCTGGCCGAGGCTGTCGTCGACCGAGCCCTTGGCCTCGGCGCCGCCTTTCAGGGAAACCACGCCCCGCGTTTCGCCGAGACCGCCGGCGCCGATCGGCTTGCCTTCGTCGCCCGGCGCCAGCTTCAAGAGCGTGCCCGGCGGGAACGGATCGTTGCGGCAGGCGTCCAGCAGAACGATGGTGACCGGCACCTTGGCCTTCAGTTCGGCGACGATGGACGACAGCGGCACCAACTTTTCGCCGGCATTGTCGAGTGCCGAAATAACGGCATCGACAGGGACCAGATAATTCTCGCCGCCGGCTTCGATGCCGTGGCCGGAATAGTAGATGATGGCGACATCGGCGCCCTCGGCATCGTCGACGAAGCCTTCGAGATCGCGCCGCAATTTGCGTGCGTCGCGATTGGTGGCGACATTTGTCTCGAAGCCGAGCTTGTCGAACATCTCCTCGATGGCGCGGGCGTCGTTTTCCGGATTGGGCAGTTTGCCGACATGCTGGTAGTCGGACTGACCGATGATGAGCGCGACGCCTTTCAGCGCCTTCGGCTCTTCAGCCAAAGCGGGGCCAAACGCGCATAGGCACACCAGTGCCGCGGCAAGTGCCGCGCACATGCGCCCTGTCGCACCTGCTGTTCGCCCAAAGAGCATTCTCTACCCCAAAACCCGACGCTATCTTCCGCAAGCGAGATGGCATCATGATGGCCGGCCGATGGCAAGTCCTTGGGCGAGCTGTGTTCTTGTCATGGATATGCGTACGAGGCGGCTGGCTTTCAGCGTGCGAGCGGTAGTGTTCAGCATGCCGGATACGGCCAGTCCGGCCTGTTCATGAGTTGACAGGTCCGGACTTGTTGAGCAGTCGTCCGGCCCCGTAGAGCCTCTTTCTCTCAATGTTTCCGGGCGAGGTGGCCACGGTTGGATGCGCGGGATTGGCACTTTTGCGTCAGCCGGCTTTTTTGGTCCGCAACGAGACCCCGACTTCGCGACTGCATCTTTTTAAAATCAAAGGAATGATCTGGTGCTGCGAGAGAGGATTGAACTCTCGACCTCTCCCTTACCAAGGGAGTGCTCTACCACTGAGCTACCGCAGCCGCTGATGGCGGGGCTTCTGCCATATAGAACCGGCAAGCGCAAGGCGTCTGTGAAAGGCTTTGCCAGACAAGTTTCGCTGACATGGCGGCGCCACAATGCTAGCTATCCCTTGAACGGCAGGCCCTGCCAGTTGCGGGCGGGACGGAACGATGGACGAGAAGACAATTCCACCGAAAAAGGCTGATCCGGAAAAAAAGGACGGGACTGACCGCAAGGACCGTCTGGCCGAGCAGCTGCGCGCCAATCTCATGAAGCGCAAGACGCAAGCGCGCTCGCGGCGCACCGGTGATCCTGACCAGCGGCCCGAAGGACTGCCGGCTGCTGAAAAAATGCACAAGGACTGACCGATATCAGCCACACTGGCCGGTCACCTTGGCCAAAGGGGCTCAGAAATCCTATTTCTTGAACCAAGCCGGCCAATGGTCTAGACGGGCCGATACGCAAACTGACGAAAACCGGCCTTTCGGGCCGAGGGGACATTCTCTCATGGATCGCATCAGAATTGTCGGCGGCAACAAGCTCGCCGGAAGCATTCCGATTTCGGGCGCGAAAAACGCCGCTTTGCCGCTGATGATCGCCTCGCTGCTCACCGACGACACGCTGACGCTGGAAAACGTGCCGCATCTGGCCGATGTAGAGCAGCTGATCCGCATTCTCGGCAATCACGGCGTCGACTATTCGGTCAACGGCCGCCGCGAGAAGCAGAATGAGGGCTATTCGCGCACCATCAATTTCTCGGCCCGCAACATCGTCGACACCACCGCGCCTTACGAGCTGGTGTCGAAGATGCGGGCATCGTTCTGGGTGATCGGCCCGCTGCTGGCCCGCATGGGCGAGGCGAAAGTGTCGCTTCCCGGCGGTTGCGCCATCGGCACGCGGCCGGTCGACCTGTTCCTTGAAGGCCTGCAGGCGCTGGGCGCCGACATCGATGTCGACACTGGTTATGTGCTGGCCAAGACCAGGAACGGCCGCCTCGTCGGCAATCGCTATGTGTTCCCGAAAGTCTCCGTCGGCGCCACCCATGTGCTGATGATGGCGGCGGCGCTCGCCAAGGGCGAGACGGTGCTGGAAAACGGCGCCTGCGAGCCCGAAATCGTCAACCTCGCCGAATGCCTCAACGCCATGGGCGCAAAAATTTCCGGCGCCGGCACTCCAACCATCACCATCGATGGCGTCGAATCGCTGTCGGGCGCGCGCGTGCGCGTCATCCCCGACCGCATCGAGACCGGGACCTATGCCATGGCTGTGGCCATGACCGGCGGCGATGTCGTGCTCGAAGGCGCCCGCCCCGAGCTGCTACAGACCGCGTTGGATGTGATTGCCCAGACCGGTACCGAGATCACGCCGACCAACTCCGGCATTCGCGTTAAGCGCAACGGCGCCGGCATTTCGCCGGTCGACGTCACGACGGCGCCCTTTCCGGCCTTCCCGACCGATCTGCAGGCGCAGTTCATGGGCCTGATGACCATGGCCAAGGGCAAGTCGCGCATCACCGAGACCATCTTTGAAAACCGCTTCATGCATGTGCAGGAACTGGCCCGGCTCGGCGCCCACATCACGCTGTCCGGCCAAACGGCGATCGTCGACGGCGTCGCCAAGCTGAAGGGCGCACCCGTCATGGCGACCGATCTGCGCGCCTCGGTGTCGCTGGTCATCGCCGGTCTGGCGGCCGAAGGCGAAACGACGGTCAACCGCGTCTACCACCTCGACCGCGGTTTTGAGCGGCTGGAAGAAAAGCTCTCCAATTGCGGCGCGGTGATCGAGCGGATTTCGGCTTGACCGCACGGCAGTTGCTTCAGACAGACAGGCGTCTGGTGCTGCCTCCATTCACCGCCAACACTTCAAACCCGAGGCGCTAGCCTCGGGGTGAATTTGTGTCGCGGTTGCACCGACCGGAAAGACCGCCTAACAGAAGGCTGAAACCAACTTTCAGGTGTGCATTCGGCATGGCAGCCCTCAAACTCATTGCGCTCGACGATCAGGATCTGAGCATCGTCTCGGCTCACGTCCAGGACGCCGTGATGAAGGTCTCGGATCTCGAATACCTGCCTTCGGCCAAGCGTTTCATATTGACCATGAACCGCTTCGTCTGGGAGGCGAAGTCCGGGCTGTTCAGCCAGCACAATGAGCGGCGCCAGGCGGTGTTGCATTTCGACCGCGTGCTCGGCGCCAAGACCAGCGGCATTGCCCGCGATCGGCCGGCCGAGGTGCTGTCGCTTCTGGCAATCAGCTTTATCGAAATCAGCAAGCCGGCCGGCATCGTCGAATTGGTCTTTTCCGGCGGCGGCGCGATCATGCTCGACGTCGAATGCGTCGAGGCGCGGCTTGCCGACATAGGCGGCGCCTGGGAAGCGACCTCGCGTCCGGTGCACAGGGTGTAGAGCATGATCCCAAAAAGTGGGTGCCGGTTTTTGTTGGACAAAACGGGAATCGTTTGTCCAGAGATCATGCTCCAACAAAGGGTTAGATCGTGATGAGATTTCAACCAAGTCTCATCACGATCTAGACGCAGCCGATGGCCATTACGCTTATCCAGTCCGATGCCGGTTTCGAGCAGCGTTTCGCCGCCTTCCTGACCACCAAGCGGGAGGTATCGGAGGACGTCGACACTGCCGTGCGCGCCATCATTGCGCGGGTTCGTGCCGAGGGCGACGCTGCCCTGGTCGACTACACGCTGAAATTCGACAAGGCCGACCTCAATAGTCTCGGCATCGCCGTGTCGAAGGACGACATCGCGCAGGCCTACAAAGACGCCGATCCGCAGACGGTCGATGCGCTCAAGTTCGCGCGCGACCGCATCCGATCCCATCACGAGCGACAAATGCCCAAGGACGATCGCTATACCGATGCCGCCGGGGTCGAGTTGGGTTCGCGCTGGACGGCGATCGAGGCGGTCGGGCTCTATGTGCCGGGCGGCACGGCGAGCTATCCAAGCTCGGTGCTGATGAACGCCGTGCCGGCCAGGGTGGCAGGCGTCGAGCGCATCGTCATCGTCGTGCCGGCGCCGGGCGGCATCATCAATCCGCTGGTGCTGGTGGCCGCCGATATATCAGGCGTTTCGGAGATCTACCGCGTCGGCGGCGCGCAGGCGATTGCCGCCCTTGCCTATGGCACGCAGACGATCCGGCCGGTCGCCAAGATCGTCGGGCCCGGCAATGCCTATGTCGCCGCCGCCAAGCGCCAGGTGTTCGGCACGGTCGGCATCGACATGATCGCCGGACCGTCTGAAGTGCTGGTCGTGGCCGACGGCAGCAACGATCCCGACTGGATTGCCGCTGATCTTCTCGCTCAGGCCGAGCATGACGTGTCGGCGCAATCGATCCTGATCACCAACGATCCGGCCTTCGGCAAGGCCGTCGAACAGGCGGTCGAGCGCCAATTGCTGAGCCTGCCGCGCGCCGAGACGGCGGCTGCCAGCTGGCGCGATTTCGGCGCGGTGATCCTGGTGGAGACCATCGAAGCCGCGCTGCCGCTGGTCGACCGCATCGCCGCCGAACATGTGGAACTCGCCATCGACGATGCCGAAGGCTTCCTGGCCAGGATGCGCAATGCGGGTGCTGTGTTTCTGGGACGCCATACGCCCGAAGTCATCGGCGACTATGTCGGCGGCTCCAACCACGTGCTGCCGACGGCGCGTTCGGCGCGCTTCTCTTCGGGCCTGTCGGTGCTCGATTTCGTCAAGCGCACCTCGATCCTGAAGCTCGGGCCGGAGCAGCTGAGAGCACTTGCGCCGGCGGCGATTGCGCTGGCCAAGGCGGAAGGCCTCGACGCGCATGGCCGCTCCGTCGCCATCCGGCTGAACATGTAGGCGGCGATGGCGGACGGCGATCAAACCCGCGCAAGGCTGATCGATGTCGAGCTCGACGAGTCGATCGGCCGTTCGACGCCCGATGTCGAACATGAGCGCGCGGTAGCGATCTTCGACCTGATCGAAGAAAACAGCTTTCAGCCGGTCAATGATGACGGCGCCGGGCCTTATCGGCTGAAGCTCTCGCTGGCCGAATCCCGGCTGGTGTTTGCGGTCGCCCGCGAGGATGGTGCTGATGTCGTCACCCATATCCTGTCGCTGACGCCGCTCAGGCGCATCGTCAAGGACTACTACCTGATCTGCGAAAGCTATTACGACGCCATCCGCTCCTCGACGCCGAGCCATATCGAGGCGATCGACATGGGCCGGCGCGGCCTGCACAATGAAGGCTCGCAGACGTTGATGGACCGGCTGGCCGGCAAGATCGACATCGACTTCGACACGGCGCGGCGGCTGTTCACGCTGGTCTGCGTGCTGCACTGGCGGGGTTAGACCTGACTGGGGCGCCCCGCTCGATCCTGTTTTTGTGCGGCATGAACGCCGTGCGCTCACCGATGGCCGAGCAGCTGGCGCGGCGCATGCTGCCGCCGGCCACTTTCGTCGCCTCTGCCGGCGTGCACAGGGGCGAGCGCGATCCGTTCGTCGACGCGGTGCTGGCCGAAGAGGGCCTGACGCTGGGCGAGCGCCAGCCGCGCTCGATGGACGATCTCGAGGACGATTATTTCGACCTGATCGTCACCCTGGCGCCCGAAGCCCACCACGCCGCGCTCGAGCTCACCCGCTCGCTTGCCGTCGACGTCGAATACTGGCCGATGCCGGATCCGACCGATGTCGGCGGCAGGCGCGAGCAGATCATGGCCAGCTATCGCGACGTGAGGGAACGGCTGAAAGCGCGCATCAGCCGACGTTTTCTGCTTCCGGAGGTAAAAAACGCGGCGGATTGATGCATGTCGCTCAAAGCGGTCCCGGTTTTGAGATAACGACATGCATAAACGAAAGCTTGGAGCGCGTCGCTTATGACGCGATCTAAGCGTGTTCACAAGCGCACGATTATCATATAGGTTCCGCCGAAATTCCGGCCTGGGCGCTCCAGGGCGCCGGAACTGCAATCCAAGCAAAGGTATCGAATGCCGAAGGAAGAAGTCCTCGAGTTTCCGGGTGTCGTGACGGAATTGTTGCCCAACGCGATGTTCCGGGTGAAGCTCGAAAACGAACACGAGATCATCGCCCATACGGCTGGCCGCATGCGCAAGAACCGCATCCGTGTGCTGACCGGCGACAAGGTCCTGGTCGAGATGACGCCCTATGACCTGACCAAGGGCCGCATCACCTACCGTTTCAAGTAACAGTCCGGCGCGAACCGCGATGAGCATCCTGCAGAAGCTCGTGCTTGCCTCTGGTTCGCCGCGCCGGATCGAACTGTTGCAACAGGCCGGCATCGAGCCGGACCGCGTGCTGCCAGCCGATGTCGACGAAACGCCGCTGCGCGCCGAACATCCGCGCTCGCTGGCCAAGCGGCTGTCGAAGGAAAAGGCCGAGAAGGCGCTGGCCTCGCTGAAAAGCGAGGAAGACTATGCGCCAAGTTTCGTGCTGGCCGCCGATACGGTGGTCGCGGTCGGACGCCGCATCCTGCCCAAGGCCGAGACGCTGGACGACGCCGCCAATTGCCTTGGACTGCTTTCGGGCCGTTCGCACCGGGTCTATTCCGGCATCTGCCTGATTACGCCGGGCGGCAAGCTGCGCCAAAGGCTGGTTGAATCCAGGGTACGCTTCAAGCGGCTTCCACGCGAGGAGATCGACGCCTATGTCGCCTCCGGCGAATGGCGCGGCAAGGCCGGCGGCTATGCCGTCCAGGGTCTCGCCGGTTCGTTCGTCGTCAAGCTGGTCGGCTCCTACACCAACATTGTCGGCCTGCCGCTCTACGAGACGGTGGCGCTGCTTTCGGGCGAAGGCTTCAAGGTCCACACCAGCTGGCATACCGCGCGGCCATGAGCCTGGACGATAAGGTCACACCACTGCGCCCGAAGCGCCCCTGCCCCGAATGCGGCAAGCCGTCGGCGCGCGAGACCTATCCGTTCTGCTCTAAGCGCTGCAAGGACATCGACCTCAACCGCTGGCTGAAGGGCGCCTATGTCATCACCGCGCGGGATGACGAGGACGAGAGCGACGAGCCGAAGTAGGGTTTGGGCGGTGCCGGCCGCGCAATTCCACTTCGCCGACCTTACGCAATTGCTGCTTTGCCGGCGTCGGTATTGTCTGCGACAATTGCCCCGGAAAATCAGCGCTTAGGCGCTGGACAGGCCGGATTCCCGTGCTATAACCCACGCGCTTTCAAGGGGTGCCCCACGGCGCTTTCCTGAAATCCGGTCAGGCGATGTCTCGTTTGCCGGCGAGGCCCAGATAGCTCAGTTGGTAGAGCAGCGGACTGAAAATCCGCGTGTCGGTGGTTCGAATCCGCCTCTGGGCACCATCCCCCCTTCTCCCGGCACTCCTTTTCACCGAACCTTCTACGCTGCAGCTTTTGCAACCGCTTGGAATTGTTGGTCTTATGCAGTCGCATTGCGCGGTTAAGCGGGACACGGAGCGCTTCAGGAGCATTTGGTCCAACGAGGCGGGGGGATGGTATTTCCGTTGGTATTCGACATCCTGATGGTATCGAAACAGCCAAGGGAGACCTGACGAATGCCCCTCTCCGACGTGAAATGTCGAAATGCCCGCCCTGCTTCCAAGCTCGTGAAATTATCTGATGGGGGCGGGCTGCAGCTATGGGTACAGCCCACGGGCTCTCGCCTCTGGCGGCTCGCCTACCGCTTTGACGGCAAGCAGAAACTGCTCGCGCTGGGCAGCTATCCCCTTATCTCTCTCGCCGAGGCACGGGAGGCGCGCGATGACGCTAAAAGGCTTCTGCTAGCTGGCGTCGACCCTGGAAAGGAACGCAGCTTGCGGAAGGCCGATTCGGCAAAGGACTCCTTTCGCTCAATCGCGGACGAATATGTTGACAAACTAAAGAAGGAGGGACGTGCCGACCGGACGATCAGCAAGGTCAAATGGCTGCTCGACTTTGCCTATCCGATAATTGGCGACAAATGCATTCGGGAGATCGACCCGGCCACCATCCTTACTGCCCTCCGCCGCGTGGAGGTTCGCGGTCGATACGAGTCGGCCAGGCGACTGCGCTCCACGATCGGCAGCGTGTTTCGATACGCAATCGCGACCGCACGCGCCGAGACAGATCCGACCTTCGCCCTCAGAGGCGCACTCATCAGTCCGACGGTAACGTCTCGCGCCGCGATTACCGATCCGAAGGCCTTGGGCGGTTTGTTGAGGGCGATCGATGCATTTGAAGGACAGCCTACAACCCGGGCCGGCCTGATGCTGATTGCGCTGCTGTTTCCCCGCCCCGGGGAGCTTCGCGTCGCTGAATGGGAAGAGTTCGATTTTGAAAGCTCGGTGTGGACCATCCCTGAAGCACGCATGAAAATGCGACGGCCGCACCGCATACCCCTATCAAAGCAGGCGATCAGCGTCCTGACTTCACTCAGGGAAATTTCTGGTGGTGGATCGCTGCTGTTTCCTAGTGTTCGATCGGCTTCGCGTCCGATTTCCGACAATACGCTAAACGCCGCACTGCGTCGTATGGGTTACGGCAAGGAAGAAGCTACCGCGCACGGCTTTCGAGCAACGGCATCAACTTTGCTGAACGAATGCGGCGAGTGGCATCCGGACGCGATAGAGCGGCAGCTGGCCCACATTGAGAACAACGACGTTCGGCGCGCCTATGCCCGGGCAGAGCACTGGGAGGAGCGCATCAACATGATGCAGTGGTGGGCCGATTATCTGGATGAACTCAAGAGCAAAAACCCGCGGGTGAACTCAACCGAGGGACGCCGCAAGCCTGCTGTCCATACAATAACGAGACCATCCACTTTGAACCCAACAGCGGCCCTTCATCAAAGGCCGATACAAATCTCCAACCCCCGGAAATCATACTGACCGTCGAAAAACGCCGAAACTCGTCGCCAAGTCGGATGATTGGTTTGGGCCGGGAGGGGACTGTCCCATTTGCCTGGAAATGCAGGAAAGCGGCCGGCCAACCCAGCGTGGGATGTGACGAGAGACCAGGCCGATCTGCGCAACTGATAGGTAGTCCGAAGGGCAATCATGCCTCCCATTCCTCGTCCTCCCAACCCGACCTTTTCAGCTTGGCTGAGAGGGCTCGGGGCAAATCTCCATCCTCTGTCCATCCGTCATCCACATCGATGCCATCGAGAAGCGTCCTTACGATTTTCGCGCGGCGAAGAGCCTGAGCTCTCCAAGCGAGTTCTTCGAAGAAGGACCTTTCGAATTCATTGGCTACTCGAGGCTCCAGCCACGCGTCGAACATTGGGGCGAAGGTCACAAGTCGCGAGTGGCGCTCCACATATCCGGCGTTCGTGAGGTTGCGTGTTCGCCAGCAAGGAAGCGAGCGAATGATCCATCTCGGTCCTTGATGGGTTTCGGCTTGATGTCGAGTTCCCCGAGGTAGCGGTCCATGGAACTAACGTAGTTTTGGAATCCCTCCATCGCGTTTTGCTTTACCTTAGATGTTTAGTCCCAAGGTTTGATGGGTTGGATCGAGCCTGAATCGTTCGGGCTCTTTTGTCCAGATTTTGCAGATGTATTCAAAGGGCGTGGGCCCTTGAGGGTCTTCAGTCGACGGCCGAAATTATAGGCTAAGACGAAATCGGCGAGATGCTGGCGCAGTTGGTCATGGCTCTCGTAGTAGAAG